>DATBHH010000088.1:0-38590 GCA_036557525.1 Solirubrobacterales bacterium | reverse complement strand
AGCGATGCGACCGGGCCCGCCCAGTGCCAAGTTGCGCGTCGCGGGCCCTCTCGCGGCGCTCGCCCTGATCGCGGCGATCCTCCTCGCCGCGGCCTCGCCGGCGGCGGCGAGCTCGACCCGGGTCAGCCCGCCGGAGCGCGCCCAGCCGAACGAAGTCGCGCGCGCCCTCGCCTACTGGACGCCGGAACGGATGCGCGCCGCGCAGCCGCTCGACGGCCCGACGCCGATCGAAGACCTTGCCAGCGCCAGCTTCGCCCCCGTCTCCGAACCGAGCGTCCCCCCGTTCGCGTCCAACGGCCGCCTCTTCGTCCGCCAGGGCAGCGAGGAGGGCTTCTGCTCGGCGACGGCGATCAACTCGCCCACCCGGCGGCTGATCCTGACCGCGGCCCACTGCCTCAACACCGGGCCCCTCGGCCTGCGCGGCGGCACGACCTGGTCGCGGACGGTCGTCTTCGTCCCCGCCTACACCGACGGCCTCGCCCCGTTCGGCGACTTCGTCGCCCACCGCGGCGACGTCCACGTCCCGAAACAGTGGATCAGGCTCGGCAACCCGAACTTCGACATCGGCGCCGCCGAGGTCCAGCCCAACGCCGAAGGGGTCAACGTCGCCGACGCGGTCGGCGGCGGCGTCACGATCGCCCTCGACCTCGGCCGCAAACAGCAGTTCCAGAGCTTCGGCTACCCCGGCAAGGTCAAGCGGATGCAGGGCTGCAGCTCCCCCTACGCGGGCGACGACAGCACCACCTACCGGATCCCCGGCCCGCCGACGATCGCGATCCGCTGCCACTGGGCGCCCGGGGCGAGCGGCGGCGGCTGGCTGATCGAAGGTGGCACGATGATCGACGGCCTCACCAGCTACGCCAGGCGCCGCGACCTCCACCACACCTTCGGCCCCTACTTCTCGAAGCGGAACGTCGGCGCCCTGGTCGCCGGCCTTTAGCGGCTAGCCAGCTGGTCGCGGTAGAAGCGGTAATCGCTGCGCTCGGGACGCAGGTTCGAGGCCAGCGCCAGGTGGTGGCGGGCGCGATCGGTCTGGCCGGTCTTCGCCAGCGATCTGCCGAGGCAGAAGTGGGCGAAGTCGTTGACCTGGTGGGAGTCGACGACAGCCTCGAACTCGACCGCGGCGGCGGCGAAGCGGCCGAGCCGGAAATAGGCACGGCCGAGCGCCTCGCGGATCGAGGACTTCTCGGGCGCGCGGCGAGCGGCGGCCTCGAGCGGCACCGCGGCCTGCTCGAAGTCGGCCTCCTCGAGGAGCTCGATTCCGCGCCTGTAGAGGGTGAGGACGGAGTCGCGATCAGGGTCTTCGCTCATCGGTCAAGTTTAGGGAGCCGCTTGGAGTAGAAGACGCGCTCGAACCCGTTCTCGCTCCGCCGCTCGATCTCGGCGTAGCCGAAAAGCCCGTAGATCCGCTGGTTGCGCCTCATCAGGACGTGGGTGAACAGCCGCAGCTCGCCGACACCCCGCTCGCGGGCATGCTCCTCGGCGAAGGCGAGCAGGGCGCGGCCGACGCCCGCCCCCTGCCGGGACGGAGCGACGGCGACATTCTCGACCTCCAGGTGTTCGCCCTCGAGAACGAGCACGATCGCGCCGACGACGGCGTCGTCGTCCTCGGCGACGAAAAGCTTCCCGGCGCGGACGGTCGCGGCGTAGTCGGCGTCCATCGGCGCCGGGCGGACGCCGATCTCATCGACGTAGCCCTCGTAGGCGCGCTCGGCGAGCTCGGCGACGGCCGCGACGTCCGCGTCCTCGCCGGGGCGGATCCGGAGCGTCATCCGACTTCGGCCAGGCGCCGGGCCAGGAACCGGCGGTCCGGGTCGGACCGGGTCAGCTCGAGCGCCCGCCGGTAGGCGGCCCGCGCCTCCTCCTCGCGGCCGAGGCGGCGCAGGAAATCGGCCCGGGTCGCGTGCAGGTGCGGATAGGACTCGAGCTCGAGCCCGTCGATCGCCTCGAGCCCCGCCGCCGGGCCCTCGGTCGCCGCGACCGCGACCGCGCGGTTCAGCTCGACGACGGGGGAGTCGGTCCTCCGCGCCAGCTCCGCGTAGAGCTCCGCGATCCGGGCCCAGTCCCGCTCGGCCTCGACGTGAAGGGCCGCGATCCGGGCCTGGAGGAAATAGGGGCCCTCGCCGAAAAGCGCCTCCGCCCGCTCCAGGCGGGCGCGCCCGGCGTCGATCAGGCCGCGGTCCCAGAGCGCGCGGTCCTGATCCTCGAGCAGGACCAGCTCGCCTTCGCGGAATCGCGCCGCGCTGCGCGCCTCGAGCAGCAGCATCAGCGCCAGCAGGCTCTGCACCTCCGACTCTTCCGGCATCAGCTCGGCGAGCGCGGTCCCGAGCCGGATCGCCTCCCCGGCCAGGTCCCCGCGCCCGCCGAAGCCCTCGTTGAAGATCAGGTAGACGACCGCGAGCACCGCGGCGAGCCGGTCGGGCAGGAGATGGTCGGGCGGGACCCGGAACGGGATCCCGGCGGCGGTGATCTTCTTCTTCGCCCGGACCAGCCGCTTCGCCATCGTCTCCCGCGGGACGACGAATGCTCCGGCGATCTCCTCGGTGCTGAGGCCGCCCATCGTCCGCAGCGTCAGCGCCACCTGCGCCTCGGTCGCGAGCGCCGGGTGGCAGCAGGTGAAGATCAGCTCGAGCCGCTCGTCGGGAATCGCCGACACGTCGACCTCCTCCTCCTCCTCGGCCTCGGGAATCTCCAGCAGGTGCGCCTTCGCCGCCAGGGTGCGGTCGCGCCTGATCCGGTCGATCGCGCGGTTGCGGCCGGTGCGGATGAGCCAGGCCCCGGGGTTCGCGGGGGCGCCTTCGAGCGGCCAGCGCTCGGCGGCGATCGCGAACGCCTCCTGCGCGGCTTCCTCGGCGAGGTCGATGTCGCCGAGGAAGCCGACGAGGGCGGCGAGGACGCGGCCCCACTGGTCGCGGAACGCCCGCTCGCTGGCCGCCCCCTCGGTCACGTTTCGACGATCGGGCGCACCTCGATCGCGCCGCCGAGACGGGCCGCCGGGATCCGCGCCGCCAGCTCGATCGCGGCATCGAGGTCCTCGGCCTCGAACACCAGGTAGCCGCCGATCGCCTCCTTGGTCTCGACGAACGGGCCGTCCGTCGTCAGCGTCTTCCCGTCTTCGACCCTGACCGTCGTCGCCGTCTCCGGCGGCGAGAGCCAGAGGCCGGGGGTCACCCCGGGGGTCGAGCTGACCGCCCTGTAGTCGTCGGCGATCCGGCGCTTGTCGTCGTCGGGCAGGCGATCCCACTCCTCCGACTGCGGGGTCGGCGTCGTGCCCTGGTTGATGATCAGCATGTACTGCATCGTTCCTCCTTTGGAGAGCATGTCTGCTCCCAAGACGAACGGAAGGCCCGCAAATGGACAGGCTAGAAGGATCTAGCCGCGGCGGGCCCGGCCCCGGCCTTCGTCGAGGCCGCGCTGGCCCTCCCTGAACGCGCGGCCGAGCTCGAACGAGTCGGTGGTCCAGTCGATCGCCCGCAGGCTGCCGCGCGGCCGGTAGGCGCGCATCGTCTCGAGGTGGAACGGCAGCGAGACGAAATGCCGCAGCGCGGTCTCGTCGGCCCAGGCCGACACCGATCCCCCGCGGCCCCTGAGCAGCTGCCAGTAGACGGCCACGCCGACGGCCCCCTCGAGCTCGGCGATTTCGCGTCGCAGCCGCTGCGCCGCGCGGTAGATGCGGGGCAGGTCGCGGAGGGTGTCGGGGGTGAACTCGGTGTAGCTGACGAGGACCGGACCGGCCGCCTCGGCGGCGGGCCCGCGCCTCCAGCTCGTCCGCACCCGCAGGTCGGATGGGGAGTCGCCGACGGTGGCGCTAGGCAGCGACAGGCACAGCGTGCTCGAGCTCATCGAGGGCCTCCAGCGCCTCGCGCAGCGCCTCGACCCGCTCGCGGCCGATCCGCTCCGCCCACTCGCTTTCGATCTCGGCGAAGATCCCGAGCGCCACCGCCTTCGCCTCGGCCCCTCGCTTGGTCAGGCGGATGATCTTCGCCCGGCCGTCGAGCGGGTCGGGGACGCGCTCGACGTAGCCCATCGCCTCGAGGTCGCAGACGAACTCGCCGATCGCCTGCTTGCTGTGGCCGGCGAGCTCGG
The DNA here is from genome assembly GCA_036557525.1 of Solirubrobacterales bacterium. GTDB lineage: Bacteria > Actinomycetota > Thermoleophilia > Solirubrobacterales > 70-9 > VRUE01. The sequence goes on along the minus strand of DATBHH010000088.1, from coordinate 34,504 downwards.
CGAGCTCCGTCAACCGCGTCCCGTCGGGCATCACCCAGCGGAAGACGCAACCGTGGGCATGGCGGATGTCGGGGTAGCCGCGCTCGGCGAGGCGGCGATGCAGCTCCTCGTATCCGGCCTCCTTCGCGCTCTCGAGCAGGGCCGGCAGCGGAATCCGGTCGTCTTCATCTGTTTTCGGGCTCATCTGTGATCCCTCTCACGCATCTTCTGCGAATTGAAGCTGTCAAGCAACCTGACCATATGATACGGTCGCCTTATCAAGTTGCCTTACAAGGCTGCCTGACGGATTGTACTCCCCGTTTAGGAGGGCTTCAATGGATCGAAAATGGTGGACTCTGATCACGGTCTCGGTGGCGACCTTCATGCTGTTGCTCGACATCACGGTCGTCAACACCGCGCTGCCCGCGATCGAGGAAGACCTGCACGCAAGCTTCACCGACCTTCAGTGGGTGATCGACGCCTACACCCTCTCGCTTGCCGCCCTGGTGCTGACCGCGGGGTCGCTCGCCGATCGCCTCGGCCGGCGGCGCGTCTTCGGCGTCGGCGTCGGCATCTTCACCGTCGCCTCGCTGGCGGCCGGGCTGGCGACGACCCCGACATTGCTCAACGTCGACCGCGCGGTGCAGGGCATCGGCGGCGCGATCATGTTCGCGGTTTCGCTGGCGCTGATCGCCCAGGAGTTCGCGGCCGGCCGGGAGCGCGCGATGGCTATGGCCACATACGGGGCGACGATCGGCATCGCGGTGGCGATCGGGCCGCTCGTCGGCGGCGCCCTGACCGACGGCCTCGGCTGGCGTTCGGTGTTCCTGCTCAACGTGCCGATCGGGATCGCGGCGGTCGCGGCGACCTTCACCAAGCTGCGCGAGACGCGTGACCCGAACGCGACCAGGATCGACTGGGCGGGGCTGTTCACCTTCAGCACCGCGCTGTTCCTGCTGGTGCTGGCGCTGCTGCGCGGCAACCAGGAGGGCTGGAGCAGCGACCTGATCCTCGGCCTGTTCGGCGGCGCCGCGGCGTTGATGGCAGCCTTCATCGCGATCGAGCGGCGGGTGAGCGAGCCGATGCTGCCGCTCCATTTCTTCCGCCGGCACGCCTTCAGCGGCGTCCAGGTCGCGGCCTTCGCGGTCTCCGGATCGATGTTCGCGCTGTTCCTGTACCTGACCCTGTACCTGCAGAACTACCTCGGCTACACGCCGCTGGAAGCGGGGATCCGCTACCTGCCGATCACGGTCGGCGCCTTCCTCGTCGCCCCCGTCGCCGGTGTCCTGCTCGGCCGCCTGCAGGCGCGGGTCCTGCTCGCCGCCGGCCTCGCGCTCTCCGGTGGAGGGCTGCTGCTGATGTCGGGCATCCAGGCGAGCTCGGAGTGGACCACGCTCCTGCTCGGCTTCATCGTCGCCGGCGTCGGCGTCGGCCTCCTCAACCCGGTGATCGCCGACGTCGCGCTCAGCGTCGTCCCGAAGGAGCAGAGCGGGATGGCGGCGGGGATCAACGACACGTTCCGCCAGGTCGGGATCGCGGTCGGGATCGCCGCCTGGGGCGCGCTGTTCCTCGGCCGCGGAGCCGACAAGGTCTCCGAACTGGCCGCCGGCACCCCGGCCGCCCACGGCGACCACCCCCGACAGCTGATCGAAGCCGCCTCGTCCGGCAACCTCGGCCAGGCGCTGAACGCGGTGCCGGACGGCGCGCGGGAAACCGTCGCCCATGCTGCCCGCGAAGGGTTCCTCTCGGGGATCAACGAGATCCTCGTGCTCGGCGGCGTGCTCGCCCTGGTCGGGGCGGCGATGGCGCTGCTGCTCGTCCGCGAGGGCGAGATCGAGCGCGAGGAGATCCTCGAGGAGGGCGAGCGCGAGAGCGCCGACGGCCAGCTCGCCTTCGGCGGGGCGCGCGCCTAGCTCCAGCCCCGAACGGCCCTCCCACGGCGCGTCCGTGGGAGGGCCTCCGGCCTTGACGGCGGCGGAGACCTGGTCCACCATCTGACGATGCGCCGTCCCGGGTTCGGCTGCATCGGTTTCGTCCTGCTGCTGCTTGCGCTGCTGCTGCCGGCGTCCGCCTGCGCCGCGAACGCCGAAGTCTTCCGCGAAGGCGGCGAAACGATTTACGAAGGCACAGGCGAAGTTGACAGAGTCGCCGTCGGCGTCGAGGGCGAACCGCCCGAATGGCTGTTCGTTCAGAACGGCAGCCTCGGATCACTGATGACCGCCGGCGCAAACTGCACCGATGTCGAATTGAACGGCAAGCGGATCTCCTGCGACATCTCCGACATCGCGAAAGTCGACCTAAGCGGGGGCGACGACAGCGTCTCCGGTGGTGCGGACGACAACGAAATGGTCGTCGACGCCGGCGAAGGCGACGACGAACTGGCGATCGGAAGCGAAGCCCACAACACGCTCGAGGGCGGCGGTGGGAACGACACCTTCGAGCTCGGCAACGCGACCGACGAAAACGTCGTCGACGGCGGCGCCGGGAACGACCTGATTCTCCACCCATCGGGGCCGGACCTGATCAACGGCGGCGGCGGGGTCGACACCGTCGTCTACCAGACGACCGCCGGCGAAGACCTCTCTGTCACCCTCGACGACCAGCGCAACGATGGCCCCAGTGGCGCCCAGAACGTCCACTCCGACGTCGAGAACCTGACCGGGGGGCCGGAAGACGACCGGTTCGTCGGGTCCGACGCTGCCAACGTCATCAGGGGCGGCCAGGGGAGCGACGAAATCAAAGGCGGGCCCGGCCAGGACACCCTCGAAGGCGGCGAGGGCGACGACACGATCTTTGCCCGCGACGGCGAACACGACATGGTCGAATGCGGGTTCGGCGACGACTCGGCGACCGTCGACGCGATCGACACGGTGTCCCACTGCGAGCAGGTGAGCTACCCGGACGTCGACCTCGACGGCTCGCCGTCGAACGTCGACTGCAACGACAACGACGCCTCGATCCACCCCGCCGCCTTCGATGTGCCGGGCGACGGCATCGACCAGGACTGCTCAGGGGCCGACGCGCCCCTGCTGCTGACGTCGGCGCCCCTGCCGCCGCCCTCGGGATCGCTCACGGGCAAGAGGAAGGCCCGGATCCGTGGGAGCTCGGGGTCCGCCTCGTTCCGCTGCCGGGCCCCCGCCGGCGACTCCTGCTCGATCACGGGGAGCCTGCTCCAGAAGGGCACGGGCCGGAGGATCGGCTCGGTCACCGGCAGGGTGGCCGGCGGCAGGACCGGCCCGCTGACCGTTCGCCTCAACGACGCCGGTCGCGGGCTGCTCGAAGACGCCGGCAATCTCAGCGCGACGATCCGGGGGACGGTGACGAACGAGGCGGGCGCCGGCTCGGCGCTGAAATCGACGATCCAGCTGAGGTCCTCGCCGCGGGGCAAGCGCCAATAGCGACGGCGCCGAGGCAGAATCGGTGGCTGTGAGCGGATCGCACCCGATCGTTCTGATCGCCCGCCGGATCCCGGCCGTCGGCGCAGAACGGATCGCCGAGCGCTGCGAGCTGCGCGAAGGAGGACTCGGCGCGACGCCCGAGCGGATCGGCCAGCTCTCCAGGGGGGTCGAGGCGATCGTCGCCGACCCGACCGTCGCGGTCGGCCCCGAGCTGCTCGACGCCGCGGGCCCCGGGCTGAGTGTGGTCGCCAACTTCGCGGTCGGCTACGACAACATCGACCTCGCCGCCTGCCGCGCGCGCGGCGTTATCGCCACCAATACCCCCGACGTCCTCACCGATGCGACGGCCGAGCTCGCCCTGGCCCTGACTCTGGCCGCCGCCCGCGGGCTCCCCACCGCCGAGCGCCGGCTGCGTGATGGGGAGTGGACCGGGTTCGACACGACCGGGGACCTCGGGATCCAGCTCAGCGGCGCGACCTTCGGGGTCGTCGGCCTGGGAAGGATCGGGCGCCGCTACGCGGAGCTGGTCCGGCCGATTGCAGGGGCGATCCTCTACACGGCCCGCAGCCCGCAGCCCGAGGCCGAGGCGGCGCTGGGCGCGAAACGGGCCGACCCCGAGCGGCTCCTGGCCGACTCCGACGTCGTCAGCATTCACGCCGCGGCGACCGCCGAGACGACCGGCCTGGTCGGGAGCCGCGAGCTCGCCCTGATGCGACCCGGCGCGATCCTCGTCAACACCGCGAGGGGATCGCTGGTCGACTCGGCGGCGCTCGCGGCGGCGCTGACGGAGGGCAGGATCGCGGCAGCCGGCCTCGACGTCTACGAGGACGAGCCGACCGTCCCGGCGGAGCTGCTCGCGGCGCCGAACTGCGTTCTCCTCCCCCACATCGGCTCGGCGACGGTCACCGCCCGCGACGGGATGGCCGGCCTCGTCGCCGACTCGGTGCTCGCGGTCCTCGACGGCCGCGAGCCTCCGAATCGGATCGTCTGAGCTACCTAGGGCTTGAGATGGTTGTGGACCGAGACCTCGATCGTCCGCTGTTCGGCATCGGTCGGCGCGCCGGCGGCGGCGGCCACCTTTTCGATCGCCGGCGTCAGCCGCTCGGCGTTGAACGCGTCGTAGGCGTCGCGCGACTCCCAGACGTCGCTGATCGTCCACCTGCCGTCGACCTCGCCGGCCCAGTGGAAGATCAGACCCGGCGGCGGGTCGGCGGCGATGTCCATCTCCGCGTTGACCGCGTCGTACATGTCGGGCCCGACGCCCTCGGGAAAGTCGGTGTTGATGATCGCAACGGCCATGTCTCTCCTTTCGCTGTGTACGTCCGCGTCGAGACTATTCGCAACAGATTCTCGACGGGAACCAGGGGTGAGCATCGCTCCGCGGATCAGCCGGCTCGGGTCGCGCCGTGCAGGCGGCCGCGGAATCGCCCCGATGCCCGACCGACGCGGTGAGCGCCGCGTCTGTGGTGCCTGACGCGGTGGTGACGGTGAACCGGCCGGGAAGAGGTCGGATCAGTCGATCGATCGGTGGTCGGGGATGGCGCGCTGGCGGCGCCGCTCGGTGCTGCCACCGGTTCGACTTCCCCTGCCGACGATGTGCTGAAGAGCTGCGGCTCGCCCTGTGCGGTGCCGGCCGCATTGCTCGCGCTCACCCAGTATTCGTAGGCGTCGTGGCCTTCCAGACTCACGCCCGCGCTACCGAGGTCCAGACTCACGCTCTGGGTGACGAACGAACCGAGCAGCATGCCGCTCGGGAGGGGGATATACCGGACCGGAGGGAAGCAGCGCGGCGTCATGTCCTCGCAGGGCCAATGTTCGACCAGGTGAAATTCGTAGCTGGTCTCGAGGCCTTGGGTGTTGATATCGGCTTCCAGGGTCGCGTCGCTGAGCGTGATGTGCGACACCGCCTCGCTCTCGATCGTCGGCGGGGGCGCCGCCTGCGCCGAGAACCGTTGATGTTCGCCGACCGCTTCGCCTCCGGAATTGCCTGCCACCACCCAGTATGTGTAGGAGTAGCCCGGGTGCAGATGGGTCAGGGTCGTGCTCACCGATCGACCCGTGGAGGAGGCCGGAAGCCTCCCTGCGCCGACCCGCTGCACCGTGATCGAGTCGCACTCGGCGCCCCCGGGCGGCGGGTTCTGACAGTTGGCGAATGCCAGCCAGAACTCGTATTCGGTTTCGAGTCCGCCAGGGTTGATCTGCGCTTCGAGAGTGGCCCCGGTCGCGGTGACATCGGAGACCGACTCGCTTTCGATCAGCGGCGGGCCGGGCGTCGTGAAACGGTGTTCGGCCCCTGACGCAGACCCGGCCTCGTTGCTCGCGTCCACCCTGTAGGCGTATGTGGTGTCGGGCTTCAGTGTGACCCCCGCGCTGTTCAGGTCCAGGCTGATCGACTCCGGTTCGGAGGAGGCGGGGAGTTCGCCGCCCGGCAGCGGGTAGGTTGTGATCGCGAGGCACGCCATCGGCGGCAGACAGCCGGATTCAAGGCGGAATTGGTAGGAGGTCTTGAGCCCGTTGGGGTTGATGCGCGCTTCGAGGGTCGCGTTGCTTTCCGTGACCTGCGAGACCGACTCGGATTCGATCGAGGGAGGTGACGCCGCCAGAGCGGGGCCGGCCATGACCAGGGCCGCTGCCAGCGACACCAGCGCTGCGGGGAAGGCAACGACACGGCGCAGCCGGGCGCGACGTAAACCGCCGCCGTCGAGGGCGCTGGATCTCATCTGCCTCCCTTGGCGCTGGGGATCGACTCTGCCCAAGCGATGCTAGCGCTCCCCGCGGGACATGCACCGGACCCCGGCTTCGGAGCGAGTCGACGACAGGCCGCGCTCCGCCCCCGGCTCGATCGCCTAACGTCCCGAGCATCGCCCTCCACACCGACATTCCCAGCCGCCGGCAAATCGAGCGACTCCTGCAGGCGCGCGGGCCCCATCTGGTCTCCATCTACCTGCCGACCACTCCGATCACCCCGCAGGCCGAGGCCGATCGGATCGCATTCAAGAACCTCGCCGCCGAGGCGGTCGATGAGCTTGGCGCTGCGGGGGTCGGCTCGGCCGAGCGCAGGACGATCGAGGAGGCGCTGGCGGATCTCCACGACGATCGCGAGTTCTGGGATCTGCAGGCCCACTCATTGGCCGTGTTCGCCGACCCGCACGGGCTGCGCAGCTTCCGGTTGCCGAACCGGCTCACGGCCGCCGTGCAGGTGGCCGATCGCTACTACGTGAAGCCGCTGCTGCGGACCGTCACCTTTCCGCAGACCGCCTTCGTCCTGGCGCTGGCCGAGGGCTCGGTGCGACTGCTCGAGCTCACCCCTGACCTTCCGACCTTCGAGGTAGGGGTCCCCGACCTGCCCGAGAGCGCCGCCGCAGCCGCCGGCAAGACGTCGATCGCCGATCGCTCCCCGGCCCGGCGCCTGCAGGGCTCGGAGGGTCAGAAGACCCTGATCCGCAGCTATGCCCGGGCGGTCGACGGGGCCCTTCGCCCGGTTCTGTCCGGCCAGGACGTCCCCCTGATCCTCGCTGCCACCGAGCCGATCGACGCGATCTTCCGCTCGGTCAACTCCTACCCCCACCTGGCCCGCCGCTCGCTGCCCGGCAGCCCCCAGGCCGCGAGCGACGCCGAGTTGGGCGCGGCCGCCCGCGAGGTCCTCGACGGCCTCTACGCCGACCAGCTCAGCGAGCTCGCCGACCGGTTCGAGGAGCGCTCCGCCGCCGGCCGCACCGCGATCGAGATCAACGACCTCGGCCGTGCCGCGACGTTTGGCGCAATCGACACCCTCTTCGTCGACGTCGACGCCAACCTCGCCGGGACGATCGACGAGGAGTCCGGCGAGGTCCAGCTCGACGACGCGGGGGGACAGGGGGAGTACGGCGTCATCGACGAGCTCTGCCGTCGCGTCATCCTCACCGGCGGCACCGTGCTCGCCCTGCGCGCCGCCGAGGTCCCGGGCGGCGGCGGCGCGGCGGCGATCCTCCGTTATCCGGTCTGAGCCCGGACTCGTTCGCCCAGATTGGCGCAGGAGCGATCGCGGTCTGCGCTCGGAGGTCAGTCGCCGGCGACGTCCCGTCGAAGGAAGACGACCGTCGCCACGATCAGCGAAGGCACGGCGTAGAGGGCGCAGACCCAGACAGCGCGGAGGATCGGCGCCCAGTCGACGGGCACCCGCAGAAAGCCCTGCCAGTCCTGGAACTGCGTGCTGAGCAGGTAGGGCTCGAGGCCGCCGAGTCCGGGGAGGATGCCGATCAACTGCAGGAGCAGCGAAAACATCAGGGTGCCGACGATCGCCGCGGCGCTGTTGCGGAACACGGTCGAGAACAGCAGTCCGATGCTCGCGACGGCAAGGATCGGCAGCAGGTAGACGAGCAGGCTGGCGGCCACCAGCACGAGTCCGTGCGAGGCCGAGACCCGGGTTCCCGAGAGGGTCACGATCGGGTTGTAGCCGGAGGCGATGATCCCGGCAACCAGCGCAACGATGCCGCTCAGCGCGATCGCGGCGATCGCGTAGGTGACTGCGGCCAGCGCCTTGCCCGCGAACACCTGCTGGCGCTCGACCGAGCGAGTGAGGATCGTCTTCAGCGTTCGGTCGCGGTCCTCAGCGGCGACGATGTCACCGGCGACGAGCGCGGTGATCAACGGAAAGAGCCAGACCGAGCCGAAGAGCAACAGCACCAACGGGACCGCCAGGCCCGTGTCGTGCACATAGCGGCCGAACGCGACGTCGCGCGGTTCGCCGTTTCGGATCGCGAGCGCTGTGACGAAGATCACCGGCACCGCCGCGGCGGCACCGAGCCCCAGGTAGGTGCGCTTCTGGGCACGCAGCTTGCGCAGCTCCCAGCGGTAGACGGTGAGCACACCGGGCATCAGGAAAGCTCCTCCGCGGCCGCCGCCATCCGCTCGGCGCTCGCCGCACCGTCGCCCTCCGTCAGTTGGAAGAAGAGATCCTCGAGGCTGGCCTGGCGCGGGCTCAGCTCGAGCACCGGGGCGCCGGCCTCGGCCAACGCCAGGGAAAGCTCGCCGACCGCGTCCTCGCCCACGGCGCGAAACAGCAGGCCACCTCCGGGCGCGTCGCGCACCTCCTCGATACCGGGCTGCGCGACGGAGACCCGGTGCGCACGCTCGTCCTCGGCCGTTCGCAGCCGGTAGCTGACGCCGGCCCGCTCACGAAGCTCGCTCAGGGCGCCCTCGTAGACGACCCGGCCGCGGCGGACGATCGCGACGCGATTGCACAGCTCCTCGACCTCGACCAGCAGGTGGCTCGAGAGCATCACCGTGATGCCGCGTGCCGCGAGATCGCGGATCAGCTCGCGCATGTCGCGCATTCCGCCCGGATCGAGGCCGGTCGCCGGCTCGTCGAGCAGCAGCAGGCGCGGGCGCCGCAGCAACGCCGCCGCGATCCCCAACCGCTGGCGCATCCCGTGTGAGTAGCCGCCGACCCTGTCCCCGGCGCGGTCGCGCATCTCGACCACGTCGAGCACCTCGTCGATCCGCTCGCTCGCCTCCCCGCCATCGAGAGCCGCGCAGAGGCGCAGGTTCTCGCGGCCGCTCAGGTAGGGGTAGAAGGCCGGCGCCTCGACGAAGCCGGCGACGCCCTCGAGGGCCCCGGCGCCGAGCTGGGGGTCGCGGCCGAACAGGTGGACGGAGCCCTCGCTCGGCCGGATCAGTCCGAGCATCATCCGCAGCGAGGTGGTCTTGCCGGCGCCGTTCGGGCCGAGATAGCCGAAGACGTCACCGCGCTCGACCGTCAGATCGACGTGGTCGACCGCGACGAGATCGCCGTAGCGCTTGACCAGTCCCCGGACCTCGATCGGGGCCTCGTCGGTCATTGCGGCTAGAGGCCCTGCGCGGCTTCCCGGGCGACGGCGGCGGTCACCGAGCCGACCACCGTGTATTCGACCCCGGCCCGACGGAAGCGGATCAGGGTGCCGAGCGGCGTTTCGAGCTCATGGGCGGCGCCGGCGCCTTCGATCGAGATCGACGGGAGCTGCAGGCCGCCGCCGTACCGACCTTCGCCGGAGCCGTCATTCGACGCCGGCACCTCGAGCACGGCGATTCCGTCGAGACCCCTGCCGTAGGTCAGCAGCGCGCCGGCATCTTCTCCGCTGGAAACCTGCCGCACCTCGTTCCGGGCCCTGCCGGCGAGGGTGGGCGGAGCGCTGAGCGGGAACGAGAGATTGGCCTGAACCGCTTCCAGACCCGAGACCGGCGCCGAGCTTCCGTTCTCTCCGTGTCCGCCGGTAGGCGGCTGGATGTCCACGGTCTTTGCTCCGGGCGGCGGTGAGACTTCGAATACCGATTCCGAGACGGGACCGAAGGAGATGTCGCTCACCGCAAGTTCAAGCACCGGGGAGCTTTCGCCCTTGGCGTAAACCGCAGCCCGCAGAGGAATGCCGTTTTCGGCGTCCCATGCCAGCTCGGCGCCGCCGACGAGGCCGCCGTCGGCCTTCGGCGACACCCGCACGGTGTAGGCGGGGCGGCCGGCCACGTCGGAGGGAACCGCGTCCCCGACCGTCGCGTGCTCCATCACTTCCTGGATTCCGCCCTGCACTTCGGATAGCGACGGCGGCCTGTCGCGGCCGGCTTCGCCCTGGGCGTCGTGGTCCCCTTCCGGAAGCGTGCCGCGATAGGTCGTTTCGGTGCCGGGGTCATAGGCCATGAAGCGGTTGCCGTCGACGACCAGCTCGAAGTCCCCGGCGCTGCCTTTCGAGACGTCGGCCTGAAGCTCCAACCGGACCCGTCCATCGGCCGTCGCCCAGAGCCTGCCCGATGCGCCGCCGAGGATCGGGTCGCTTCCTTCGAGGACCGATTCGCCGATCAGGTTGTCGGTGAAGTGGACGCGCGCGGTGACCCCTTCGGGTCGCGGCGCAGCGAGGGCGTCATGGACCGCACGATCGAGCGGCCTGGGGGGCGGGGTCGGGCCGCCGCCGGTCGCGGCGAGCGCGATCGCGGTGGTGGCGGCTGCCAGGATGAGCAGCGCAGCTGCGAGCGCCAGCAGTCGGCGGGTGGAGATGCGTCGTAGAAGAACCATTGCGTCTTGCCTCCTCAAGGGTAGCCACCGACGTTCAGCTCGGAACTGCATACAGCTTGCCACCTGCTTCGATCACCTTCTTCGGTTCGAGGCCGGCCGGTGGTGGGCCGGCGATGACGGCGCCGGTGTTGGGGTCGTACTCACCGCCGTGGCAGGGGCAGAAGATGACTCCGTTCTCGTAGCCCACGGTGCAGCCGGCGTGGGTGCAGACCGCGCTGAAGGCCGTCAGTCTGCCGTCGCTCGCCCGGATCAGGATGTCGGGTTCGCCGCTGACCGGGTCGGGGTAGGTCGCACCGCTGCCCGCCGGTAATTCGCTGCCGCCGGCGAGCTCCACGGCATTGGCGGGAACCGACGAGCCTGCGGTCGGCTTCGCCGGTCCCGCCGCTTCGGCGCCGGCCTGGCCGCCCTCACCACCGCCCTTTGCGGACTTCGAGCCCGAGCCGTGGCGGGGCTTGCGGGCGCCGATCGCTCGGGCCGGGGTGAAGCTGCCCTTGGCAAGGGCCGAAACGCCGGCGATCGCGACAGCGAGCCCGCCGAGCTCGAGCAGCGCGGCACGGCGGCTGTAGGCGCCCGGGATCGGCTCGACGCGATGCGGTGCTTCCGGCCCGCCGCGAAATCGGCGCCGGCGCGCTTCGAAGGCGGTGTCGAGTGCGGGCTGGCCCTCGGCGCCGGCGATCACAAACGGGCTCCAGGCGAAGGTGAAGACGAGGTCGGGGCCGAGGAAATATGGGGTGGTGTGCCAGCTGGCGGTGAGGAAGAGGAGGAGGTTGAGGCCCATGCCGCCGGCCGCCGCCCAGCGCGTGTAGAGGCCGAGGAGGACGAGGAGGCCGATCAGGATCTCGGTGAGGGCGACGCCGACGCCGGCGACTTCGGGGATCGGGATGGCGAAGGCGCGGAGGATGAAGCCGCCCGGAGTGCCGTTGGCGAAGCCTTCGAGCTGGGTGCCGATGTAGGTAGGGGCGCCGGGATGCAGGAAACCGGGGTCGCTCAGCTTCTGGACGCCGGCGTAGACGAAGGTGCCACCGAGGAAGAGCCGCAGGGGCATCAGGGCCAGCGCCAGGCGTTGCACCGCGCCAGCCTCGGGGTGCCGGCTAAACCCACGGTCACGGGCTGGTGAGAATTCCCTTATCCGTCGCGAGGCGGATAAGAAATTTCTTCAGGACGCCTAATACGGGATTAAGCGTCCGCCCCGATCCTCTCTCCGTGGCCACCTCCTCCCGCCCGCGACCGCCGGCGCGATCGCGACGCGGCAGGTCTCTGCGTCGTCGCCGCCTCCGGCTGATCGTTCCCCTGCTTGCCGTCGGTGCCGCGGTGATGGCGGCGAGCTCGCTGGGCGGCGGTCACGGCTCGGACCACGGCGCGTCAGGTGGGCCCACGCGCCGCTCGCTGCGCATGGTCGCGAGCGAAGCGAAGCCGCTGCCGGCGCCGGTCCAGGGCGAGTCGGCGGTCCCGGCGCCCGGCGGCCCGCTGATCCTCGGCGGGCTCGACGCCGAAGGCGCCTCGGCCGGCGGCGTCTTCCAGCTCAGCGCCGGCGCCCCGCGCGAAGTCGGCTCGCTTGCGGAACCGCTGCACGATGCGGCCGCGGTCCGGCTCGGCAACCGGGTGCTGGTCTTCGGTGGAGGCCAGGAAGCGAGCACGAGCGGGGTGCAGTCGCTGTCACCGGCCGCCGGCGGCGGAACCGTTGTCGCGGTCGCCGTCGGCACGCTGCCGACCCCGCGCTCGGACCTCAGCGCCGTCGCCGTCGGCCGCACCGCCTACGTCCTCGGCGGCTACGACGGCAACTCGCCCCTGAGCTCGATCCTCGCCACCACCGACGGGAGCGTCTTCCACCGGGTCGGCGAGCTGTCGGTTCCGGCCCGCTACCTGGCGGCCGCCGCCCTGGGCGGCAAGGTCTACGCGTTCGGCGGTGAGACCGCCTCGGGAGCGCCGACCGATGCGATCCGCGAGTTCGACCCGAGGACCGGCCAGGCGCCGGTGGTTGGGCACCTGCCGGTCGCCGTCGCCCACGCCAGCGCCGTCGCGCTCGACGGCGCCCTGTTCGTGCTCGGCGGCGAAACGCGAACCGGGCCGACGGCGACGATCTGGCGGTTTGAACCCGGCCGCTCGGTCGCGGTGGCGGGGCGCCTGCCGCGGCCGATCGCCAACGGAGCGGCGGTGGTCAGCGGTGGCTCTGCCTACCTGCTCGGCGGCGCCGGCGCGGGCGCGGAAGCGCTGGCGACCGTCGTCAGCCTGCGGGCTCACCGGGTGACGCCGGCCCCGTCGAAGGCGAGCCCCCCACCCGCCTCGAGCCCTCCCTTCGGCGGCATGCTGATGATCGCCGACCGCGGCAACAACCGGTTGCTGGTCGTCAATGCCGACAAGCGCGTGCTCTGGCGGTACCCCTCAGCCGGCCACCCCGCCCCGCCGGGTGGCTTCTACTTCCCCGATGATGCGTTCTTCACCCACCACGGCACCGGGATCATCTCCAACGAGGAGCAGAACGAGCGCATCGTCCAGCTCAGCTTCCCCGGCGGCAGGCTGACATGGTCGTTCGGTCACCCCGGGTCGACCGGCTCCGAACCCGGCTATCTGCACGAGCCCGACGACGCCTACCTGCTTGCCGACGGGAACGTCTCGGTCGCCGACGCGCAGAACTGCCGAATCCTGCTGATCGCGCCGAGCAAGCGGATCATCCGGACCTTCGGGGATCCCTCCGAATGCACCCACGAACCTCCGCGCCGCCTCGGCTCGCCCAACGGCGACACCCCGCTGGCCGACGGCAACCTCCTCGTATCCGAGGTCAACGGCTCCTACATCGACGAAATCACGCGCACCGGCAGGCTGGTCTGGACAGTGCAGCTTCCCATCGCCTACCCGTCGGATCCCCAGCAGCTCGGCCCCGACCGCTACCTGGTCGCCGATTACTCGAAGCCCGGCGGCATCTACGAATTCACCCGCGCGGGCAAGATCATCTGGTCCTACCACCCCTCATCCGGCCCGGGGATGCTGAACCACCCGAGCCTGGCCGAGCGGTTGCCGAACGGCCTGATCGCGGTCAACGACGACTACCGAGACCGGGTCGTGATCATCGACCCGGGCCGCAGGCGGATCGTCTGGCAGTACGGGCGCACCGGCGAACCGGGAACCGGTCCCGACCATCTGAAGATCCCCGACGGCTTCGACCTGCTGGCGCCGAACGGGACGACGCCGACCCACCCGTTCACCGGCTGAGCCGCGGGCGCTCAGGCAAGTCCCGCAAGAGCCTTGAGGCTCTGGGGAAAGCCGTTGATCGACGCGAGGTGCATCGAAGCCAGCTCGGCCTGAGCGGTGAGATCGCCGGCGAAGGCCTTCACACACCGTTCCGGCTCGGCGTTCGCCATCGCGACGATGGCCCCCGCTGCGCCGACGCTCCCGGCGAGGCTCAGCAGGTTGGCAGATCCCGTGTAGACGGGGTAATCGCAGATGTCGACCTCGATCGCCAGGCGGTCTGCGTCGGCGGAGGAATCCTTTATCCCGGCAACCGGCAGACCGTCGAGCTCGTCGACGCCTATCCCGGGTGGAGCGAACGCGGGGAAGTGGTACGCCAATACCGGAGTGCCCGCGGCCGCCTGCGCGATCTGCTCGTAGAACCTCGGTACCGCCCCGGCGTCGACCGGCGACAGCACGAGGACGGCATCGGCGCCGGCCGCCGAGCACCGCGCCGTCAATTCGAGGGCCCTGGCCGGATCCGAATCACCGCTCCCGGCGATCACCGCGACGTCGCCCGGCAGACTCGTGCGGCAGGCCTCCACCAAGGCGACGCGGTCATCGTCGTCGAGCCGCCAGGGCTCCCCGGTGGTCCCGGCCACGGTGACAGCCGTGACACCACGCTCGACCAGGCTGGCGGCGTGCTCAGCCGTCTCGGAGACGAGGAGATGGTCGTCGCCGTCGAACAGCGAGACCAGGGCCACGGCGACGCCTTCGAAGACGGGCTCAGGCATCGCACCGACGGCCATTGAAACCGTGCGATCCCATGCGTCGGGCAGCCTATCCCAGCCACTGATCGGAGGCGGGCGAAAGTGGTTTGGTCAAGGACGCGGATCAGAGCACTCCCTGATTGCGGCGTTCTACTGATGCGCAGCCGAGCGGTGGCGCCTAGCCTGGTGCGCACGGCTCAACGACCCATGAAGTGAGGTGGCACCGATGGCAGAGACGATGAAGGCAGCGGTCTTCGAGGGGCACGAGCGGATCGTCTTGGAGGAGAAGCCGATCCCCCAGTGCGGGCCCAACGACGCGATCGTCAAGATCTCGCTGACCACGATCTGCGGCACCGACGTCCACATCTGGCGCGAGGAGTACCCGGTGGAGCAGGGGCGCATCGTCGGCCACGAGCCGGTCGGGACGATTCACCAGCTCGGCGACGCGGTCTCCGGCTACGAGATCGGCGACCGGGTGCTGGTCGGCGCAATCACCCCCTGCGGCACCTGCTTCTACTGCCAGAACCACAACGAGTCGCAGTGTTCCGGCCACGAGGACGAATGGAAAATGATCGGCGGCTGGCAGCTCGGCAACTCGATCGATGGCGTCCAGGCCGAGTACTTCCGCGTGCCCTACGCCCAGGCGAACCTGGCCAAGATCCCCGACGACCTGAGCGACGAGCAGTGCGTGCTGCTCGCCGACATCGCCTCCACCGGCATCTCCGCGGCGGAGACCGCCAACGTCCGCATCGGGCAGACCGTCGCCGTCTTCGCCCAGGGGCCGATCGGGCTCTGCGCGACGGCCGGGGCGCGACTGATGGGCGCCTCGCTGGTCATCGGCGTCGACCGCATAGCGGGGCGGCTGGAGCTGTCGAGGAAGATGGGCGCCGACGAGACGATCGACTTCACCGAAGAAGACCCGACCGCGGCGATCAAGCGGCTCACGGGGGGGCGCGGCGTCGACGTCGCGATCGAGGCGCTGGGCACCCAGGAGACGTTCCAGGCGTGCCTCGACGCGACCCGGCCCGGCGGCATCGTGTCCAGTCTCGGCGTCTACGGCGGCAAGCTCGAGGTCCCGCTCGAGTCCTTCGTGTACGGGATCGGCGACAAGCAGATCCTGACCACGCTCTGCCCCGGCGGCAAGGAGCGGATGCGGGTGCTGATGGAGATGGTCCGCCACGGCAGGCTCGACCTCGGCCCGCTGATCACCCACCGCTTCTCGCTCGACCAGATCGAGGAGGCCTACGACCTCTTCGGCAACCAGCGCGAAGGCGTGGTCAAGGTCGGCCTGACGCCCTAGGCGGAAGTCGGCGACCGACCGAGGTTCGGCCTGCTCACCGCTCTAACGTTTCGCCTGTGAGCGGAGCGCAGGCCAGCCTGGCGATCTCGGTGTTTCTCGCCTCTGCGGTCGAGGCGACCGAGGCGTTCACGATCGTGCTCGCCGTCGGTTCCGCCCGCGACTGGCGATCTTCGCTACTGGGTGTCGGCGCCGCGACCGTCGTTCTTGCGGCGCTGATCGCGATCCTCGGGCCGGCGCTCACCTTGATCCCGCTCGACGCCCTGCGGCTGGTGGTCGGGGGCTTGCTACTGATCTTCGGCCTGCAGTGGCTGCGCAAGGCAATCCTGCGTGCCGGCGGCGTGATTGCGACCCACGATGAGAAGCTGGCATTCGAGCGCGAGACGGCGGCTGCTCGCGCGGCTCCGCGCGAGCGCGGCCTCGACCATTACGCCCTCCTCGTCTCCTTCAAGGGCGTGCTGCTGGAGGGGCTTGAGGTGGCCTTCATCGTCCTTACCTTCGGCGCCAATCAGCACGATGTCCCGCTCGCCGCGGCCGCCGGAGCATTGGCCGTAGTCGTGGTGCTCGGCGCCGGTGCGGCCCTGCGCGCGCCGCTGGCAAGCGTGCCGGAGAACTCGATGAAATTCATCGTCGGCATCGCACTGAGCACATTTGGAGTTTTCTGGGGCGCGGAGGGAGCGGGCGCCTCATGGCCGGGTGACGACGCGGCCCTGCCGGTGCTGGCGCTTGCGCTCCTCGCCGCTTCCTGGCTGATGGTTCGCTCGCTGCGCCGAGCCGGCTCCAGCCCTGCCGTGGAGACCGCCTGATGACGGGAGGAGTCGGCGGCGCCGTCTTCGAATTCCTGGTCGGCGATGACTGGCGTACCGCTGCCGGCGTTGTCGGCCTGCTCACCGCCACCGCGCTGCTGGCCGCCGCTTCCCTTCCCGCCTGGCCACTGACCGTCGTCGCGACGGTTGCCGTATTGATCTGGTCCGTGAAGCGCGCCGGCACCAGCCGTCGCCGGGCCGGTGGTTAGCCCCGAAATACCGGTCCTGGGCGCGCTGGTCCTCGCCATGGTCGGTCCAACCGCCGGCCGCTGGATGATCGACGTGAGCAGCGGCGTCGAGCCGAAGCAGTTCATCCGGGGTGAGTGGTTCGTGACCACGGCGCTGATGACGGGGGCGATCTGGATCGCCTGCGACGCGATCGGGTTCGACACCTGGGCGTCGGCAGTTGTCGCATTCGTGATCGGCTTCACGTTCCGAATGGCCGCCCTCTACGGCGCCTGGGAGGAGCCGCTTGCCTCCGAGCCGTCGGGCGTCTATCGACACGATGATGGACGCCCGATGCTCGGCCGCAAGCTGAGGGGCAATTCGGAGCGCGAGATGAAGGAGCTCGGGCTCACCCTCGAAAAGAGCTCCTAAGCCCGTACGACGCAGCGAAAGCCGATGTGACTGGTGGAGGTGTCGATCATCTCCGCCGAGCGCGCGGCGGGGCGGTAGCGCAGGCAGTAGCTGGGCGAGCAGAGATGGGAGCCTCCCTTGACGACCTTGCGCGGGATGCGGATCTGCGGCTGGGCCGGGTCGAAGCTCTCCTCCTGTCTCCCGCCCAGGGGATTCTCCGGCGTGCAGCAGGCCTTGACCGGGTCCGCCGGATGGCGGGGCACGAACCAATCGTCGGTCCACTCCCAGACGTTACCCGCCATGTCCGCCAGGCCGTATCCGTTCGGCGGGAACGATCCGACCGGAGAGGTGCGCAGCCATCCGTCGAGCAGAGAGTTCTGCCATGGGAACCCACCCTGCCAGGTGTTCGCCAGCGGTTCGGTGTCCTGCACATCGTCGTCCCCCCATGTGAAGGCCTTCCCCTCGAGCCCGCCGCGGGCCGCGAACTCCCACTCGGCCTCGGTAGGCAACGATGCCCCCGCCCAGTCCGCATACGCCTTGGCGTCCTCGTACGCGATCTGGACGACCGGATGGTCGGCCAGGCCACCGTTCTTCGACTCCGGGCCGAGCGGCTGCCGCCACTGCGCGCTCGGGACATAGGACCACCATCGGCTCGGATCGTGCAGCGGGACGGGGCGGGGGGTGCCGTGAAACACGAGCGAGCCGGGAACGAGGAGGTCCTCGCTCACCCCGGGATAGTCAGCCGGATCGAGCGGCCGCTCGGCGACGGTCTGGTAACCGGTCTCTGCGATGAACGCCGCGTACTGCGCGTTGGTCACCGGATGACGATCGATCCAGAAGCCGTCGACCCGAACCCGATGCGCCGGCGCCTCCTCCGGGTAGTGACGATCCGAGCCCATCGTGAACTCGCCGGCGGGGACCTGGACCATGTCCCGTCCCTGGGCCTTTCCCGGGGGTGCAGCGTCCGTCCCCTTCACCGCTCAGAAATATAGGCCGCCCGTCACGTCAGCAGCTCGATCAGGCCGCGCGCCACGAGCAGGGCGCCTACCACGAATGCAGTCCAGGTGGCGATCCGCCAGGCGTCCCTGCTGATCCAGCCTTGGAAACGGCCGACGGCCGAGACCGTTTGATCGTGGGCCAGGGCAAATCCCAGAACCGGGAGCTCGAGGAGGATCAGCTGGATCAGACAGAAGGCGATCACGCAGATCGTCGTCGTCGTTGCCGGTAGATCGTGTTTGTGAAGGATGTCGAGGGCGATGAGATAGGACGCGCCGGGCAGGCTGAGCGCCACGCCGACGACGAAGGCGATCCGCGGGGAGCCCTCATCGAGAGCGCGTCGCCATCGCGGCGGTCCCTTGTCTCCCCTCCTTCCCTTGCGCCGGTTCCGCCACTCTCATCCGGTCACGGGCCGTCATCAGCACAATTCCGACCAGGATCGCGATCAAGCCGAGCGCCAGGTCCATCGCGGGACTGAGCGTGTTCCTCGACGTCGTGACGGTGCTCGAATGCGTCGGCAGCGCGAAGACGATAACCAGCACCAGCGTGATGCTGATGACGTAGGCACCCAGGAGGTAGCCGAGCATCAACCGCTCGGCATTCCGCGACACCAATCACCATCAGGGCGGTGAAGAGGGTCGGGTTCACGGCGGCACTCAAGGAGAAGGCGAACGCCTCGGCCATCAGGAGAAGATGTTCACCGCTCTCGCGACCACGAGCCCGAGGATCATGATCGAGATCACCGACTGGAGCGCCATCGTGGTCTTCGCCCACGGCGCGAGCGGCATCACGTCGGTCGGGCTGAAGGCAAGTGCGTTCGTGATTCCCAGATAGAGGTAGTCGATGAAGATCGGCCGCCAGCCGGCCGGCGCCAGGTCCGGATTCATGTGCTGCGGGAATGCGAGGTCGGGATGCTCGGGCGGGTGGAACGTGCGGGCCGCGGACCCACCCCCGTCCATCTCCCAGTAGAGGAGAGCGAGACGATGTTGTTCGAGATCCAGATGGCATTGCCGACTAGGAGGAGGCGCGTCGCCGAATGGGTCAGGTCGCCGCCGACGACGAGGACGTGGACCAGCAACGCAGTGCTCGCGGCAGCCGATGTGGCCAAGAGAGACAGCAGCAGCCGCGCCAGCACGCGGACCAGTATCGTCGGACGATCGATTCGTCCCGGATCGGCGACGACCAGCACCAGCAGTAACAGGCCGATGATCGCGAGCAACCACCGCGACTCGGGACGGACACTCGACGGTACCCCAGCCATTAAAGCCACCGCGGCGATGACGGCGACGGCCAAACGGCCATTGTCGCTCTCCTCTTCTCTTGTTGCTGTCGCTGCTCATCGGCGGGGTCTCCCGACCGGTCGTGAGGGAAACCCAGCGCCGGAGCCGATCCGGCGGTTGCAATTCATTTGGGAGTTGGACCCTCCCCGCTCGGGTGCTCGGGTTCGACGAGGCCCGGCGGGATCACCTTTCCGCGCTCGATCTCGGCCGCGAGGCGTGCCCTGCGCTCGAAGAGACCCGGGTCCAGCACCCCAGACCCGGCGGCTCGCGATATGGCGGTGCCGCCTGCGCCGCGGAGGATGAATGCGAACCCGACCGCGATCATCGCTCCCGCGAGCGGGCCGACGACGTAGACCCAGTAGTGAGCGAAGTCGCCGCTGACCAAGGCAGGGCCGAAGGAGCGCGCGGGATTCATCGAGACACCGCTGACCGGCGCGGCCCAGAGGCCGGCGAGGGCGATGTAGCCGCCGACGCCGAGCGCTGCGATCGCGCCTACGTTCTGGGCGGCCGAGGCGGTGCCGAGAATCACGCTCACCAGCCCCGCGGTGAGGGCGATCTCCATCAGCAGCGCCTGCCAATTCGCGTAGTCCGGCCCCGGCAGGGTCGCGCCGAGATGTTCGACGTTCCCGAACACGGCGAGCAGGAAGAGGCAGGCGAGCGTTGCGCCGATCAGCTGGACGATGATGTAGCCGGGCACACGCCGCCACGGAAAGTCGCCACGCAGAGCGAAGGCGAGCGAGACCACCGGGTTCAGGTGGGCGCCGGATATCGCGCCCATGAACAGAATGATCGCCAAGACCGTGAGGCCGGGCGCGACCACCGCCGCCCCGAGCGCAATCTGGCCTTTGCCGACGAGGATCCCGCCGCCCGCGGCGGCAAGCACGAGCAGGAATGTCCCGAGCACCTCCGAGAAGAGCCGGCGCCACTCCTGGCGTTGATCGTCGAAATCAGCGCGATCGCCGAACTCGAGCGTCAACAGATGGTCCGCCCGGCTCATCGTCTGATCAAGCCCCTCGGTTTTCTCGGAGTCACTCATCTGATTCACCTCCGGTCTCTATTCGTCCTCAGCCTGTCGAAGGCCCGGAAACAATTCACACGCCGACTCTCGCACGGTGTCCAGCGCCTCGCCGCCCCTGAGAGCGGGGTCGCGAGGGGAGAACTCCGGTATCCGGACTGAGAACTGGCTCCAGGAGCCAAGTGCGCGGATCAGAGCACTTCTGATTGCGGCGATCTACTGATGCGCAGCGGTCTTCGAGCGGCACGAGCGGATCGTCTTTCAGGAGAAGCCGATCCCCCGATGCGGGCCCAACGACACGATCGTCAGGATCTCGCTGACCACGATCTGTGGCTAGGCCTTGGCCGGTTTCGCGATGCGAAATGATCGTAGCGCCGGCGTGGCGTCCGCGACGCCATCCGCATTGACGGCTCGCACTCGGAACTTGTGGTGGCCGGGGCGCAGGTGCTTGTATGTCTTCGGCGAGCTGCAGGACCTGAACGGCTTCCCGTCCAGCTTGCATTCGAAGTGGAGCGGGCTCCCTTCTCCCGCCCCGTCGAAGGTGAACCTCGCGCGCCGGTGTTTGATGCGGGCCTTGCCGATTTCCGTCGTCGGCGGGCCACGGTGGACGACCGGCGGCGGCGGGCACGCGGGCGCTGACCCCCCACCCGGGAAATCGGACTCGTATGCGCCGATGTCCGTGGTTCCCGCCACTTGCGGACCGCAATCGCCAGCGACATACGAGTGCACCCGGGGGTTGCCGTCGAGGTCGGTCGCCCCGTTCGCGGGGTCATTCACCCCTGCATCGATGGTCGGCGAGCCGGCCGCCTCGTGAAAGTCGACCCCTGCCTGGACGAACCGCGGCGAAGCGGTCTGGTTTGCGCCGGACCCCGCCGGGGTGATCGAGGCGCCACCTTCGGCTGTGACGGTCGCGTAGTTGGAGTGGTCGAGATTGACTGCGACCGTCCCGGTGCTGGTCTCCCTGGCGCGAACGTCGGTCGAGTTGCCGCGGAGGATCGTGTTCACCGCGGTGGCTTCCATCGTCAGGCTGTCGGTTTCGAAGTAGGCGGCTTCGTCAGCCGTGCCGATAATCGTGTCGTTTCGCAGGGTCAGCGTCCATTCGCCACTGGGTCCTCCCGACGCGTCGTAGATCCCCCATACCCCGCTGCAGATCGAGTCGATGATCACCGCTCCTGAGCTGGTTCCGCAACCTGTGCCTTCCGGTGCGTCCGCGATCACCCGGCTGGCGGATCCGACGGCGAAGAGGGCCCAGCCGCTCGGGTTGAGCTTGTGGATTTCGACATCCTGCAGGTGCCCACCCCCTTCCACCCGCACCGGGTAGAGACCGGCGGGGCTCGAGAAGAAGACGGCCCGGGGCTGTCCGGGGGCGCCCTCGAGCGAGACCCCGGGTTCGACGACGAGCGCTGCGCTGAGCGGCGTGCCCGGGGTCCCGTAACTTCCGGCGTCGCCGGCGGCGACCACCGTGTCGCCGCCTGCCGAGGCCGCGAGCGCAGTGAGGATGGTGCAGGGTTCGGCCTGGGTGCAGCCCGAACCGCTGCCGGTGGGAGACGCGTATCGGGTCACAGACGCCTGCGCCGGCCCGGCGGTCGGGAGCGCCAGGATGCCAAGCGCAACCATCGCCGCGATGATCGTCCTCGGGCGTGACACGGCGCCAAGGATACGGCCCGTTGGGAGGCCGTCATCCACTCTTGGCCGATCGTTTGTGCCTCCCGACGGTGACAGTCAGCGTCACCCTTCACCCCCACCGGCGGTGTTTCGAACGGCCGGACGAAAAAGCTGGTGCTGAAGAGGGGGCTGCGCTTACCTGCAGTTAGGCAGTCCAGAGTAGGACCTGCGCTGGTCTGCTGGGGCGGCGGCTCACCGTGTCCCCATCGCCTCGTGCAGTGCCTCCGCCGCGTCGTGGCTGAGGAAGTGCTTCGCGTAACGACTGCCCGCGAAGTGTTCGCCCATGAGCTGGGACCAGAGCAGCACCGAGCGGAGCGGCCGGTGGTTGACCACGATCCGGGCGGCTTGGCCGGCCTCGTTGAAGCGGACCACTACCACGCTGCCGATCGGTTCCCCCCGCACAACGGACGTGTAGTCCTCGACGAACCCGTGGTCTCCGTAAGGGCCGGCGAAGTTGAACTCCTGATACTCGTACAGCGTCCGCGCAAAGCCGAGGATTGCCCGGATCGCCTCGGGTCCCTCAGCGATCCCGTTCAGCACCGACCCCTCCATCGTCACGTCGTCCGCGAGGTTGTCCAGCCACTCTGGCCGGTAGTCCCGGCGGTGCCTGCTCGCGTCGCCGCTGCCCAGATAAGTCGTCGTTGTCACAGCAGACCTCCTAGATGAACGTCCCTTGACTGCTTGCGCTTGGTGGACGTCAGTTTGGACGCGTTCCCTCCGGCTCGCACCCGTGACCTCCCCTGTGCGCACCCTGGTGCGGTACGCCTTGGGCGGAGCGGGCGAGGCTCGGCGGGGCAGCAGCGCGGCCGAGGTGAGACTCAGAGCCGGTCGGTTGAGATCTCGCCCCAGAGGGCGCCGAGCGGCGCCCGAAGCCGGCACTCGAGGATCTCTTCTCCCTGCTCGTCGTTGGCGAGGTGGTAGCGGTTGCCGATCCGGCCGAGCAGACGCCGGCTCGCGCAGAGGGCGGCGACCCGGGAGGGGTCGAGGCCGATCAGCAGCGCCCGGCGCTGGGGTAGGTGGGCCGGGCGCCAGTACTGCCAGGAGAGGTGGCCGCTGAGCGGCGGCGGCAGCCCGAGTGCCGGCCCGTACAGTTCCAGCGCCGAGGCCTCGCCGTAGTTGCCGACGACGACCGCTGTTTCCCGCCTCTGGGCGGGCGGCAGCTGCCGCCAGGCCCGGGCGGTCTCGGTCGCGAATTCGGGCCACCCGATCTCGTCGTCGTAGAAGGAGGCTTCCCAGATCCCCTTCGAGATCATCGTCCGTGTCGGCAGCACCGGGACGACGATCGGGGCGACGACGGCGAGTACCGCGAGCTGCAGGACGACGAGGCCGGCCAGCGCCCAAGAGCGGCGGCGGCCATGCCGCAGCCAGCCGGCAACCGCGACCGCGCCGGCGGCGACCGCGATCGAGTCAGCCGGCAGCGGGTAGTAGGAGCGGCCGCGGGAGAGGAAGTAGAGCAGCGTCGTCGCAACCGGGACGATCGCCAGCGCCCGCAGGCGCGGGTCGCGCCAGAGGCGGACGACGCCGGCGACGCCGACAACGAAGGCGGCACCGAGGAAGAGGAACTGCTGGAGCGTGAATTCGACCCGCGAGGTGTCTTCGGCGGTGGTGTTGTTCTGGGAGCCGATGAAGTGGAGGCTGGGCCAATCGTGATCGACCTGCCAGATCAGGTTCGGGCCCAGCAGGAGCAGGGCGATCGCCAGCGCCAGCCAGGGCCCGGGCGTGCGCAGTAGCCGCCGCGCCGGGCTGAGACAAAGGCCGAGGGCGAAAGCGATCCCCAGCGCGGCGATCGTGTACTTGGCCTCCAGGCCGAGCCCGGCGACGATGCCGAGCAGCGGCCACAGACGCGGCTCCCCGCGGACCAGGATCAGCAGGGCGACATAGAGGAAGGCGCTCCAGGCGAGCAGGTCGAGCCAGGTCGGGTGGAAGATGCTGGCCGAGCCGAGGACGTACGGGGTGATCCCCCAGGCGAGCGCAGCCCCAGCCTGCACCCGTATCCCGCCGCCCAGCTCGCGCGCCATCAGCGCCACGAGGACAACCGAGCCGATCGCGCAGGCGAGGCTGGTCAGCCGCAGGGCGTCGAGCGAGTCACCGAAGACGGCGTGGACGAGCCAGGCCAGGAGCGCGATCAACGGCGGGAAGTCGACGTAGCCGAGGGCGAGGTGGTGCGAGGCGGTCAGGAAGTAGAGCTCGTCGCGATCCCAGCCGTAGCGCCCGAGGAAGGGGATGGTGAGAAGCGCGACCAGGGCGCCGACGGCGAGCCCGACGAGAATCGTGCGCTTCATGCGGTGCGATTCTGGCGGCATCTCGTATCGCCCGCTGCCCTCACAACGCGCGAATTCTGGACACCGGCGAGGACTCGGTGGAGGCGGGACTACCGCTACCGAGATTCGAACCCCGGTTTCCGGACTGAGATCGCCCCACCACGAACAAAGGTGGAGCGACCACGCGGCTTCAGCGACTCAACCCGCCAGAAGGGAACGGAGGGCGGCCATGGCCGCCGCGCTATCAAGCTCCGGATCCAGTCGCGCATGCAAGAACAGGCCGTCGGCTGCGGCGGCAATCAGCGTCGCGACGGCCTGCGGCGAGGCGCCGGCGAAGGAGGTGCCCGCGGCCGCGTCGCGCCTCGCCAGCTCCGCTAGGACTGCTCGATAGGAGCGCAGCAGGGCATCGACCCGCTCTCGCAGGACCGGGTCGCGAGAGGACTCCAGGATCGCCTCCACTCCGACCTCGGCGACCAGCAGGTCGCCGCTCTCGGCCTCCTCCATCCATCGCTCCATCAGCGCCAGCGCGTCCTCGAGCGAGCCCAGCGCCTCGAGCTCCGCGATCGGGAAGGCCTGCTCGAAGACGAGCACCGCCGCGTCGCTCAGCAGTTCCTGCTTGCCGGAGAAGTGGTAGCTGACGGCGCCGTGGGGCAGCCCTGCCCGCTCGGCCACCGAGCGCGTGGTGACCCGGCCCCAGCCGAATTCGGCGATCAGCTGTCCGGCGGCGCGCAGCAGGCGATCGCGGGTCGCAGTGGTGCTCCTTTTCACCGCTTGAGCGGGAGTTTGTTCGTTTGGACTGTCCATATGGACAACTTTCGATAGCCTAGCTCGTCAGCGACCCTTCGCATCCCCTTCAAGAGGGCAGGGCAACTCGAAAGGAGCGACGGATGATGGAGCAGATCGCGGATCTATCGGCGGGTGTCGCCGGCCTTGGCGCCAGCGGGTGGACCGGCGACACGCCCGCTGTCCGGTGCGAGGGACTGACGAAGGATTTCGGCGAACAGCGGGCAGTCGACCGAATCGACCTGACCGTGCCGCGCGGCTCCGTCTTCGGCTTCCTCGGCCCGAACGGCGCCGGTAAGACGACGACGATTCGCATCCTCGCCACGCTCTCACGGCCGAGCGGCGGCCAGGCCCAGGTGCTGGGCCACGACGTCGTTTCCGAAGCGGCCGCGGTGCGCCGCAAGATCAGCCTGATCTCGCAGTTCGCCTCCGTCGACCAGGATCTGACCGCGACCGAGAACCTCGTGCTCGCCGCTCGCCTGCTCGGCTACTCCTGGAGCGGGGCGAGGAAGCGCGCGGCGGGGCTGCTCGACGCCTTCGGCCTCAGTGAGGCGGCCGACCGGCAGGCCTCAGCGTTCTCGGGCGGCCTGCGGCGCCGGCTCGACATCGCCGCCAGCCTGATCGTCACTCCGGAGCTGCTCTTTCTCGACGAGCCGACCACCGGCCTGGACCCGCGCAACAGACTCGAGCTGTGGGACCTGATCCGGGCGGTCGCCGCGGCGGGGACGACGGTGCTGCTGACCACCCAGTACCTGGAGGAGGCCGATCAACTCGCCGACCGGATCGCGGTGATCGACAGCGGCAGGATCATCGCCGACGGCAGCCGCGACGAGCTCAAGTCCTCGATCGGCGAGGGCAGCCTGCGGCTCAACGTTCCCGATGCCGATCAGCGGGGCCAGGCCGCGAAGCTGCTCGAAGACAGGCTTGGCGTCAGCGTCGACGGCGAGGCGGGATCGGCCGCGCTCACCGCCCGGCTCGCGGGCGACGGCGACGAGCTCGGCGGCAGAGCGGCAGCCGTTGTCGCCGAGTTGACCGGCGCGGGGGTCGACGTACGGGACTTCTCATACGGCCATCCAAGCCTCGACGAGGTCTTCCTGGCACTGACCGGCAAGCCTGCGGAACACGGCAACGACGGAGGCGA
The DNA here is from genome assembly GCA_036557525.1 of Solirubrobacterales bacterium. Classification (GTDB taxonomy): domain Bacteria; phylum Actinomycetota; class Thermoleophilia; order Solirubrobacterales; family 70-9; genus VRUE01. The sequence continues at coordinate 8,351 of DATBHH010000088.1, read as the reverse complement.
AGGGTGAGTGCGGGAGTGACCGACACGAGACCGGAGGCTCTCGCCCAACGGGCGCTGGGCGGCGGCGAGCGCCCGCGCCTCGCCGGCCGTCTCTCGGCTTCGATCACCTACGCCTGGCGGGTGCTGCTGAAGATCAAGCACGTGCCCGAGGAGTTGGGCGACGCGGTCGGGATCCCGCTGCTGTTCACGGTCCTCTTCACCTACCTGTTCGGCGGCGCGCTGGAAGGCTCTACCCATACCTACCTGCAACACCTGCTGCCGGGAACGCTCGTCCTCGCCGTCGTCTTCCTCACCATCTACAGCGGCGTCAACCTCAACCGTGACCTGACGACCGGCGCCTTTGACCGCTTCCGCTCGCTTCCGGTCTGGCGCCCGGCACCGCTGGTCGGCAGCCTGCTCGGCGACGTCGGCCGCTATCTGCTTGCGGTGCTCCTGGTGCTCGTGCTCGGCTTCATCATGGGGTTCGACGCGGGGGGCGGCGTGCTTGGGGTGCTTGCGGGGATCGCGCTCGCGATCGTCTTCGCGCTCAGTCTCTCCTGGGCCTGGCTCGCTCTCGGGCTGGTCTTGCGCAGCCCCAGCGCGGTGATGAGTATCGGCTTTGTGATCCTGATGCCGCTGGCCTTCATGAGCAACATCTTCGTCGACGTCAACACCCTGCCCGGCTGGCTGAAGACGTTCACCGAAATCAATCCGATCACCCACGTGGTGACGGCCGAGCGGGGGCTGATCCACGGCCACGTGCAAGGCAGCCAGCTCGGCTGGGCGCTGCTTGCCACCGCCGCGTTGACAGCGATCTTCATGCCGCTGGCGCTGTACCTCCAGGGTCGACGGGCCTGACCTGAGCCAGGCCGGCGACTTCCCTTGCCGCCCCGGCACACAAATGCCGCCCTGCGGGCGCGATTCAGGTGTGGATCTTGAGTACCGCTACGGGGATTCGAACCCCGGTTTCCGGACTGAGAATTGGCTCTGTGAGCGGGATTGCAGTCGATTTGTGCGTGCAGAGTTCGAGGAGTTCAGCGGAGTTAAGTCCAGGTTGGTGGAACTGGGGACACATTGGTGGCCTTCTCCCGCAGCGCCATGGATGGACGGAGTCGATTCCGCATCAAGAGTGAGCGGGCAGGAGCTTGCAAGGGCGCATTGCCCAACCGGCCAACACTCCCTCCAGCCAACCGACCCGCGGATACACTGACCCGATGCGGAGTGCCGCGCGCCCGAGAACATCTCTACGCCGAGGCTTCCTCTCCGCCTTGGCGCTCGCAGTGCTGTTCCTGGCCGTGACAACCTACGCCGCCCAGGCCCAGACCTACACGGTCACCAACACGAGTGACTCGGGTGGCTCGGGAGATGGCAGCCTACGGGGCGAGGTGATCGCCGCCAATGCCCACTCGGGCGCCGACGGGATCGTCTTTGCCTCGGGCCTTACGGGGACGATCACCTTCTCCGGCGGCGGCATCGTGATCACCGACCCCGTCGACATCGAGGGTCCGGGGCCCACCCAGATCACCATCGCCCAGACCTCGGCGCACCGGGTCGTCGACATCGAAATGCCAGGTGCCGAACCGGTGACGATCGCCGGCCTGCACATCGCCAACGGCACGGCGCCCAGCGGCGGCCTCGACGCGGGGATCGGCGGCAACATCTTCAACTCCCACTCCAACCTCACCCTGGCCAACGACCTGATCACCGGCGGCAACGCCGAAACCGACGGCGGGATCGCGAGCTTCGAAGGGCCGCTGACGCTCCGCTCCAGCACAGTCAGCGGCAATCACGCCGAAGACGATGCCGGGCTCTCGGTCGGGGGCGATCCGGGCGCCGACTGGACGATCCAGTCCTCGACGATCGCCGGCAACACCGCCTCGGCCTACAACGGCGGGCTATACGGGCAGATCTTGGGCAGTGGCTCGATCGAAGACTCGACGATCGCCGGCAACACCGCCAAAGGCAAGGCCGGCGGCGGCCTCAACGCCATCGGCAGCGGCAGGATCGTCGTTCGCAACTCGACGATCGCCGGCAACACCGCGAGCGAAGAAGCCGGCGGCCTTGAAGTCGACGGCACGGTGACTATCGAAGACTCGACGATCGCCGCCAACCATGCAGACGGGGACGGTGGCGGCATCCGCGCGGTCGGCGCCCCGGGGTTGACGCTGGTGGACACGATCGTCGCCGGCAATACCGCGGCGGTCGGCCCCGACATCAACGACCTCAGCACCGGCGTCTCGAGCGCCTTTAGCCTGGTCGGCAACACCTCGAACGCCAAACTGACTGAAACCGTCGCCGGCTCGGACCTCCTCGGCGTCGACCCCCAGCTCGGGCCGCTCCAGGACAACGGCGGGCCGACGCAGACGATGGCGCTTTCGCCGAGCAGCCCGGCGGTCAACAAGGGCGGCGGTGCCCTGCCCGCCGATCAGCGTGGTGACGCTCGCCCGGTCCTCTATCCGGGCGTCGCCAACTCCTCGGCCCCCGGCGCCAACGGCGCCGACATCGGCGCCTTCGAGCTCCAGCCACCGTCCCCCATTCCGACCGCCCCATCGAATCGCTTCATGTTCGGCAAGGTGAAGCTAAACAAGAAGAAGGGGACTGCCAAGGTGCCGGTTATCGTTCCCGGGCCGGGCACGCTCACGCTGACCGGCAAGGGCGTCGTCAAGGAAACGAAGAAGCCGAAAGCGGCAGCCACCGTCAAGCTGTTGGCCAAGTCGAAGGGTAAGCAGAAGAAGAAGCTGAACAAAGCGGGGAAGGTGAAGGTGAAGATCACCGTCACCTACACCCCAAATGGCGGTACCGCAGCCAGCCAGAGCAAGGGGCTGGTCCTGAAGAAGCTTCTTCACTGAGCCGTCATCCTTCGCGAACGTGACCACCTGCCTGCCCAGAAGAACTCGGTGATCGGGGGCGTAAATCGGCAACGTCCCCTCCGCGCACACGGCGGGGCTCTTTTTCAATACCGCTACGGGGATTCGAACCCCGGTTTCCGGACTGAGAATTGGCTCTGGGAGCGGGATTGAGAGCGATTTGTGCTTGCTACTCCGGTTGAGGCGGATCCGATTGACCTCAGTTCGGTGGAGTTGGGGACATATTTCGGGACACGACTCTGAGACAAGCGTAGGAGCCGGCCTGTCGGGGTTATGGAGTTCCCCCTCGGGTTTCCGCAACCTCCTCGAGAAGGACTCGGCTACTAGCTGTCCTCGCCGGCGTTGTCCCGGAGAAACTTCTTCATATCCTTGACGAGCAGACTCCGATGGAGGGGGTCAGTCGGGGACTCTTCGAAACCAAACTTGTCGTAGAAGGCGGAAGCCTCCTCCGAAACGGCGTGAGCCACGATCGCTCGAGCTCCGACGAGCTCAACTGCGCTTGCGCACCGCAGGAGGGCATCCTGAAGAAGAGATCGTCCAAGCCCCTGGCCCCGATGGTCCCTGTCGACAGCTAGGCGCGCAAGGAGCAAGACGGGAGCGGAACTCTCGCTTGGCTGACCCTTCTTCATGCGCTCCGTGGCAAGCTCCGGCCCGACCTCGCCTACGGTCAGGGCGTAGTAGCCAACAACACAAACCCCGTCATCGGTCGTCACATAGACCCTGGCTGAACCAGTTGCCTCGGCGTGCCGGGCGTAGCGCTTGAGCCAAACATCAAGCGACTCTTCGCCTGACTCGAACTCATCGGTGCTGTGCTTCCCTCGCAGGGGCTCGGGCTTGCTGTAGCCCACGGGAAGGACTACTCGAAAACGCTCGGCTTTGAGTAGAGCTCGACCAGACCAGCCGGGACCCGTGCGGGACGTTCGAGCTGCTCGGTGAACTTCTCCCAGTCCATCTCGTTGAGTCGAAAGACCCTTCGATCAGCCAAGACGCGCTTCGCTTCCGTTACGGCCGCGCCGCGGACAAAGCTCGTGACGTTGGTGTCTTCGAAATCGCTTGCGGCGCGGACAAGGGAGTCCTCAGCCTCCGCGACCCTAAGATTCCAGTTTCGGCTCTTCGCTTTGCTCTTGATGGCCATACTTCCCCTCGCTTTTCGTGTATTGCAATGTATACACAATTAGCGATACGGGCAAGGTCACGCGGTGCTTCCTCCATCTTTGCAGCCCCATTTTCCCCCATCGTCCAATTCATTAGACGATTACCCGCTATAGGGCCCCGAGTTGCCCAAAAGGTCGCCCAATACCAAGACACCGCCCTCTCGGACGGCGCGTTTGGCTCGGCTGCTCAATACCGCTACGGGGATTCGAACCCCGGTTTCCGGACTGAGAATTGGCTCTGGGAGCGGGATTGCGGGCGATTTGTGCGTATCGCGGAGGAGATAATCGGATCTGGCTCGTCTCAGTTGAGTGGAGTTGGGGACATATTTCGGGACACGCTTCTCAACTGCCGCAACGGGAGACGCTACGGTTTGACCATGGCCGCATCCGTCGACTTCACGATCTCCTTCGATAGCCCCGACGAGGAAGGTTGGATCGTCGCGCGCGTCCTGGAGGTGCCCGGCGCCATCAGCCAGGGCCGCACACGCGAGGAAGCGAGGGACAACGTCCTCGACGCCCTGCGCACGGTGCTGACTCCGGATGAGGAGCTCGCCGGCCAGACTTCAGGGTCTGATCGCGAGCACCTGCGTTTCGTGCCCGCGGTGTGAAGCGTCGCGACCTCGAGCGCCATCTACGAGCGCACGGATGTCACGAGATCGGCGGCTCGAAGCATGTGAAGTGGCGCGGACCCGAGAACCAGGTTTCGGCTCTACCGCGACACAAAGAGATCGGGCCCGGGCTGGTCCGGGCAATCTGCCGCCAACTCGGTGTTCCCGCTCCTCCGAATCCGAACTGAGAGCAGTACCGCTACGGGGATTCGAACCCCGGTTTCCGGACTGAGAATCCGGCGTCCTAGTCCCCTAGACGATAGCGGCGTGGGTTGGGCATTCTAGCGAGGCCCCAACCGGTACATTGCCTCTCCGCGCGGCTGTGGCGGAACTGGTAGACGCGCACGGTTCAGGTCCGTGTGGGCGAAAGCTCGTGAAGGTTCGACTCCTTTCAGCCGCACTCTAGGCAGATGCGGGCTCGGCAGCGACCGGGTCGCCGGCGCGGGCGGCGTTGGCCGCGAACTCCTCGACGAAATCCGGCCAGAGCTTGCGCGGCAGGTCGTGGCCCATCCCCCTGATCATCCGCAGCCGGGCACCTGGGATCGCCTTCGCCGTCGCCCGGCCCGCCGCCGGCCTGACCAGGCGATCGGAGTCGCCGTGGATCACCGTCGTCGGAAGCTGGAGCCGTTGCAGCGCCGGGGTCCGGTCCCCGGAGGCCGTCACCGCGTACATCTGACGCACGACGCCGGCGGGGTTGTGGGAACGGTCCCACATCGCCCCGGCGAGCTCGGCGAGGCGATCTCGGTCGCGTGGGAAGCCGGGAGACCCGATCACCTCGAAGGTCTTGATCGCCCGCCTGACGTAGGCCTCGCGGGTGCGCGGGTAGTCGGCGAGGAGGACCCCTAAGGCCCGCCAGTGGGGCCAGCCGAGCAGCCGGTTTCCGGTGGTCGACATCATCGAGACGAGCGAACGGACCCTCTCGGGGCGCGCTATCGCCATCGTCTGGCCGATCATCCCGCCCATCGAGGCGCCGACCACGTGGGTGGCCTCGATCCCGAGGTGGTCCATCAGGGCGAAGGTGTCGTCGGCCATGTCGGAGAGCAGATAGGGAGCGTGCCGGCGGCGCCCTCGCATCATCTCGACCCTGCCCGGCATCCCCGCCGAGTCGATCATCGTCGAGTGGCCGATGTCGCGGTTGTCGAAGCGGATCACCCGGAAGCCGCGGTCGGCGACCATCGCGCAGAGCTCCTCGTCCCAGGCGAGCATCTGTGTGCCGAGCCCCATGATCAGGAGCAGCGGCTCTGCCCCCGGATCGCCGATCTCCTGATAGGCGAGCTCGATCCCGTTCGCGGGGGCGAGGCGCTCCTCGCTCAGACGCTCCATCACAGGATGGTAACCGGCCGGACTCGCCCGCCGAGCGGCTAAGTTCCCCCGATGCGCACGGCGATCGTCTCCGACCTGCACCTGGGGAGCGCCTTCGGCGAGGACGTCGCCCGCGATCCGGACATCCGGAGACCTCTGCTCGAGGAGATCCGATCGGCCGACCGCCTCATCCTGCTCGGCGACGTCCTCGAGCTGCGCGAAAGGCCGCTGGCGCCGACGCTGGCCACGGCGCGGCCATTCTTCGAGGAGGTCGGAGCGGCGATGGCGGGGCGGCAGGTCATCCTCGTGCCTGGCAACCACGACCATCGCCTCGTCGAGCTGCTGCTCGAGGAGCTCGCCCTCGCCCGCCGGCCGATCGAGCTCGAGCACCACTCGCCGCCGAGATCCGACGCCGCGCGGATGATCGCCGGCTGGCTCGGAGACGCGGCGCTCGACCTCGCCTACCCCGGGATCTGGCTGCGCGAGGACGTCTACGCGACCCACGGCCACTACATGGACTGCCACATGACCCTGCCCCGGCTCGAGTGCATCGCCGCGGCGGTGATGATGCGGCTCTTCGGACGGGTGCCGAGCCCGGCGACGCCTTTCGACTACGAGCGCGTCCTGCGTCCGGTCTACGGCCTCTCCTACTCGCTGGCGCAGTCGGATCTGGCCCAGCGTGCGACCCGCCCCTCCGAGCGCGCCTGGCGGGCGATCTCCCGCCGCGACGGGAACAGGGGCCGGGCGCGGCGCGCGGCGCGCGGCGCCGCGGTCGCGGCCGCAGTCCCGGCGAGTGTCTGGGGGGTGAACCGCCTGCTTCGATCGGAATTCGACCCCGTCCTCACCGGCGAGGCGATCGCCGCCAGCGGCGTCGTCGCCGCGACCGAGCTCGCCGAGCGGCTCCGGGTCGGCGACGGCCATCTGATCACCGGCCACACCCACCGCGGCGGGCCCGGAGAGGAGGACGGCACATGGCCGCTGCGCGGCGGCGGCTCCCTCCACAACACCGGCAGCTGGGTGTTCGCCTCCGCCTTCCACCATCCCGGCACCCCACCCGGCCCCTACTGGCCGGGAACCGTCACCTGGGTCGAGGACGACGGGGCGCCCCGGCGCGCCCGCCTTCTCGGCGACCGACCTCGCGAGGAGCTCGCCGAGGTCGTGCGGTCGCAGCGCTCCCGGCGCGAAACCTAGAGCCAGTCGGCGATGATCGTGCCGATCTCGGCACCGGCGTCCTCCTGGAGGTAGTGGCCGGCGTTCTCGATCTTGCGTGGCGCCGGGAAGTTGAGCCTGCTCGAGACCTGTTCGGCGACACTGAAAGGCAGCGCCGGGTCGGAGTCGGCCCAGAGCAGCAGCTTCGGCCGCTCGTCATCGCGCAGCGCATCGGCGACCCGCCTGCCCTCGGCCGCGCCGGGGGCGTCGGGCTCGGTCGGGATGAGCATCGGGAACGCCCGCGCCCCGGCCTTCGACGCCGGGCTCGGATAGGGCGCTTCGTAGGCGGCGATCACCTCGTCGCCCGGATCCGTCTTGCAGCCCGCGCGGACGAGAAACCCGACCGGAAGGTCCTCGTTGCGGGCGACGAAGTCGCGGAATTTCAGCCAGTTGTCGCTCATCCGTTGGTGCCCGGTGAAGGGGCCGGTGTCCATCACGACGATCCGCGAGAGGCGCTCCGGATGCTCGACCGCGAGCCGCAGGCCGATCGGCCCGCCCCAGTCGTGGACGACGGCCGTGGCGTCGCGGACGTCGAGCTCCTCGAGCAGCGCCGCCATCAGCTCGACGTGGCGGTCGTAGGTGTACCAGGAGATGTCGGTCGGCTTGTCGGAGCGGCCGAAGCCGGCGTAGTCGGGCGCGAAGCACCGGTACCCGGCGTCGCGGATCGCGGGGATCACCTTGCGCCATAGGTACGACCAGGTCGGCTCGCCGTGGAAGAAGACGACCGGGTCTCCCTCCCCCTCATCGAGATAGGCGAGCCGCAGACCGTCGACCTCGTGATAGCTCGACTCGAAGGGGAAGTCGGGCAGACCCTGAAGGGCGTCGTCCGGCGTCCGCACCACGTCCTGCCCGCTCATCGCGCGCAGTCTATTCGGCCGGAGCGGATCGAATCTCCACTATTTCGATCAACTTTCTGCTACTCTGCCCGGCGCTTCAGTACTAAATCACTCAAGAAAGGTAGGAACTTGTCAATGGAGAAGGCTCCTGGGAGGACCCGGCACCGAATCGGCGGACTGAGCGCCCTGCTGGCCCTGGTTGCAGCCCTGGGGATCGCCGGCTGCGGTAGCGGCGGTGACGACACCACCCCGGGATCGAGCTCGGGATCCGGCGGCAAGATCGACGTGGTCGGCTACTCGACCCCGGAATCGGTCTACCAGGAATCGCTCGAGCCCGCCTTCGAAAAGACCGCTGAGGGCAGCGGCGTCAGCTTCAGCAACTCGTTCGGCGCCTCC
>DATBHH010000087.1:0-2445 GCA_036557525.1 Solirubrobacterales bacterium | reverse complement strand
AGTTTGCCGATCTTGAAGATTTTGGTGCCGCAGTCGGGGCACACACCCTGGATCGCCGGGCGACCGTTTTTCATGGTCACCTGTTTCGGATCCTTGATCTCGACCTTCTTGCGCTCTTTGACGCAGTAGCCCTCGGGCATCGGGGGGCCTCCTTTCATTGCCGATCTCGGCAAGCTCGCGTTCAACGCGAGGTGGATTGCGGGCGACTGTAGCCGAGTCGGGGGACGAGAACCCCTTACATCGTGCGAATCAGCACAAGTGACGCTACGGTTCCGCGCTTTGCGGGGCTTTTTGTTTTTCCCCGGAGGAGCCCTTGCCGCCCGAGGATTCGAGTTTTTCGACCTCGGCCTTCAGCGTCGCGACTTCCGATTTGAGCGCGGCGGTTTCGGCGCTGCCGCTCACGGTGTCGATCTTCTGTTCGAGCTTTTCCTGGAGCGCCTGGACGTCGCCTTCGCTGACCGACTTTTCGCGGGTGTCGATTGCGAGGTAGATGCCGGCGCCGGAGACCGCGATCGCGATCACCGCGAGCGCCAGCATCACTTTCGTCCTGATGCCCAGCTTTCGCTCGACCTCTCCTATCCAGGCGCGCAGCCCATCCAGCCCCATCGGCGGAAAGTTAGTGGAGACGCAGGTTGGGAGTTTTGTCAACTACGCTGCGCACGAACCGCTTCATACCCCCGGAGCCAAGGAGAACACCGAATGCCCGATGCTGTGATCGTCGATACCGTCCGCACGCCGATCGGCCGCGCCTTCAAGGGCTCGCTCGCCGGCCTGCGCCCCGACGAGATGGGCGCCTACGTCGTCGACCGGCTGCTGGAGCGCAACCCGGAGGTCGATCCGGCCTCGGTCGAGGACCTGTTCTGCGGTTGCGGGATGCCGCAGGGGCTGCAGGCGTTCAACATCGGGCGGATCGTCTCGCTGCTCTCCGAGAAGCTGCCGGAGACGGTCAACGGCGTCACCGTCTCGCGCTACTGCTCCTCGAGCCTCGACGCGATCCGCCACGCCGGCAACGCGATCAAGGCGGGCGAGGGCGATGTCTACGTCGCCGCCGGGATCGAGTGGGTCAGCCGCTACAACGAGCGGACCGAGCCCGCCGGCGTGGACGACCAGAACCCGGAGCTGCAGGGCAACGACGGCCAGCCGAACGCCTACATCGAGATGGGAAAGACCGCGGTCAACGTCGCCGAGAAATACGAGGTCAGCCGCGCCGACATGGACAAGTTCGCGCAGCGCTCGCAGGAACTCGCGGTGAAGTCGCAGGAGGACGGGTTCTTCGACCGCGAGATCGTCCCGGTGACGCTGCCGGACGGCACCGAGGTGGCCAGGGACGACGGTCCGCGCGCCTCCTCGACGCTGGAGAAGCTCGCCGAACTGCCCGAGGCGTTCGGGGGCGGCGGGGTCACCGCCGGCAACTCGTGCCCGCTCAACGACGGCGCCGCCGCGGTGCTGCTGATGAGCGATACCAGGGCCGAGGAGCTGGGGCTGACCCCGCGGGCGCGGATCGTCACCGCCGCCACCTGGGGCAACGAGCCCGAGTACATGGGCGTCGCCCCGATCGGCGCGATCAAGAAGGTCCTCGATCGGGCCGGGATGACGATCGACGACGTCGACGCGGTCGAGCTCAACGAGGCCTTCGCCGCCCAGGTGATCCCGATCATGGACGAGTGCGACATCCCGCTCGAGAAGCTCAATACCCACGGCGGCGCGATCGCCCTCGGCCACCCGTTCGGGATGACCGGGGCGCGGATCATGGGAACCCTGCTGAACGCGATGGAGACCGACGACCACCAGGTCGGCCTCGAGACGATGTGCGTCGCCGGCGGCCAGGGCAAGGCGATGCTCGTCGAACGGGTCTAAGAGCCTGTCCCGGCAGGGGTTTCGCCAACAGGACCCGCTTCACCCCCTGCCGGGACAGGCTCTAAGGTCCGATCCGTGGAGACGCTCCAGACGCTGACTTACCTGGCCGACGGGCGAGTGGCGCGGATCACGCTGAATCGGCCCGAGCGCGGAAACGGGATCACGACCCTGATGCCGGCCGAGATCGCGGCCTGCGTCGAGCGCGCCAACCTCGACCCCGAGGTGCGCGCGATCGCGCTCGCCGGCAACGGGACCGGGTTCTGCGGCGGCTACGACCTCGTCGCCTCAGCCGAGGGCGACACGACCGGCCTCGGCGGGGTCGAGGCGCCGCCCGGCTCGCCCCTCGACCCGGCGACGATCGCCGCCAATCACGCGCCCGAGTCGAACTGGGACCCGGTCACCGACTTCCAGTTCATGTGGCGCAACGTGCGCGGCTTCATGAGCCTCTTCGACTCCGAGAAGCCGGTCCTCTGCAAGGTCCACGGCTACTGCGTCGCCGGCGGCACCGACATGGCGCTCTGCTCGGACCTGCTGGTGATCGGCTCCGACGCCAAGATCGGCTATCCGCCGGCGCGGGTCTGGGGTTCG
>DATBHH010000086.1:0-3722 GCA_036557525.1 Solirubrobacterales bacterium | reverse complement strand
TCGTCGCCGAGAACCTCGACGAGTGCGTCCTCTGCGACCTCTGCGTCGAGGCCGCGCCCGAGGGCACGGTCCGCGTCGTCAAGCTATACGAGCGGTAGGGCCGCCGGGTCGGTCGCGACCGCTATCGCGTCGTCGAGCAGCCTGTCCGGCAGCACGACCATCGAGCGCAGCTGCTCGAGGGCCTCGGGATCGCCGCCGATCTGCGCGTCGCCGGCCGCGGCGTCGCCGGCGACGAGGACGGCGAGGATGTCGCGCGGCGACCCCTCCAGGGTCAGGTCGGGGTCGAAGGCCTCGCCGCGCTCGGCCTCGACCGAGCCGCCGGCGATCCGGAGGATCGCGTCGTGGCCCTCGCTGCGGAGCTGGACCGTCATCGATGCCTCGGCCGGAGGCCGCAGGATCACCCGCAGCGTGGTCGGCAGCCAGCGGGCCTCGATCTCCGCCACCTGCTCGATCCGGAAGAAGTTCATCCCCCAGCGGCCGAGCTCGATCAGCGGGCCGTCGAGCTCGCGGCCGAGCTCGGTCAGCTCGTAGACGACCGCCGAGGCCGGCGGGCCGAGCTCGCGGCGGCGGATGATCCCATCGGCCTCCATGTCCCGCAGCCGCTTGGTGAGGACGTCGGTCGGGGCGCCGCCGACGCCGCGTGCGAGATCGGAGAACCGCAGCGGGCCGAGCAGTAGCTGGCGGACGATCAGCAGCGACCAACGCTCGCCGATCCGGTCGAGTGCGCCCGCGAGGCTGCAGGCCTGTCCGTAGTTGCGGCGGCTCATACCCGGTGGCAGTCTAACAAGGTGTGATTTGCTTCACAAAGCGTCCACTTTGAATTCTGGTACGCTCGCCCGCGCGTGGCGCGGATCGCCGACCTCACCTGGAAGCATCCGAAGGCCGTCCTCGGCGTCATCGCGGTATTCGTCCTCGTCGCCGCCGGGCTCGGTCACAACGTACAGAGCCACCTCAAGGCGGCGGGGTTCACCGACAGCAGCTCCGAGAGCGAGCGGGCGACGCGCCTGCTGACCGACTCCCTCGGCTACAACCCCAACCCGGCGATCGTGCTCGTCGTCCGCAACCCGGGCGGCGGCAGGCTCGACCCGAAGGACCCGCTGGTCCGGCGCGAAGTGGCCCGGCTGAGCCGCGGGATGGAACGGGCGCCATACGTCGGCCACGTCGTCAACCCGCTCGCCGATCCCCGCGCCCGCGGGCTGATCGCCCGCGACGGCGAATCCCTGGTGATCGCCGGCTACCTCTCCACCACCGAAATCGAGGATGCCGGCGGCGTCGCCTCCGAAGGGGTCGAACCGATCGTCGAATCGAGCCGGCTCGACGTCGGGCTGGCCGGCTTCGCGCCCGGCTTCAACGAGACCAACGACCAGACCCGCGACGACCTGACCAAGGCCGAGCTGATCGCCTTCCCGATCCTCGCCCTATTCCTCCTCTTCGTCTTCCGGGGCGTCGTCGCGGCGGCAATCCCGCTGCTGATCGGCGGCATCTCGATCGTCGGCACCCTGCTCGTCCTGCGGATCATGTCGAGCCTGACCGACACCTCGCTGTTCGCGCTCAACATCACGACCGGGATGAGCCTCGGCCTCGCCGTCGACTACGCACTGCTTCTTGTCTCGCGATATCGCGAGGAGATAGGTCGCGCCGGTGCGTCGCGGGAGGCGCACCGGCGCACCGTCGAGACCGCGGGGCGGACCGCGGTCTTCTCCGGCCTCACGGTGGCCACCGCGCTGGCGGCGCTCATCTTCATGCCGCAGCGATTCCTCTACTCGATGGCGGTCGCCGGGGCGTCCGCCGCGATCTTCGCTTCGCTGATCGCGATCCTCGTCGTCCCGTCGCTGCTGGCCCTCCTCGGGACCCGGATCGACGCCCTCTCGATCAGGCGCGGGCCGGCGGTCTCGGAAGAGTCCGACGGCTGGTACCGGCTCGCGCGGGGGGTGATGCGGCGCCCGGTCCGGGTCGCGGTCGGCAGCGCGGCGCTGATGCTGGCCGCGGCGACGCCGCTGCTGTGGTCGACGCTGACCGGCCCGAGCGCCGAAGCGGTGCCGCCGACCGTCCCCGCCTACGACGCCTACAAGTACCTCGAAGCCCACTACCCCCGCGACGTGACCGAAGCGGTGACGGTCACGGTCGACGGCAGGGCCTCGAGGCCCGAGCTGGCGGCGTTCGAGCATCGGATCCTCGGCCTCGAAGGCGTCGTCAAGGCGTCGCCGTTCGTCCCCGCGGGCAGGGCGATCGCCTACACGAACCTCGCCCTCGACGGGCCGGCGCTCAGCGGCCGCTCGCAGGACGTGGTCAACGCGATCCGCGACCTGCCGCCGCCGGGCGCCACCGCGGTGCTCGTCTCCGGCAACACCGCGGGCTTCCTCGACCTCAAGGCGAGCCTGCTCGAGCACGCGCCGCTGGTGGTCGGGATCGTCGCCCTGACGACGCTGGTGATCCTCTTCCTCCTGACCGGGTCGGTCCTGCTGCCGGTGAAGACGCTGGTGATGAACACGCTGACCCTGAGCGCGACGCTCGGGATCCTCGTCCTCGCCTTCCAGGAAGGCTGGCTCGACGGCCCGATGGGCTACACCGGCCCGGCGGCGATCGAGACCGTCAGCCTCGTCTTCCTCTTCGCGGTCCTGTTCGGGCTCGCCACCGACTACGCGGTGCTGGTGATGGCCCGGATCAAGGAGCGCCACGACCTCGGCGACAGCAACGAGGACGCCGTCGCGACCGGGATCGCCCGCACCGGGCGGGTGATCACCGCCGCCGCGGTGGCGATCGCGATCGTGTTCTTCGCCTTCAGCGTCAGCTCCGTCTTCTTCGTCAAGCAGATCGCGATCGGGATGGCGTTCGGGGTGCTGATCGACGCGACGATCGTCCGCGCCCTCCTCGTCCCCTCGCTGATGCGCCTGTTCGGCGAGTGGAACTGGTGGGCGCCGGCTCCCCTGCGCCGGGTCCAGCGCCGCTTCGGCTTCTCCGAGGCCTGACCCCTCGCTCCGGTGGCGACAACACTGAGTGAGTTCGGTCACATTACCCCGCTATAAATTTATAGATCGGTAACGTTGTCACCGATGGCTGCAACGCCGATCCAGCGCACGCGTCTCTCGCGCGCCGACCGCATGGAGCAGACGCTCAAGGTCGCCCACGACCTCTTTGCGGCGCGCGGCTTCGCGGCGGTGACGATGGACGACATCGCCGCCGCGGTCGGGGTCACCAAGCCGCTTCTCTACAACTACTTCGGCAACAAGGAGCGGCTCTACGTCGCCTGCATGGAACGGGCGGGCGACGCGCTGTTCGCGACGATCGAAGAGACGGTCCGCCCCAGCTCCAATCCAGGCGAGCTCCTCAACGACGGCCTGCGCGCGTTCTTCGCCTTCCTCGACGCCGACCGCCGCGCCTGGGCCGTCCTTTTCGACGAGACGCTGCCGCAGAGCGGCGTCGTCGCCGACCGGGTCGCCGATTACCGCGGCCGGGTCCTCGAGCTCGTCGCCGAATCGCTCCTCGCTCAGCTGCCGCCGCGCCGGCGCGAGGCCGCCAGCGTCGAGGTCGAGGCCCTCTCCACGGCGCTGATGGGCGCCGCCGAGGCGCTCGCCCGCTGGTGGCTGCGGACCGGGGCCGTCTCCGCCCAGGAGGCCGCCGAGCTCCTGATCTCGACGATCGAGCCCGGCCTGCGGCGGCGGTCGGCCCCGGCCTCACGAGCCTCGAACTCGAATTCGAAAGGTGATCGCAGTTGATCGACA
>DATBHH010000085.1:0-31751 GCA_036557525.1 Solirubrobacterales bacterium | reverse complement strand
TCCTGGCGAAGACGGCGTGGCTGCTCCTCAGCGGCCACGGGCTCTCCCCCGACTGACGGAAATCCCTTCAAGTTCTACATCCATTACCTGTTGAACTTGGGGTCTGGCTAGGGTTCTGCACGTGTCGGAGCAGCCCGAGGTAAGCCTGCGACGGTTTGAGCCCGGCGACGCCGCCGCCGTCCATCGCTGGTTCAACAACCCGGCCGCGACGAGGACGCTGATGGAGCAGCGCGATAGCTTCTCGGAGGGCGACGCCGAGGGTTGGGTCGCGCGGGCGATCGACGACGGCGGCGAGGACCGCAAGTACGCGATCCTCGTCGACGGCCACGACGAGCCGGTCGGGTTCACCGCCCTCTACGGCCTCTTCCGTCAGACCGCGCCCGAGCTCGGGGCCCTGATCGGTGACGACGTCAGGGGAAAGGGGGTCGGCCGCCGGGCCGAGGCGCTGACGATCGCCAGGGCGTTCGACGAGTTCGGCGCCCACCGCGTCTACGGGCGGATCCCGGCCGACAACGAGGCCGCCAAGCGTGTCGTGACCAGCCTCGGCTGGCGCCACGAGGGGACGATGCGAGGGCACCTGAGGCGTGAGGACGGGCCGCCCGTCGACTGCGAGGTCTGGGGCGTGCTCCCCGACGAGTTCCGCGCCGCCGCCGCGGACCTGCTGCCGTGAGCGGAGCCGCCGAGCTGATCGCCGACCGCGGCGAGGCCGCCGCCGCCGATGAGTTCTTCCGCTCGCGCCCGTTCCTCGACGCCGAGGGCGTCACCCACACCCTCAGGATCGAGGCCGGGGACCGCCCTCTCATCGCGCCGCTCGTGGTCCGCGAGATCTCCGGCACCGATCGTCGCGATGCGACCTCTCCGTACGGCTACCCGGGCCTTGTATCCGAGATTGACCCCACCGGGCGGGGGTCGATCTCGGATGCGCCACCGCTCGACCCCGCGACGATCGACTTCGCCCCGACCGGCCTCGTCGCGGTCTTCCTCCGCCACACCCTCGGCGATCCGCCGCTGACCGGGGCCAGCGAGCGCAACGTCGTCCAGATCGCCGACCCGCGCGAGCCCGCGAAGAGCAGACCGAGCGACCGCAACCAGATCAACCGCAACCGCCGCGAGGGCTACGAGATCCGCGTCGTCAGGGGCGCCGAGACGGCGCCCGAGGACCGCGCCGGGTTCGTCGCGGCCTACGAGCAGACGATGCGCCGGGCGAATGCCGACCAGCGCTACTTCTTCGGGGCCACCTACTTCGACCGTATTCTCGAGGCCGACCGTGCCTGGCTCGCGCTCGCCGACGCCCCCGACGGCTCGATCGCCGCCGGCTCGGTCACCGTCGAGAGCGACGGATTCCTCCACTACTACCTGAGCGGCAGCACCGACGCCAACCTGCGCGACTCGCCGATGAAGAACGTCGTCGCAGCGCTCGTCGAGCTCGCCGGCGAGCGCGAGATGCCGCTCAACCTCGGCGGCGGCCTCACCCGCGGCGACCGGCTCGAGGAGTTCAAGCGCGGGTTCGCCAACCGCGAGCAGCCCTGGCACACCTCGGAGCTCGTCTGCGACTCGCGCGCCTACGCCAACCTCAGCGGCGGCCGCGGCGAGGGGCGCTACTTCCCGGCCTACCGGGCGCCCCGCCAGTAGCGGCTCAGCCCGGTTCCGCCGGTTCGATCGGGGTCGGGCCGGCGGCCAGGGCAAAGCCGTTGACGGGCTCGCCGCCGTATCTGCCCCAGGTCGCCTTGCCGAAGGCGCGGATCGCGTCGTCGGTGGTCGAGCCCTTGTATTCCTTGCAGCCGAGCAGGTTGGTCCAGGTCACCGCCGCGACCTCGTAGGGCATGTTTTCGTTCGGGAAGAGCAGGGTCCCGCCGTACATCGTGTCGTAGAGCCCCTTCAGGTCCAGCTGCTGCTTTTCCGGGAGCTCGGGGCTGTACTGGATCTCCATCCGCCCGTGCTCGATCGAGTGGACGAAATCGATTTCGGCGGGCATTTCGGCGTAGGCGCCGTCGGCCTGCTGGTACGGCGGTTCGACGTGGTTGCCGGAGGTTGGCGGGTTGGTGCCGTAGTGGGGCGCCGGCGAGCCCGGCGGGATGTGGGTGTGCCCCTCGTCCTTGAGGTGGAGCCGCAGGTTGCAGCCGGCCTTCTTCGCAGCCACCTTCAGGTTCCTCACCTTGGTCGGCGGCGGCGGGATGCCGGTGCGGTCATCCGGCTCGATCCCGTTGGTGCTGCCGCTCCCCTGGTCGACGTGGGAGTCGGCGGTGTCGCCGCCCCCCCCGCCCCCCGAGCTGGCGATCAGGACGACGATCCCGACCACGACGACGAGGCCGATCAGGCCGGCGCCGGCGTAGGCGAGCACGAGCCGCCGCTGGGCCAGTTTTGCCCGCGACGACTGCCGCTGCTCACGCACCTGGCGGAGCCGTTCCCGCTCTTCCTCCCTGCGATTGGCCACGATTTGGTCGGCGGAGTGTAGATCAGTCGCGCACTCGACCGGACCGGGCGGGAGCACCCGCCCGCTCCCAGGGCCGTGCCGCATGAAGGGCGCCGAGCACCGCCCGCGTCGCCGGCGCCCGGTTCAGGGCGTAGAAGTGGATTCCCGGGGCCCCGCCGAGCAGGAGCTCGGCGCACTGCTGGGAGGCGTAGGCGACGCCGAGCTCGAACTCGGCTTCCTCGTCGCCCGCGGCGGCTTCGAACGCCTCCTCGAGGCGGGGCGGGATCGAGGCGTCGCAGAGGTCGCAGATCCGCTTCGTCTGGGCGAAGCTTGCGACCGGGATGACGCCGGCGAGGATCGGCACCTCGATCCCCGCCTCGCGCGCGGCATCGACGAACTCGAAGTAGACGTCGTTGTCGAAGAACAGCTGGGTGATCAGGAACGAGGCCCCGGCGTCGACCTTGGTCTTCAGGTAGCGGAGGTCGGTCTCGAGGTCCGGCGCCTCGGGGTGGACCTCGGGGAAGCAGGCGCCACCGATCGTGAAGTCCCAGCCGCCGGAGATGAACTCGGAAAGCTCGGCGGCGCTGCCGAGCCCCCCCTCGGGCTGGATGAAGTCGTCCTCGCCGCGGGGCGGGTCGCCGCGCAGCGCGAACACGTTCTCGATCCCCGACTCGGCGATCAGGTCGAGCGTCGCCCCGAGGCCCTCGGTGGTCTCGCCGACGCAGCTGAGGTGGGCCATCGCTTCGAGGCCGAGCTCGTCCTTCAGCCGCTTGGTGATCTCGACCGTGCCGTCGCGGGTGGAGCCGCCGGCCCCGTATGTGACCGAGACGAAGTCGGGCCCGAGCTCGCGCAGCGAGCGCGCCGTCGCGAACAGCTGCTCGGTCGCCTCGTCGGTCTTCGGCGGGAAGAACTCGACCGAGAACACGGGCGTCTTCGACTCGATGATCTTGTCGATGCGCATCGGCTGAGGGTAGGTGAAGGCGGCTGCGGACGCGTGAGCGCCCCGTCAACGGCGGTCGACTGGGCACATTTCTCCGGAGTTTGCGGAGTTGCGGATTGACAGGACTGGCGTTCTGCCAGCCGGCGCGCTAGGTTCGCTTTGCGACTGGCAGAGAGAGGCCCCACAAAGCCAAGTGGGACACCATCTCGAAGGTGGCGGGAGCAAGCTTCTACGCGCGAAGGCTACGCGCGGGGCAGGCTTCGAACGCCACCGCTGGTCGTTTTTTCTTGCCCGGAAACGACGGCGGAGATGTCCGAGCCGGTCCCTAGCGTTCGCGGCGGCTTGGAACAGCCTGCCCTCCGAGCCGTGCGACCGGGGCGCAACCTGGGAGCCGGGTGCTTCGGCGAGACCCCGCGAGAGACCGCCGCAGCTAGCCCGCCCGCTCCCTACTCTTACGGCCGTGGGCGCGGAGCGGGCAGTGCTATGAGCGACACGGTTCGCTACGAGCGAGTCGGCGCCGCCGCGGTGCTGACGATCGATCGGCCCGAGCGCCGCAACGCCGTCGACGCCGCGACGGCCGAGGGGCTGCGGCAGGGCGTGCGCGACTTCGAGGCCGATCCGGACGCGCGCGTGCTGGTCCTCACCGGGGCCGGCGGCCAGGCGTTCTGCGCCGGGGCCGACCTGAAGGCCCTCGACCTCGACGTCGACCACCCCGAGGGGCCGATGGGTTCGACCCGGGTGACGCCGTCGAAGCCGGCGATCGCCGCGGTCGACGGCTGGTGCCTCGCCGGGGGAGTCGAGCTGGCGCTCTGGTGCGACCTGCGGGTCGCGACCCCCGACTCGATCTTCGGCCTCTTCGAGCGCCGCTGGGGGGTGCCGCTAGTCGACGGCGGGACGCAGCGGCTGCCGCTGGTGGTCGGGATGGGTCGCGCCCTGGAGCTGATCCTCACCGGCCGTCCGGTCGACGCGGGCGAGGCCCACCGGATCGGCCTCGTCAACGAGGTCGTCGCGCCCGGCGGCCACCTCGAGCGCTCGCTCGAGCTCGCCGAGAAGATCGCCTCCTTCCCGCAGGAGACGATGCTCGCCGACCGCCGCGCGGCGATCGAGGGCGCCGGCCTGCCGCTCGACCAGGGGCTGGCGCTCGAGCACCGGATCGGTCGCGGGGTCCTCGAGGTGGCGGCACGCGGCGCCGCCAGGTTCGCCGCCGGCGAGGGCCGCGGCGGCGAGGACGTCTAGGCCGTCTCTCGGCCGCCGTCGACGCGACGCATCTCGTCCTCGGCGGCTTCCGGGCCGAGATAGGGCATCAGCACCGCGAAGACGAGGTCGGGCAGGATCCGTTCGAGCTCAGGCCCGCGGCCGGCACGGATCTCATCGAAGATCAGCGAGGTCGCGCCGCCGATCGCGAAGCGGGCGGTGTCGGGGGGGAGGGTGGCTCCGTCGGCCGCGTAGTGCCGACCTTCCTCGAGCAGGCGCGAGAAGCGGGTCAGGGCGGCGCGGTAGCGCTCGCGCGCGCCCTCGCCGACCGCGGTTACCTCGACCATCGCCATCCGCGCGATGTCGGACTCGGCGGCGAGCAGCGAGACGAGGGCCCGCAGCGCCGCCGCCATCCGGTCCGGCCAGGGCTCGGTGGCCGCGGCCTCGTAGGCGCTGGTGACGTGGGCGACGAGAACGTCGATGACGGCGTCATAGGCCTCGAGGAAGCAGTCCTCCTTGCCGACGAACATCTCGTGGAAGGTCTCGCGCGAAACTCCCGCAACCTCGATCACGTCGGTGACGGTCGCCGCCTCGTACCCTTTCGCCGCCGCGACCCGGACCATCGCCTCCCGCAGGCGCTCCCGCTCGGAGCGGACGGCGTAGGCCTCTGGCAGCCCGTGGCGTCCACTCGGAGCGGAGCGAGAATCCATCCGGTTCAGCCTAGGGCAGTCCCGAAGCCGCTGCAACGGGTTCGCCGCGGCCTAGACTCTCGACGATGAAGATCGGGATCGTCGGCCTCGGCTACGTCGGCCTGCCCCTCGCCGTCGCCTTCGCCGAGGCGGGTCACGAGGTCGTTGGGCTCGACACCGACCCGCGCAAGGTCGAGGCGCTCGGTGCCGGGCGAAGCTATGTGGAGGACATTCCCGACGAGTCGCTGGCGCCGCTCGGCGACCGCCTCGCGGCGACGACCGAGTATGCGCGGCTCGAGCCGTGCGAGGCGGTGATCGTCTGCGTCCCGACCCCGCTGACCAGCTCGCGCGAACCGGACCTCACGTACCTGATCGACGCCTCGAACGCGCTCGCCAAGGTGCTGCGGCCGGGCCAGCTGGTGGTCCTCGAGTCGACGACCTACCCGGGGACGACCCGCGAGCGCCTGCTGCCGATCCTCGAGGAGTCGGGGATGTCGGCCGGCGAGGAATTCCACCTCGCCTTCTCGCCGGAGCGGATCGACCCCGGCCGCACCGACTACACGATCAGAACGACGCCGAAGCTCGTCGGCGGCGTTACCGAGGCCTGCGTCGAGCGCGCCCGCGATCTCTACTCGCTGATCTGCGACGAGGTCGTCGTGCTGTCGACGCCGGAGGCGGCCGAGCTGGCGAAGCTGCTCGAGAACATCTTCCGCTCCGTCAACATCGCCCTCGTCAACGAGCTCTCCCAGCTCTGCGACCGGCTCGGGATCGACGTCTGGGAGGTGATCGACGCCGCGGCGACGAAGCCGTTCGGGTTCATGCGCTTCGACCCCGGCCCGGGGATGGGCGGGCACTGCCTCCCGGTCGACCCCTTCTACCTCGCCTTCAAGGCCCGCGAACACGACTTCTACCCCGAGTTCATCGAGCTCGCCGGCAAGGTCAACCGGGCCCAGCCCGCCCACTGCGTCGACCTCATCGCCCGCGCCCTCAACGATGCCGGCAAGGCCGTCCACGGCGCCGGCGTCCTCGTCCTCGGCGTCTCCTACAAGACCGGGGTCGCCGACACCCGCGAATCGCCGGCGCTCCAGATCATCAGGCTGCTGCACGACCTCGGCGCCGAGGTCTCCTACCACGACCCCCACGTCGCCGAGCTGCCGGAGTTCCAGCTGGCATCGGTCGACCTGGCGTCCGGGCTGGAGTCCGCCGACGCAGCGGCGATCGTCACCGCCCACCCCGAGCTCGACTACGAGGAGGTCGTGGCGACGGCGCCGCTGGTCGTCGACTTCCGCGGCGTCACCCGCGGGATCCGTGCGGAAAATCTCGTTCGTCTCTGACCGGACGCGATAGGTTGGGCACAGTTGGGCGGCGTCTCACAACCGAAGGAGATCGTGTGATGACGAACCGGATGATGTCCGGCGCCCTGGCCTTGACGTCGTTGGCTGCTGCCCTGCTGCTGATCCCGGCCGCCTCCCCCGCTGCGACCGTCGCCAACGGCGACTTCGAGGCCGGCAGCCTGAGCGGCTGGCAGGTCTCCAACAGCACCGACAGAGGCAACTGGTTCGCCTACACCGGCGACAAACCGCCGATCGAGAAAGAAGAGGAAGAAGGGGAAGAAATAGAAATCATCGAAGTCATCGAACCGATTGTGCCGGCCGCCAAACCGCTGTTGACGCCCGTCTTTCCGCCCTTCTTCCTGCCGCCCCAGGGCAGCTGGGCCGCGGTCACCGATGAGAGTCGCCCCGACACCGCGATCCTCTACCAGGACATCGCGCTCGAGCCGCACTGGACCCACAAGCTGACGATGACCTTCTACTACCACTCCTTCGCGCCGATCAAGGTCCCGAGCCCCGACACCCTGGCACTTCCCGGTCCCCACATCATCATCATCGGCGAAGAACCCGAACCGACGCAGCAGCAGGTGCGGGTCGACGTGATGAAGCCGACGGCACCGATCGAATCGGTGAACCCCAGCGACATCCTCACGACGCTGTTCGCGAGCAAGGACGGCGACCCTGAAACGATGGCCCCGACCCAGCTGAGCGCCGATCTCACCCCCTTCGCCGGGCAGACCGTTCGGCTGCGGATCGCCAACGCAGTCAACGACAGCAGGTTCAATGCCGCTGTGGACGCGGTGTCGATCACCAGCACGCCGCCCAACAACGTCTTCAAAAGGGGCAAGCTGAAGCTCAACAAGTCGAACGGGACCGGGACCCTGACGGTTACGGTCCCAGGCGCCGGAGTGCTGACGCTGACCGACGCCGCGGCGACGAAAAAAGCGACCGCGAGCAAGAGAAAGGCGAAGCTGGTCAAACCGGCGACGGTGAAACCGACCGCGGCCGGAACGGTCAAGGTCGCGCTGAAGCCGACCGCCGCCGGCAAGAAGATCCTGCGGAAGAAGGGCAAGCTGAAGATCAAGGCGTCCCTGGGTTTCACCCCGACCGGAGGACTCACCAGCAGCCAGGGCTTCAAAGGAACCCTGAAGCTCAATCAGAAGTAGGCACCCAACTAAAGCCGAGGATATAAACCACACAAGGAGTGTCGATGATGTTCCCGAGAAGCTTCCGTTCCTGGATTCCCGCCGTGGTGGCCGTTGTCGCCGCCGTTGCTCTGGCGATCCCAGCCGCCTCCTCCGCCGCGACCGTCGTCAACGGCGACTTCGAGGCCGGCAACCTGAGCGGCTGGCAGGTCTACAACAGCACCAACAGAGGAAACTGGTTCGCCTACTCGGGGACGAAGACTCCGATCCTGGAAAGAGAGGAAAAAGAAGCGGAAGAAGAAGAAATAGTCATCCTCCCGCCGCCGCCCTTCTTCCCGCCGCCGCAGGGCTCCTGGGCCGCGGTCACCGACGAGGAAGAACCGGACACCGCGATCCTCTACCAGGACATCGCGCTCGAGCCCTACTACACCCATCAGCTGACGATGACCCTCTATTACCGCTCCTTCGCGCCCATCTTCGTCCCAAGTCCGGACACCCTTTCGGTGACGAACCTTCCCGAACCGATGGAACCGGACGAATCGACGAATCAGCAACTCCGGGTCGACGTGATGAAGCCGACCGCCCCGGTCGAATCGCTTAACCCAAGCGACATCCTCGCCACGTTGTTCGCCAGCAAGACCGGCGATCCGGAATCGATGGCGCCGACCCAGCTCAGCGCCGATCTGACCCCATTCGCGGGGCAGACGGTGCGGCTTCGGATCGCCAATGCCGTCGACGACGACGTTTTCAACGCGGCGGTCGACGCCGTCTCGATCACGAGCACGCCGCCGAACAACGTCTTCAAGAAGGGGAAGCTGAAGCTCAACAAGTCGAACGGGACCGGGACCCTGACGGTGACGGTCCCCGGCGCCGGGGTGCTGACGCTGACCGACGCCGCCGCGACCAAGAAGGCGACCGCCAGCAAGAAGGGCAAGAAGAAGCTCGTCAAGCCGGCGACGCTGAAACCGACCGCGGCCGGAACGGTGAAGGTCGCGCTGAAGCCGACCGGCGCCGGCAAGAAGATCCTGCGGAAGAAGGGCAAGCTGAAGATCAAGGCCTCGCTCAGCTTCACTCCCACCGGGGGTACGGCCAGCACGCAGAGCCTCAAGGCCACGCTGAAGATGAAGCTGAAATAGCGCCGGGCGCGCCGCCGCAGGGCTCAGGCAGCGCCGTCGAGGACCCGGCTTTCGATCCCGTCGAGGACCGCCTCGAGGCCCGCCTCGAAGCGGTCGACCGATGCCCGAGTTCGGAGGTAGTCCGGCAAAGACGCGAGCTCGGGGATCGCCTTGACGGCAGGCTCGGCGATCACGTCCTCGAGATGCTCCGGTTTCGGGATCGTGACGGCCCGGAGCGAATGGCCGAGGACGTAGTCGTTGACTATCCCGACGAGGATCCACATCTCGGCCGAGTCCAGCGCCAGCTCCGACATCGCCTCGGCGAACTGCGCGGCCTGTTTCTCGCTGTTCGGGCCGAAGCGCGGATGCCGGCTGGTCACGAATACAAGCCAGGGGTGCCTGACGAGCATCGCGTAGAGCCCCTTCGAGATCCGGGCGAGCGCGTCGCGCCAGTGATCGGGGAGCGGAGGGTCGATCAGGACCTCGGCCACGACCTCGTCGGCCATCGCCGAGAGCAGCTCTCCCTTGCTTGGGAAGTGGTCGTAGAGGCTCATCGGCCGGGCGTCGATCTCGGCCGCGATGCCACGGATCGAGACGGCGTCGATTCCCCGCTCGTCGGCGATCCGGATCGCCGCCCCGATGATCGCCTCCGGCGTCAGCGGGCTTCGGCGCTTTCCCTTCCCCCGGTCACCCACGATCGAAAAGCTACCTTCCTCCGCTGCCTTGACAGCCGTTACCGGGCTGCTGATACAGTGTATCGACAGCCAACCAGCATGGTGGGGACCGGGGAGCGAAAAGAAGCAGTACTGGGAATAGCCGACCGGTTCCCCGCTGCGTTGGATCGATCGCGATCGATTGCGCCGGGTCCACCCCTGACAATCCCTGATGCGGGCTCGGCACATTCTGCGGCGGGGGGCTCGCGGGAGGCCCCCGCCGTCGCGATTCCTCACTCTTAGCCGCTTCCTCAGAAAGGGCGGCCCAAGAAACCGCATTGGCAACCCACCGTTGCTCGGCTAGAATGCGCCATTCCTCACAAGCCGGCCCGGAGGCGACGGCTCGTGGAACGTCGCATCCTACCAGGTACGGCAATGTTCGGCAAACCGAGTTCGTCCGCTGGCGCCGCTGACACAGAGCGGCAGCGAATCTCCGGGGCTCTCGTTTCGGTCATAGCCGAAAAGGGCTACGCGGCGACCGACCTGGAGGATGTTCTGGAGCGCGCCGAAATCGACCTTGCCACCTTCGAGCGGTCTTACAAGAGCCTCGACGAGTGCTTCGCCGAAGTCTGGATGGAGTACACGAAGACCTTCGCCGAGCCCCTGGTCTCGGCCCTCTTGTCGCAGCCGAGCTGGCGCGACGGCATGCGGGCGCTCGGCTGGGAGCTCTGCCGGCTGATCCTCGAGGATCAGCTCCGAGCCCGGATCTGCATGGTCGAGATCAACTACGGCGGCGACCTGGCCCAGGGCGCCCGCGATCTCGTTCTCGGCGCCTACGTCGAGCTGGTTCACCTGGGGCGGGAGGAAGTGGGATCGAAGCCCGGCGTCCGTCGCGAGCAGGCCGAGGCTGTGGTGGGCGCAATCTGGGATCGGGCTGGGCGCACGATCAAGGCGGGGGACCACGGAGCGATCGTCGACGACGTGCCCGAACTGCTCTACCTGATCTTTCTTCCGTATCTCGGTCCGGCGGCCGCCCAGGACGAGCTCATTCGCGGCCGCAGCGACCTCGAGCGCTTCAAGCAGGACCTCCTCCGCTGACGGAAACCTGTACGGTGACGCTCGGTACTAGACCGTTCAGGCAGGTACGATTGTATGTGGAGCGTTCTACGACAGGGGTGCATGGCGGATGCCGTCGCTCGGATGGCTCGTCCGCGGGCGTTATGCTCGTCCTGTGGAGACCATTCCAGGTCATCTGGAGCGCCTCCCGGATGGAGGAGATCGATATCGCGCCGAAATGCTGGCGCGCGATCCGCGCGAGCGCATCCTCGTCGCGATGGCCGAGGTCGTCGCCAAGCGGGGGTACCACGGCGCGACGATCGAGCACATAGTCAAACGGGCCGGCGTCTCCCGGGCGACCTTCTACGAGCACTTCGACAACCGGGAAGACTGCCTCCTGGTCGGCTTCGACGAGGCGGCGGTCGAGGTGCAGCGGACGATGGAAGCCGCGGCCGCCGACTCCAACGAGTGGCCGGACCAGGTCCGGGCGGCGCTCACCGCCTTCTTGGAATATGTGGTCGCAAATCCCGCCGTCGCTCGTACCTGCATCGTCGAGTCGGTCACGGCGGGCCCGGTGGCGATGGAACGCTACGAGCGAGCATTGCGGACCTTCGTCCCCCTCTTCCGGCTCGGTCGCGAGCTCGGGGAAGCGAACGGCGAGCTGCCGGCCGAACTCGAGGACCTGATCATCGGTGGCCTGGTCTGGATGGTGCATCAGCGCCTCCTGCGCAACGAAATCGACGAGATTCGGGCGCTGCTGCCGACGATGCTGGAATTCGCGCTCGTCCCTTACATGGGCGAAAAGCGCGCCGCCGCCGCGATCGCCCGGGCCTAGACCTGGAACGACAGCCGCACCCCTCGCGGGGAGCGTGCTAGGTGGAGGGCCGCGACCAGCTGTCCGCCGAGCGAGAGCGGATCTGCGCGGCGATGGTCGCCGTCGCGGCGGATCGCGGGTATGAGGCGACGAACCTCGACGAGATCGTCAGTCGGGCGAAAGTCGACCGTGCCATCTTCGAGCGTCATTTCGAGAGCCTCGAGGACTGCTTCTCAGCGGCGTGGAATGCGCTCGATGCAGAATTGCGCGAGAGCATGGGGAGGGCCTTCGAAGAACGGCTCGAGTGGCCCGACAGCCTGCGCGCGGCGCTCTCGGCGGGCATGGAGATCCTGGCCGCAGACGAGCGCCGGGCCAGGTTCTACGTCTCCGAGGTATTCCGCGTCGACGACCGGATGCGGGACCGTCAGCACCTCGCCATGGAGCGCCTCAGCGCCGCGATCGAGATGGGACGCGAGGAACCCGAACTCGATCGAGCGCCCGAGGGGGTCGCCGACGCGATCAGCGGCGCGATCTGGCACCGCGTTCACCAGCTGGTTCAGTCGGGGCGAGCGTCGGAGCTCCCCGCCGAGGTGCCGAGATTCATGTACCTGGCCGTTCTTCCGTACCGGGGAACGGCTGCGGCGCGGACCGAGCTGAACCGTGACTAGTTTCTGCCGACCGCCGCGCTGGCGCTATCGTCTCGCCGCGTGAGTGGAGGGGCGGGCAAGCAACGGAGCGATCCTGACGACCTGCGCCCGCTGCACGGTGGCCGGCACAGCATTCCTCCCGAGGTGCTGGCCCACAATCAGCGTGAGCGCCTGCTCGCGGCGCTGGCATCCTGCGTTGCCCGGGACGGCTACAACGCGACGACGATCGGCCGGATAACGAGTGCGGCATCGGTATCGAGGCGGACGTTCTACGAGCACTTCGACGGCAAGGAGGAGTGCTTTCTCGCCGCTTACGAGGCGCTTGACAATTACGTCGAGACCCTGATCGACCAGGCCGCCGAGGAGAGGGACGAGTGGCCCGACCAAGTCGCCGCCGCCTTCCGTGCCGTCACCGCGTTCCTCGCCTCGCGGCCGAACTTCGCCCGTCTCTACCTGCTCGAGGCCGCCGTGGTTGGAGAGGCGGCCAACGCGGCGCGCGAAAAGACCGCCACGCGCTTCGTCGAGTTGCTCGAGCCCGGGCGTCGCCTTCGCGACGTCGACCCCGGGATCGAGGAGGGGCTGGTCGGCGGGATCATGACTCTGCTCGGTCGCCGGGTGCTGAACGGGGAAGCAGACCAGCTCGACGCCTTCGCGCCGGCGGTGATCGAGTTCGCCCTCAGCCCCTACCTCGGGGTCGAGGAGGCCCGCGCGGTGATCGCCCGCGGCGCCTAGGCTAGCTCTCGCCCGGCGGGCCCGGGGCGCCGGCGGCCCGGGCGGAGAACAGGGCCCCGGTGAAGGCGGTCGCGAGCATCGCCCGCAGGTCCCGGCGCTCCATGTCCCTGTGCTCGAGCCACCTGAGAACCGCGCCCTCGACGAAGAAGAGCCATCCTTGCGCGGCGGTCTCCAGGGGTGGCGAGGGCTCGGTGCTGACCGGCGACCCCTCCCATCCGCGGAGTCCAGCGAGCAGGATCGCGAGAGTTTCGCGCCGGCCCGCTTCCAGCGCGTCGGCGATGTCCGGGTCTTCGCCTCCGACTTTGAAGATCGTCATGTAGGCGGTCGCGTGTTCCTGAACGTAGTCGAGGAACGAGTCGAGGCTATCGATCAGCTGCTGCTCGGGGGGCAGCGAGGAGTCCGGTTGGAGCCGTTCGGCGAGTTCGCCCTGCCCGCGGTCGAGAGCCGCGAGGATGAACTCCTTCTTGGTCGGGAAGTAGTGGTAGAGGAGACCTTTCGAGACCCCGGCCGCATCGGCGATCTCCTCGATCGAGATGTCCTGGTGGGGGCGTCCGGCGAGCAGCGCGACGCCGGCGTTGAGCAATTGCTCCCGCCGCTCGTCCGTCCTCATCCGCGAGCGCTCTCCAGTCGTCATCGAGCGAAAAATAGTCCCGGTTGACCTGATGTTCAATAGCTGGTAGGACTTTCACGGTAGTTGAATGCCCGGTCAATTGGCGCCGGACAATGGGGATACAGGGATTCAAGGAGGTCGAACCGATGTCGATCACAACCGCTTCCGCCGAGGAAGCAGTTCTCACTCATCTGCTCAACGAGCACCCGCGGCGACTATCGCTGCAGGACCTGTCGCGTGAGGTGGCCGACGGTCTCGATGAGCCCACGCTCGAGCGAGCGGTGGGCAACCTCACGGCGGCCTGCTTCCTGCAACTCGAGGGCTCGATCGTGGTGCCGGCGCCGGCGGTGGTCAGCTTCGATCGGGACCATCCAGGACAGAGCTAACGCCGGCCTCGCTACCCAATTCTAGGTTTTCATCGTGTGTTCGTCGAGTCGGACTTTTCGGCTCCTCAACTGGGTTTGCCAAACGAAGGCGTGGGCCTGATTGCCATGTACGCTCCTGTTCACGCCGGTACTCCGCTTGCATTTCGGGAACGGAGCTGGCACTATCTCCGCGTCCGCCGGGGGAGGCGGGCAGGGATGCGAGACACACCGCAGGGTCCGGAGCCGAACGGCCTCGGGAAAAGCGGGGGAACAGGGATATGACAAAGCGAGTGCAGAGCGCGGTATCGCGGATGGCGGATTTGAGCCGAGAGCTGCGCCTGGGGACGGCGGCACTCGCGGCATCCGCCATGTTCGCGGCCCTCGGCGCCCCCGCCGCCCATGCATCGGTGGGCGTGGTCGGCTGGTTTGGAAACGAAACCGGCTCCGGCAGCAAAGGCGGTGAATTCAACAGCCCCCGCGACATCGCCGTGAACAGCTCGGGCGCGGGCCCCGCGAACGCGGGCGATATCTATGTGGCCAACGAACGAAACAACCGCGTCGACCGGTTCGACTCAGACGGCAACTTCATCAGCGCCTGGGGTGCGAACGTAGTCACTCCCTCTGTCACCGAGGTGCAGCTGATCACCGTCGACGCCACCGGCGGGACCTTCAAACTCAAATTCGAAGGCGAAGAAACCGCAGCGATTTCCGAGTCCGCGACGGCGGGCCAGGTTCAGACGGCGGTTCTCACCGGGATAGCCAAGCTCGGTGGCGAAGAATTTCCCCGCAGCATCCTGGTTGCCGGCCCCACCGGCGGTCCCTGGACGGTGACGTTCAAGAACCAGGAAGGGGCGTCGTTCGCCGGGACCAATGTCGAACAGATGCAGGGTGACGGCAGCGCACTGATTGGCGGCGCCGCGACGATCGAAGTCACCACGACGACCCAGGGTTCTGGGGCGTACCAGATCTGCACCGTGAAGGCAGCCTGTCTGGCGGGAACGGAAACCGGCGCCGCGAACGAAGGGGACAACGCCAAGAACGGGTCCCTCGGCCATCCCCAGTCGATCGCGGTCGATGAGGACACCGGCAACGTCTATGTCTCGGACCGCGACGGCCGCCGGATAAACGAGTACGACGGACAAGGCAACTTCATCCGATCCTTCGGATGGGGAGTCGACGCCAGCGTACCCGGCGAAGAATACGAGGTCTGCGAAGGTGCCGACCGCTGTCGACAGGGCGCCAACAAAGGCAGCGGAGTCGGCCAGATAGGCAAGTACACCGGCAGCGAAGTTCTCGGCATAGCGGTGAGCCAGCCGAACGGCGAAGCGGAAGTCGGGACGGTGTTCCTCGCCGACTCCATCAACAGCCGCGTCAATACCTACAAACTCGACGGCACGGAACCCTCGTCCTTCGGCTCCACGACCAATTTCGGGAGCGTCCAGCCCCGCAAACTCGCCGTTGACTCCAACGGCATCGTCTACGCCTCCAACTCAAACCAGAATGCCGAGATCGAGCGCTATGACACCGAAACGGCCGAATTCCTGGAACCCATCCTCGCATCGGGGGCAGGCGTCAGCGAGCAGCAGAGAGTCCACTTCACGGGATTCGCAACCGGCGACACCTACACCCTGACCTGCCCCAACGGGGAAACGACTCCCGAAATCGAATGGCGCCAGAACGCCGCCCAGCACCGGGAAAAGATGCAGCAAGCCCTGGAAGGAAAGTGCGGGCCCAGCTTCCCGCTGTTCGGCAACTCGACGAACACGTTCGTCCCCTTCGCGGGCAACTTCGCCGAAACCGCGGTGCCGCAGATGGTCTGCACGCGGGTCACCGGTTCGGGCACCTGCGAAGTGGCGACCGAACAGGAAGGCAAAGCGCCGGTCACCCACGCCCTGCTCACCGGCAGCACCGCGGGCCTCGTCGTCTCCGAAGCGGGTGTGCTCTACGTCCTGCGCGATCCCCTCAACGGGCCCACCGTGGTGCAGGAGTTCGACCAACCGGGTGAACCCACGGCTCCGACCGCAGCCGACGCCAGCCTCGGTGGAAGCGCGGGATTCGCCGCCGTTCAGGGACTCGGCCTCGATCCTGCCACGGGAACCCTCTATATCTCCGCGACCACCTCGATCGTCGGCCTGAGCAGCGCCGGCCATCGGGTCTACTATCTCAACGAAGTGGTCGCACCAACGGCCACTGTCAATGAAGTCACTGGCATAACGAGCACCGAGGCGACCGTTCACGGGACGATCGACCCGAGCGAATCGACGCCCCAATATCCAAATCCGCCGGGGACCTCGTTCCGCCCCGAATTCAAGCTCAGTACCGACGCGACCTGGACCCCGTTCGGCGGCTTCAAGGCCGTGACCTCACCCGGCCCGCCGACCGCAGTCACGACGGGCCTTTCGGAACTGATCCCGAAGCACATGTACGAAGTTCGGTACGTCGCGAAGAAGCAGTACGCCGCGACAGAATTCCCGGGTGCACCCAAGGAATTCACGACCCTCGGCGATCGGCCGCGGATCGACGGCGTCTGGGCCACGGAAGTGAGGGAAACGTCGGCCGTACTTCACGCCCGGATCAACGAGCTGGAAACGCCGAGCACGTACTGCTTCGAATTCGGAACCACGGAAACCTACGGAAGCTCGGAACCGAACTGCGAACCGGGCGGCGAAGTGCCGGCCGGCGAAGAGGTGGAAGTCAAACTGACCGGCCTGACCGCCGGCGCGACCTACCACTTCAGGGTGGTCGTGACGAGCGCATTCGGAACGACGGAAAGCGCTGATCAGACCTTCGACTTCTCACCGCCGACCGGCTGCCCCAACGACGCGGTCCGCCAGCAGACGGGCGCGGCCTATCTGCCGGACTGCAGGGGCTACGAGCTCGTGAGCCCGCCTCAGCTGGGCGGGGCCGCGCTGCTTCCGGTCGGTCCCGCATCGCCGTACACGACAAAAGCGGGGCGCTTCGGCTACACGGGTCTCCTCAACGCGATTCCGGGCTCGGGCGAACCCCTGAACGGATCCTTCACGGGCGACTTCTACGTCGCCAGCCGCACCACCTCAGGCTGGAAGACCAAATACGTCGGGATCCCGGGCTACGAATCGATATCGCAGGCCGGGGCACCGGACCAATCGTTCGAAATCGCGTCGAACGAATCGTTGGAAAACGGGAACAGCGCGAGCGGGATCCTGACCGACACGGAAATGAACCATTTCGTGGTCTGGGACACCAAAGGCGCCGGCGGGCTCCTCGCCGGCAGCGAACTGGCGGGTTCCTCGGCTCCCTACGTATACGACAACGAAGGCAACTTCTGGGGCCGCCTGCCGACGAATCTGGAAGAACTTCCGGGCGAAGAGGAAACCCCGCCCCGCGACGTAACCCAGGGCGGCTTCTACGGCTCGGGCAGGATTTCGGGAGACTTCAGCCACTACATCTTCTCCTCGCGCGAACTCGCGTTTGCACCGGGTGGCGAGACGGGCCCGCCATATCCGGGCTCGCTCTACGACAACGACCTCGAAACCGGATCGGTCACCGTGATCTCCGAAACCGAAGCCGGGGAACCGATCGAAACGGACCCCGTAGGCCTCGGCGGATCGATTGAGATCATTCTGACCCCGTTCGTGTCCGAAGACGGGTCGCGTGTACTGATGACCACCCGGGGCGGCCTCGAACCTGGTGTCACCTTCTGCCCGTGCCGCCACTTCAAGCACCTGTACCTGCACGACTCGACTGCGGGCAAGACCTACGAAGTCTCGTGGGACTCGCTGACCAACGAAAACATCGCCGTCAGGTACGAGGGCGTGGCGGATGGCGGTCGCAAGATCTTCTTCTCAACCGCCACAGAGATGAATGGAGAAGACCACGACTCGAGCTTCGATCTCTACATGTGGAGCGAGGCGACCAACTCGGTCACTCTGCTGTCGGCCGGTGGCGGGGCGGGCGACAGCGATCTGTGCACACCTGAAGGTGCGTGGACCGAAAAGTGCAACACGGAAGTCGTGCCGTGGAGGGAAACCCACAAGCTCGGCGGGACTGAACAATTGCAGCCGATCGACTCATCGATCGCCTCTGAAACGGGGGAAATCTACTTCTACTCTCCCGAAATCCTCGAGAGCGGCCACGGGTTCCCCGATGCGCGCAATCTGTACGTCTATCGCAACGGCGCGCCCCAGTTCGTGGCGAAGCTCGCCCCGTCTCAGCCGATCACCCGGATCAACGTCTCCAAAGACGGCAAGCACATGGCGTTCATCACCTCCAGCAGAGTGACGGCGTACAACAACGCGGGCAAGAGCGAGATGTACACCTACGATTCCGAAACCCGGACCCTGACCTGCGCGTCGTGCCTCCCGGACGGATCACCGCCGACTTTCAACGTCGAAGGCTCCGAAGACGGACGCTTCATGACCGACGACGGCCGCGTGTTCTTCGCCACCAAGGAATCGCTGGTCCCGCGCGACGCGAACGGAATCAACGATGTCTACGAGTTCGTCAACGCGCGCCAGCAGCTGATCTCCTCGGGAAGCGGAAGCCAGGAAGGCTCGGAACCTGAGCGCAGGACGCTGATCGGCGTGACCGCAAACGGCGTCGATGCGTTCTTCTCGACCTACGACACGCTGGTCGGACAGGACGAAGGCGGCGGCGTCTACAAGTTCTACGACGCCCGCACCAACGGTGGCTTCCCGTTCAACAAACCGCCGGCGCCGTGCGAGGCGGCCGACGAGTGCCACGGGCCGGAAAGTCAACCGGCGGCCCCGCTCGAGTTCGGAACCGGCCGGGATCTCGGAGAAGGTGGGAACTTCAGCCCCGCCAAGAAGAAGAAGAAGCACAAGCACAAGCACCGTCGGCACCACAGGCGCTCACGGCACCACACTCGACACAACCGGGGAAATGGCTGAGCCGATGAGGAGCGAGGAGAACGCGATGGCCCTGAAGAATGCCGAGAGGAAGCCGGCGATCGTCCGCATCGCGCTTGCCGCATCGGTGGTCGCGATCGCGGCACTGCTTTTGTGTCTGCAACACGCCGACTCGGCGTCGGCGAAATCGGCGATCAATTTCTTCAAGGCGATCCCATCGACGACTGAAGCCGGGGCTCACCCGAACGTGTTCACGTCCGTCCGCGTGGGCAACCGTCAGACCGGCGAAAAATTGCCGTGTGACTGCGCCGACCCGAAGGACATCACCATCCACACCCCAGGCGGAGTGATCGCCAACCAGAGTGTGGTGCCGACGTGCTCGGCCGCCGAGATGATGCTGCTCGAATGCGCAACCGACACTCAGGTGGGAGTGGTGGCGCTCGTTACCGGGATCTTCAGCCCCATCCTGATGCCGATCCATCGCACGGTCGAGCAGGGAGGCCAGGCGGCGCTGTTCGGATTCGTCGTCCCCCTGATCGGAAACCCGACCTACCTCTCGGTCACGTCGCGGACCGGCAGCGACTACGGGTTGGATTTCACGACCCAGGGGATCACCCACCTCCTACCGATCGAAGGCTTCGACACCATTTTCTGGGGCGTCCCCGCCGCTGAAAGCCATGACCTGCTCAGATTCGCCAAGGGTCAGACCGACATCTTCTGCTTCTCCGAAGCGGAAGTCGATCTCGTCAACGACACGCTCGGCAATGCCTGCCCGGCGGAAGTCGAAGGGGTCGAAAACGGCGTCTCATACTTCGGCCGGCCCAAGCTTCCTGTATCGACCTCGATTCCGGTCCGTCCCTACACGCAGAACCCGACGACCTGCGTGGGTCCCCTAACCTCATCGATAGACGACCTCTCCTACGATCGGGAAACCACCCATGCCGAAGCGGAATGGCCGGAAACCACCGGCTGCGACCAGCTGAGCTTCTTCCCGAGCCTGGCGGCAAATCCGACCACCACCCAGACCGACACCGCGAGCGGCCTCGAAGTCGATCTGAAAGTGCCGCAGTTCTCCGACCCCCTGACACCTTCCCCGTCGGAGATACGGGCGAACACGATAGCGATGCCGGAAGGGTTCTCGCTCAATTCCAACGGGGCCGACGGCAAGGTCGCGTGCACCGACGCCGAGGCGCGGTTCGGAACCCCGGAAGCGGCCCAGTGCCCGGAGTTCTCGAAGATCGGCACGGTCGAGCTGGAAAGCGAGGCGCTTCCCGGTCCGATCGACGGCTACGCCTACATCGGCGAACCGAAGCCGAACGATCCCTACCGCGTGATCCTCACCGCCGACGGCTTCGCAACTCATGTGAAGCTGGCGGGCTCCACGCACGCAGACCCGACCACGGGCCGTCTTACCGTGTCGCTGGAAAACCTCCCACAGACGCCGTTCTCGCGCTTCCGGCTCCACCTCTTCGGGTCTGAGCGGGGCGTCTTTGCAACTCCGACGAAATGCGGGAAATCCTTCGCCGTGGAATCGACGTTCGTTCCATGGGCGACCGAGATCTCGGACCAGACCTCGACCCAGTTCTTCGAACTGGACTCCGGTCCGAACGGGGCACAGTGCCCGGGCAGCACGCGCCCGTTCTCGCCGACCCTGGCCGGCGGCTCGGCCGACAACACGGCCGGTGCCCACTCGAGTTTCGGCCTGCAGCTCGCGCGCCAAGACGGAGAACAGAACCTGGCGGGGCTCGAGGTTTCGCTGCCGCCGGGGCTGGCCGCGACCCTGAAGGGAGTTCCCTACTGCCCGGAGTCCGCGATCTCGACCCTCAACAGCGCCGGCTACCTCGGCGCGACCGAGCTGAGCACGCCCGCCTGCCCGGCGGCGAGCCAGGTCGGAACCGTGTCCGCCACCGCGGGCGCCGGCACAAAGCCGCTCAATCTCTCGGGCAAGGCCTATCTTGCCGGCCCGTACAAGGGAGCGCCCCTGAGTCTCGTGACCGTGGTCCCAGCCGTCACCGGGCCCTATGACCTCGGGAACGTCGTGGTCCGGGCGGCGCTGGACGTCGATCCGGCCACCGCGCAGGTCAGCGTGAAATCCGACCCGCTGCCGCAGATCCTCGGCGGCATCCCGCTGCGCACGCGGTCGTTCCAGGTAGTGCTCGACCGCCCCGGCTTCGCGCTCAACCCGACCGATTGCCAGCGCAGCCAGATCGCCACCACGGTCTCCGGCGACGAAGGTGGGCGGTCCTCGCCCGCCACCCACTATCAGGTTGCGAACTGCACCGATCTCGGCTTCAGGCCAAAGCTGGCTCTGACCTTGAGCGGCTCGACCAAGCGGCGCGGACATCCCGCCCTCCATGCGGTCGTCGACGCCCGGGCCGGCGACGCGAACATCAAACGCACCGTCGTTTCGATGCCGAAGGATCTGATTCTCGATAACAGCCATATCAAGACCGTCTGCACGCGAGTCCAGTTCGCGGCGCAGAGTTGCCCGTCCGGTTCGGTGCTGGGCGACGCGACCGTCACCACCCCGCTGCTCGATTCCCCGCTGTCGGGCCCGGTCTACCTGCGGTCGTCGAACCACAGCCTCCCGGATCTGGTGGTCGCCCTGAAAGGACAGATCGACATCGAACTCGTGGGCCGGGTCGGCAGCACGAAAGCCGGCGGTCTGCGCACCGACTTCAACGGGGTCCCGGACGCCCCGGTCTCGCGCTTCGAACTGAATCTGAACGGAAAGAGAAAGGGACTGCTCCAAAACACCGAAAGCCTCTGCAGGGGAGGCCAGAGAGCTGCGGTCCTGATGGTCGGACAGAACGGCATGGAAGTCAGCAGCAAGGCCAAGCTCCGGTCCAGGTGCGGAGGTGCGAAGAAGAAGAGGAAGCGCGCCGCGAGGCATGCGAGAGGGGACCGGTAACCGATGCGCATCCCGACGAGAGACACGACGATCATCCGGGCCCTGGTTCTGGCCCTGGCCCTGCTCGCGGTCTCCGCCGCTCCGGCAGCGGCCGAAGTCGAATGGCTCAGCACCTTCGGCTCGAGCGGAGCGACGGGAGGAGCGTTCAATCGCGCCACCGGCCTCGCAATCAACAATGCGACCGAACACCTCTACGTCGCCGATCGCCAGAACAACCGGATCCAGGAATTTGACGCCGCGGGCAACTTCATCCAAACCTGGGGCTACGACGTCGTCCAGAGCGGGGAAGACGACAAACCACCCGCGAACGAGCAGGAGAGGATCACAATCGCCGCCTCAGGCGGAACGTTCCAGCTGACCTTCGGCCCGGTTACCACCGGACCCATCGCCTACAACGCCCCGGCGGCAACGGTCAAGGAAAAACTCGAAGAACTCTCCTCGATCGGTGTCGGCAACGTCTCCGTCAGCGGCGGGCCGGGTGACCCGACGGGCAGCGCTCCTTACGTCGTGACGTTCGAAGGCGCGCTCGGCGGCACGAACGTGTCGCCGCTGACGATCCAGCCAATCGGCCTCGGAGTGGCAGCCGGCGAAACGCTGAAGTGCGAAATCACCAACTCGGCGCCCGACTTTCTGCAGCCGGCGTCGTACGAATACCAGTGGCTTGCCAACGGCGAACCGATCCCCGGGGCCACCTCCGTCGAATACACCGTCGCCGCCGGCGACGCCGGCAAGGCACTGCAGTGCATGGGCAAGGCCCACTGGAGAGAACTCAAAGGCACGGTCTCGAGGATCGCCAGCCAGTACACCGTGGCCGCCCCCGTTCCCGGCACGGCGATACCGATCGGGCCGGCGACCCTCGGCGCGGTCGGCACCAACGCACCCCTCACGGTCGGCGTCAGCGGCCAGACCCTGTCCTGCAACGCCGGCGCGTGGTCGGGAAGCCCGACGACCTACACCTACCGCTGGTACCGGGCCGGGACGGAAATCTTCTCGAACACGAGCAGCGAATCGACCGGGTTCTACGAAACGACCCCCGCCGACATGAGCGAACCGACGGTCTTCCAGTGCTCGGTCACAGCGCACAACGCCGGCGGCGCCAGCACCGCGGACAGCTCCGTGCTCCAGACCTCGCCGACGCCGGGGTTCGTGCAGGACATATCGACGACGGTCGGCACCAAGACACGCGTCCTCACACCTCGCGACGGCGGCGCGGTGCTCGAGGTCTGCAAAGCCGGAACGACCGACATCTGCAAGGCGGGCGTCGCGGGGTCGGATCTCGGTCAGTTCAACCAACCACGCGGCGTCGCGGTCGACAACTCACCCGGCGGCGGCGGCGCAATCTACGTTCAGGACGACGAAAACCTTCGGATCCAGAAGTTCAATTCCTCGCTGGAACCCGTGCTAACGCTCGGCAAGGAAGTCGATAAGACGACCAAAGGCAAGATCTGCACGGCCGCCTCGGGCGACGTCTGCGGTATCGGCATCAAAGAACTGCAGCAGACCCCCGGAGAGTTCGGCGGCTGGGAGTTCCAAACCCAGGAATTCAGCGATGTGAACAACTTCGGGAACTCGGTCGCGGTGGACTCAGAAGGCAACCTCTACGTCGGCACCGACAAGAATCCCAACCCTCCCGAAGGCACCTACACCCGAGTTCAGAAATTCAGCTCCGACGGCACCTTCCTCGGGCAGGCTCTGGTGCCGACCCTCACCAACGCGCGGCCGGCCCCGCTGTCGGTGGCGATCGACTCATCCGGCCGCGTCTACACCGCCGTGAATGGCGAACAATCACAGGTGGACATCTTCGAACCGGCGGAATTCACCGAAACGGGCGAAGGGACCAGTCCGCTCAACTTCATCTATCCCCATTTCGGAGCGCGGCAGGTGGCGATCGACCCGCGCAACGACAACGTGGTCATCGGCGATCAGAACTCGGGCGAAGTCCTCTGCGGAAAGACCACCGAACGCCCGAACAACAAGGGGTTCGTCGAGTTCGAGCCGGAAAAGCATCAGATCGACTGCACCCTTCCGGAAGGAAACGGCAGCCTCTCGCGGATCTCGGGCGTGGCGGTCTCGCCCGCCGGCAAGGTCTACGCCTCCGATTGGAACAACAACAAAATCAAGATCTACAAACTGCCGGAAGAAACACCGCCCCAGGTCGGCGAATCCTTCGTCGCATCGATCACCCAGAACACGGCGCGTGTGCACACCGAAATAGCCGCCGGGTTCCTCGCTACGAGCTTCAGGATCGAAGTCGGGACGGGAGTCTGCCCCGGGTCGTGCACCAACTATCCGGTGGCGGAACGGGTGTACGGGCTTCCCCTCGTGAAACGCACGGTCCAGGTGGAAGGGCTGCAGGCCGGAACGAGATACCACTATCGCGTGGTCGCGGAAAATGCGCTCGGCCAGGCCGAATTCGCCGATGGCACATTCACCACCTACCCGTTCGTCGACCTCGTCCACGACAACTGCCCGAACGCACTGGCCCGCAAGCAGACGCAGACCGTGTCGCTGCTCGATTGTCGCGCCTATGAGCTCGCATCCGCGGGTTACACGGGCGGCTACGACGTCACGTCCGACGTTGTCCCGGGCCGCACGCCGTTCGACGGCCGGCCCGACGCGACCGGCAAGCTGCTCTACAGCGTCGTCGACGGCGGCATCCCGGGAACCGGGAATCCGACCAACCGCGGCCCCGACCCCTACGTCGCCACGCGCATCAATGAAGGCGAAGACAGGGGCCGCTGGACCACCAGTTACCTCGGGATCCCGGCTGATGACCCCTTCGCCTCAGGGCCGTTCTCCTCCACCCTCGCCGGCACCGATTCGGCGCTCGACACCTTCGCCTTCGCGGGCACGGAATCGTTCCCGATCTGTGCGCCGTGTTTCGCGGACGGATCGAGCGGAATCCCGGTCCGGCTCCCGAGCGGCGAACTCGTCCAGGGCATGGCCGGTGACAAAAGCGTGGCGAAACCCGTGCCGGCGGGGTTGATCCACAAGGCCCTCTCCGGTGACGGGTCTCACCTCGTCTTCGGCTCCAAACAGGAAATCCAGT
Organism: Solirubrobacterales bacterium; assembly: GCA_036557525.1. Taxonomy (GTDB): domain Bacteria; phylum Actinomycetota; class Thermoleophilia; order Solirubrobacterales; family 70-9; genus VRUE01. Next base: position 7,240 of record DATBHH010000085.1, on the reverse strand, counting down.
CCGGGGGCCATCACGAAGACGGCGTCGTGACCGTCTACGAGCGTGGCCTCGGCGCCGGGACGACCGAAGTCGTGTCCACCAATGCAACGGGCGCGACACTGAACGGGGAAGTCGCGGAGCTCGACGTCTCCAACGACGGCTCACGGGTCCTGGTCGGCACCGAGGTGTCGAGCGAAGCAGGCGACACCTACTGGCACCTCTTCCTGCACCGCGCGGGACAGCAGAAATCGGTCGACCTGACGCCGTCGAACTTCGAAAAGGGCGCCCTCTTCGACGGCATGAGCGCTGACGGATCCAAGGTGTTCTTCACCACCGCGGACAAACTGCTCGCGCAGGACACCGACTCGAGCGCGGATGTCTATGAAGCCGCAGTCGACGGTTCCGGAAACCTCAGCCTGCGCCTGCTCTCGGTGCAGAGCGGCGGCGCGGCCAGCAATTCGGACGGCTGCACGCCCACGGGTGAATGGAACACGCTTTCCGGTGGCCCGAACTGCAACGCCGTCGGCTTCGCCGGCGGTTCGGGAGTCGCCTCGGGCGATGGAACCTTCTACTTCCTCAGTCCCGAGGTCCTCGACACGGGCGCCCAGGCCGGCGCGGTCAACCTCTTCGTTGTTCGGCCGGGCAAAAATCCCGCATTCGTCGCAACGATCGGCGAGACGGAGGCGGTCGAAAACGCGGTCGGCCAGAACGCGGTCCACAGCTACGGCGACTTCCAGGTGTCTCCGAACGGGCGCTACGCGATGTTTGCCACCCGCGAACCGCTCGACGAAGGCTACGAAAACAAGAATCACCTGGAGGTCTACCGCTTCGACGCCGAAACGAAGGCTCGCGACTGCCTTTCCTGCATCCAGACAGAAGCCACGCCGGTTTCCGACTCCTCGCTCCCCGCGCACGGGTTGGGGCTGCTCGACGACGGCAGGGTGTTCTTCAACTCGGATGAGCAGCTCGTGCTCCGGGATCAGAACGGCCTTCAGGACGCATACGAGTGGGAGAAAGGGACGGTGCGACTGATCTCAACCGGTGTCAGCCCCTACGACTCGGGACTCCTATCGGTCAGCCGCGATGGGAAGGACGCGTTCTTCTTCACCCGCGAGAAGCTGGTGCCCGAAGATGAAAATGAAGAGTCTATGAGGGTCTACGACGCCCGCGAAGAAGGCGGTGTGTTCGTATCGCCCTCGAGCCCGCCATGCGCTGCTTCGGATGAGTGTCACGGTCCCGGATCGCAGGCAGCTCCGGCACCCCAGATCGGCACATTCAGGGGAGTCGGCGGTCAGTTCAAGCAGGAACAGTCGAAGAAAAAGAAGTGCCGGAAGGGCTTCCGCTCGCGCCGGGTCCACGGGCATTGGCGCTGCGTGAAGATCAACAGGCGCCGTCAGCCCCAGAAGCACAGGGGAGGGAACCGATGATTCGCAGGCAGCTGGTCGGAGTGCTAATCGGGGCGACGGTCGCCCTCGCTCTGGCCCCGTCTGCGGCGCAGGCGGCTCCGATCCCGATCGAAGAATTCAAAACGAGTAGCGCCGATCCACAGGCGGGCGGTCACCCGGACCTGGTCACCGAATTCAAACTCGGCGAACCCGACAAGCAGGCGGCGAAAACCGTGACCTTTGAAGCTCCCGAGGGAATTTTCGGGAACCCGAACGCTGTCACCCGCTGCACTTCCGCGGACTTTGCCCTCAGCGAATGCCCGGTCAACTCCCAGATCGGGGTGATAACGGTATGGGCCTACTACAACGGCAACAAAGAATATCTGCTCGGGACGGCGCCGCTCTATGACATGGCGCCCTCGGCTGATGAGGCGGCCCGCTTTCAGCTCGTCACCCCCGTGGTGAACATCCCGATTGCGATCCCGGTCAGCGTCCGCACCGGCAGCGATTGGGGCCTCCGCTTCTCGGTCACGGAAATCTCCCAACAGACGCCCCTGCGCAAGGTCAAGATGTCATTCTGGGGAGTTCCGCTCGGCGCAGCGCACAACACGGAAAGGTTCCAGAAGGGCTCACCGGGGAACCCGCCTGGCTGTACGGAAGAGGAACACGCATTCGAATGCATCAGCACTCCGGGAGAAATCAGCGAAGTTCCGCAGCCACTGATCGACAACCCCACGCTGTGCACGGAAGAGGCGCTTCCCACCGAGCTGATCGTCCAGTCCTACCAGCATCCGGACGAATCGTCGGCCGTCGCGAAATCACAGTACGCGGCGATCGAAGGGTGCGAAGCTGAGGCGTTCAACCCGGTTCTCAGCGCAAGCCTGACCACCTCGGACACAGACACGGCATCGGGGCTCAACCTCGGCTTCAAAGTGCCGCAGAAGCTCGAACTGAGCCCGACGCCTTCGGAGCTCAGAACGGCCACGGTGGTCCTGCCCGAAGGGCTCACCATCAACCCGGACGCGGCCGACGGCCAGACCGCGTGCCAGGACTCGGAAGCCAATTTCGGCTCCGACGCCGCCGCCAACTGCCCGGACAAATCAAAGATAGGCACGGTCACGATCGGAACGCCCGCTCTCGACGCCCCCCTGCGCGGCTCGCTCTACATCGGCGAACCTAAGCCCGACAACCAGTACCGGGTGTTCATGGCCTTCAGCGGATCCGGCATCAACGGGAAGCTTGTGGGCAAGTTCCTCCCCGATCCGGAAACCGGCCGGCTGACGGCAACCTTCGAGGACCTGCCGCAGGTGCCGTTCGAAGAATTCGACCTCCACCTGTTCGCGTCCGATCGCGGGTTGATGGCGACGCCGACGACGTGCACGCTATTCAGCGCCCGAGCGCACTTCACCCCCTGGAACGACATCCTCTCGGCTCAGGACTCAGAACAGTTCTTCGGACTCGACTCGGGACCCGGCGGCACGTCGTGCCCGGGCCCGGTCCGTCCGTTCGTGCCGCGGCTGGTGGCCGGGTCTGCGAATGCCGTCGCCGGCGCGTTCAGCGCCTTCCACCTCAAGTTGGACCGCGATGACGGCGACCAGTTCCTCGGCGACCTGAACTTCCGCATGCCTCCCGGCTTCACCGGAAATCTGCGCGGCATCTCGTACTGCCCGGAGAGCGCGATCGCGGCAGCGGCCCAGAGGTCTGGAAAAGCCGAGCAGGCGTCCCCCAGCTGCCCGTCCTCGAGCGAGGTGGGGACATCCAACGTCGCCGCGGGTCCCGGCTCGCACCCCTTCCACGCCGTCGGCAAGCTGTACCTGGCCGGGCCGCTCAACGGCGCCCCGCTGAGCCTGGTCGCCATCACCCCGGCGATCGCCGGCCCCTACGACTACGGGAACGTGGTCGTCCGCGTGGCCCTGAAAGTCAACCCCCTCACCGCTCAGGTCAGCGCCGAGTCGGAAAAGATGCCGCAGATCATCGGCGGGATCCCGATCCGGATGCGGTCGATCCAGGTCAACATCGACCGGCCGAATTTCACCATCAACCCGACCAACTGTTCGATCTTCTCGGTCGACTCGCAGGGGGTCGGCGATCAGGGCACGGTGACCGACTTCTCCTCCTATTTCCACGCGGTGAATTGCGCCCATCTCGGATTCGAACCGAAGATGAGGATCCGTCTGGTCGGGGGTAAGAAGCAGACCCGTCGCGGCCAGAACCCGGCGCTCCGCTTCGATCTCTGGACTCGCGAAGGAGACGCCAATCTCAAGCGGCTGGCCGTGACGCTGCCAAAAGCTTTCGCGATCGACCAGCGGCACCTGGGCAATATCTGCTCCAGAGCCGAGCTCGCCTCCACCCGCTGTGCCGGCCGGCAGCAGATCGGCAGGGTGCGCGTCGACACCCCGCTGCTCGATCAGCCGCTGACCGGGCCCGCCTATGCCGTTTCGGGATTCGGCAAGCTGCCCCACGTGATCTTCATCCTCGACGGCCAGGTGACGATCATGCCCGAAGCCGAATCCAGCTCGGTTGGCGGCGGCTTCCTGAAGACCGTGGTGCCGGTCATCCCCGACGCGCCGGTCGGTCACTTCCGTTTCGACCTCTTCGGCGGCAAGCAGGGCTACCTGATCAACACGCGCAGCACCTGCTCCGAACCGGTCGTCAGAATCCAGTACGTCGCGCAGAGCGACAGAAGGCACAGCCAGAGGGTCAATGTCGGCACAAAGTGCGGGAAGAAGGCCCGTCGCGCCGCCTCTCACGGCCGGGGCTAGGCCCCGAGTCTGTCTCCAGGAGGTTCGCGTCGATCGCGCCGGTGGCGGTCCGGTTCTCGCCTCGACGCAGTTATCGGGAACGCCTCTGTTTTTCCAGGTACTAACGTGTATAATGGTCAGGTCGTTTCAACGAACGGTGTCCGCCTCCCCTGGGCGGGCGCCTTTGACAGGCAGTAGCGGGTGCCGGGACGAACTCCCAGTCCCGGCACCCCTAGCCTGCCGCTGACGGCTCGTGTGCCCTACTGCGCGCGGACCCGAACCGGGGGTCGCTCCACCCTCTCGGCTCTGAGCGGGACGAAGACGGCGACCCGCCGGAAGCTGCTCTTCCGCGGCGGCGCGTGGCGAGCGCTCGACGGTCGACCGCGCTGCGGTCGCCTCATCGCCTCGGCCGCCGCGCCCCGGGCCCTCATGCCGCCACCTCGGTCCGAGCCTCGCGGGCCGGGAACAGGCGAGGCCGCATGACCGCGAGGACGCAGGTCAGGGAGAGGACGATCAGGATCGCCGCGCCGGCAAGGACGGTGGGAACGCCTTCGACGAGGGCGTGGGGGCCGCCCCCGCTGCTGGCGGCGGCGAAGACCGTGACCAGGCCCCCGACTCCGAGCGTGCCGCCGAGCTGGTGGGCGACGTTGATCAACCCCGATGCAGCACCGGCGTCGGCGTCGGCGACCCCGGCCATGCCGGCAGTGGTCAGCGGCGTCAGAGCCGAGCCCATGCCGGCGCCGAGGAGGACCATTGGCGCCGCCATCTGGGTCAGGTAGTCGGCGCCGGGGGAGATCTGCCCCAGCCAGAGCATCCCGGCCAGGGCCAGGGCGAGCCCGGCGGCGAGGATCCGCACCTCGCCGACCCGAGGCGCGATCCGCGGAACCACCTGCACCATCGCGAAGACCGAGAGGGTCATCGGCAGGAAGGCGGAGCCGGCGGCGAGAGCGCCGTAGCCCTGCACGACCTGGAGGTACTGGGTGAGGAAGAAGAAGGTCGAGTACATCGCCCCGACCACGAGGACGCGCGCGACGTATGCACCGACCCGCTCGCGGCTCGTGAAGAGCCGCAGCGGAGTGATCGGCTGGTCGGCCCGCTGCTCGTTGGCGACGAAATGGGTGAGCAGGGCCGCCGCCGCGGCAAACGACGCCAGCACCAGGGGGTCGCCCCAGCCGTCCTCGGCGGCGCGCACGAGCCCGTAGACGAGTGCGGTCATCCCGACCGTGGAGCTGATCGCCCCGGCGAGGTCGAAGCGGCCGCGCCGGCGCTCGGTCTCCGGCAGGTGGCGCGGCGCGAGCCAGATCAGTGCCGCCCCGATCGGGACGTTGATGAAGAGGCCGCAGCGCCAGGAGATCCAGGAGGTGAGCATCCCCCCGAGCAGGAGCCCGATGCTGCCGCCGGCGCCGGCGACGGCGCTGTACCAGGCGACGGCGCGGGTGCGCCCCGGGCCCTCGGGGAAGCTGACGGTGAGCAGGGCGAGGGTCGACGGCGCGGCGATCGCGGCGCCGATCCCCTGCACTCCGCGGGCGCCGAGCAGCCAGGCCGGCGACTGGGCGACGCCGCCGAGCATCGAGGCGAAGGTGAAGAGGGCGATCCCGGCGATGAAGACCCGGCGGCGGCCGAGGATGTCGCCCGCCCGGGCGCCGAGCAGGAGCAGGCCGCCGAAGGTGAGGGTGTAGGCGTTCTGGACCCAGGAGAGGCCGGTGGTCGAAAAGCCGAGGTCCTCGTGGATGCTCGGCAGGGCGGTGATCACCACCGAGATGTCGAGGATGATCATCAGGTAGCAGCCGAGGATGATCGCGAGGGAGAAGGCGTTTCCGGAGGAGTGAGTCATGGAGATCCTTTACTGGAGCCGAATGCGGTGCTAAACTGGAGGTCGCCTCCGGGTAATTCGGAGGAAACCTCCGCTTCAGGAGATACTATACGGAGGCAGCCTCCGGTTTGTCAAGTGCTTCTGGAGAAAATCTCGTGAACGCCAACCCCAACGACCTCGCAACCCTCGCCCCGCGGCCGAAGCGGGCCGACGCCCGCCGTAACTACGAGAAGCTCGTCGCAGCCGCGCGGAAGGAGTTCAGCGAGCGGGGGACGGGAGCGACGCTCGAGGACGTCGCCGCCCGCGCCGGGGTCGGGATCGGGACCCTCTACCGCCACTTCCCCACCCGCCAGGACCTGCTCGAAGCGGTCTACCTGGGGGAAGTCGAGGCGATCTGCGACTCGGCGAAGAAGTACGTCGACCAGCCGCCGCTCGAGGCGTTGACCGGCTGGCTGCACGAGTTCGTCGGCTTCGCCGCGACCAAGCGCGCGCTCGCCGAGGAGCTCTTCGCCTATGTCGATCGCGATTCGCCGGTCTTCAGCTCCTGCGCGACCGCGATCTACGGCGCCGGCGAGGGCCTGCTGCAGCGGGCCCAGGACGCGGGCGAGGTTCGCGACGACGTCGACATCTCCGACGTCACGAAAATGGTCAGCGGCATCGCCGCGATCCGCAACGCCGACGCCGAGCAGATCGACCGCATCCTCGGCCTCGCCCTCGACGGGCTTCGCGCCGGCCCGGCCGACTCCGGCTGAGCGAGCCGCCCTCTGCGCACGATCTGTGCGCCCGCTCACCCTGTGCGCGCCCTCACCCAACCCTGCCCGAGCCTGCGCCAACCTCGGGGCAATGGAGTTCCGCCACCCCGACCTGATCGACCGGCCGCGCTGCCGCAGCGACTACAGCGAGGGCGCCGAACTCGGCCTCCGCCGGTCGGCCGAGGGGCTGATCGCGACGCTGTTCGGCCTCGTCGTCCTCTCGATCGGCGCCCTCGGCTCGCTGGCCGCCGAGGGCACATCGTTCACGCCCCTGCTGGCGATCCTCGGCGCCCTCGTGGTCCTGCTCCTGCTGAACGGTCTGCGGTCCGGCTGACCCGGCCGAACCGCTGCAAGCCACGCCGGAGCGGATTGAGACAATCGGGCGATGCCGCTCAACCACGTGGCCCTGACGGTCGCCGATCGGGAGCGATCGGCCGCGTTCTACGGCGAGCACTTCGGCCTGACCGAGCGCATCCTCGAGGACGAGCAGCTGCTGATCCTGGAGTCGGACGATGGGTCGGTCCTGGCGCTCTCGCCGGGGACGCCGGTCGCCGACGCGCTACCTCGAAC
>DATBHH010000084.1:0-3415 GCA_036557525.1 Solirubrobacterales bacterium | reverse complement strand
CCGCAACTCCGGGACCGGCCTCTGGGAGGTCGGTTTCTTCACCGGCGGCAAGGAGGTCGTCCAGGTGGTGGTCGACCCGAACACCGGCAGGGTCCTCGAATCGTGGACCGGCTACCAGATCGCCTGGCGAATGGCGCGCGGCTACCCGGGCGCCTTCGGGCGGATGATCAACGCCCCCTACATCTGGCTGCCGCTCTGCGCGATCTTCGTCCTCGGCCTGCTCGACTGGAGGCGGCCATTCCGGCTCGCCCACCTGGATCTGCTCGTGGTGGTGGCCGGCTTCGGGGCCTCCCATTACCTCTTCAACCGCGGGAATATCGGCCTCTCGGTCCCGCTCGCCTACCCGCCGCTGCTCTACCTGCTCGCCCGGGCGCTCTGGCTCGGCTTCAGGCGAAGACCCGGGGTCGGGCTGCGACCCTCCCTCCCGATCGCCGTGATCGCGATCGCCGCGGTGGCGCTGGTCGCGGGCCGGATCGCCCTCAACGTCGCCGACTCGAACGTCATCGACGTGGGCTATTCCGGGGTGATCGGGGCCGACCGGATCGCGGACCAGGACCCGATCTACGGCAACTTCCCCGATGACGACCAGTCGGGCGACACCTACGGACCCGTCGCCTACTACGCCTACGTCCCGTTCGAGCAGGTCTTTCCCTGGAGCGGCACCTGGGACGACCTGCCCGCGGCCCACGCGGCCTCGATCTTCTTCGACCTGGCGACGATGGCGGGGCTGTTCCTGATCGGCCGGCGCCTGCGCCGAGGCCGTCGCGGGACGGAGCTCGGGATCCTGCTCTGCTTCGCCTGGGCCGCCTGTCCGTACACGGCCTACGCGCTCGAGTCCAACACGAACGACGCCCTCGTCTCACTCGGCCTGGTGGCGGCGCTGCTCTGCCTCACCGCGCCGGTGGCCCGCGGGATAGCCCTCGCCCTGTCGGCGATGACGAAGTTCGCCCCGCTGGCGCTGGGCCCGCTGTTCGCGACCTACGGCGCGACCGAGGGACGTGGCGGATCGCGGCGCCGCTACGGCCGGGTGGTCATCCCGTTCACGATCGCGTTCGCCGTCACCGTGCTCGTCGTCAGCTTCCAGGCGCTGCAGGATCCCGGCCTCTCGACCTTCTGGCACCGCACGATCGGCGAACAGGGCGGCCGCGACTCCCCCTTCAGCATCTGGGGGCAGGACCACTCGCTGGGCTGGCTGCAGGCGCTGGTGAAGGCCGCCGTGGTCGGCCTCGCGGTGCTGGTCGCGTTCCGGCCGCGCCGGCGCGACCTCGTCACGGTTGCGGCCCTGGGTGCCGCGGTGGTGATCGGCATGGAGCTGACCGTCGATCACTGGTTTTACCTCTACATCCCCTGGTTCCTGCCCTTCCTGCTGGTCGCCCTGCTGGCGGCCGGGATCGTGCCGCTAGGCCGAGACCGGCATGAGGATCTGGTCGATCCCGCGAGCCAGCCCGTCGTCCCCGATCTCGACCGCGACGCCCATCAGCCAGACGTCCTCGTCCGCGGTGTCGAAGCGCACCGGCATCTGCGTCCTGAAGGCCTCTAGCGCCTGCTCTCGCCGTACGCCGATCACCCCCGCCCGCGAGCCGGTCATGCCGACGTCGGAGATGTGAGCCGTCCCGCCGGGCAGGACCCGGCCGTCGGCGGTCGGCACGTGCGTATGCGTGCCGAGGACGGCGGCCACCCGGCCGTCGAGGTGCCACCCCATCGCCACCTTCTCGCTCGTGAGCTCGGCGTGGAAGTCGACGACGAACGCGTCCGCGGCGCCGGCGCGCGAGTCGAGCAGCTCGTCGATCGCGGTGAACGGGTTGCGCTCCACCCGCAGGTGCATCTCGCCGCTCAGGTTGATCACGCAGACCCGCATCCCCGCCGCCTCGACGACCACGTGCCCGCGCCCGGGATTGGAGGCCGGAAAGTTAGCCGGGCGAAGGACGCGCTGCTCCGAGTCCAGATAGGGGTAGACCTCGCGGTGGCGGTAGGTGTGGTTGCCGAGGGTGATCACATTCGCGCCGGCGGCAAAGATCTCCTCCGCGGTCTCCTTGGTGATCCCGACGCCCCCGGCCGAGTTCTCGCCGTTGACGACGACCAGGTCGGGCATCCGCTCCGCGCGGAGCTCGGGCATCGCCGCCGCCAGGGCCTCGCGCCCGGGCCTGCCGACGACGTCCCCTATGAACAGGAGCCGCATGAGCGCGCCAGCGTAGAGGACCGCCGTCGCGGCCGAACCGACTTCTCACTAGCTTTCGCTTGATGAGTGAGAAGCCGCGGGCGCGGCGGGACGCGCCGGTTCTCGAGGTCGACGGCCTCTCCAAGTCGTTCGGCGAGCGCAGGGCCCTACGCGGGGTCAGCCTCGACGTGCGCGCCGGGGAGCTGCTCGCCGTGCTCGGGCCGAACGGCGCGGGCAAGACGACGCTGCTCTCGATCCTGGCGGGAATCACCCGGCCCGACTCGGGCCGGATCACCACGTCGAACGGGGACGTCGGCTGGGTCCCGCAGCAGGCCGGCCTCTACCGCCGGCTGACCGTGGAGGAGAACCTCCGGCTCTTCTGCCACATGGAGGCGGTCGACGACATCGCGGGGACCGTCGACCGGATGCTGGAGCAGACCGGCCTCGGCGGCCGCCGCCACGACTCGGTCTCCACTCTCTCCGGCGGCAATCAGCAGCGCATCAACATCGCGATCGGCCTGCTCGCGGACCCGTCCGTGCTGCTCCTCGACGAGCCGAGCTCGGGGCTCGATCCGAGCCAGCGCGTCCGCCTCTGGGAGTTCGTCGCGGGACTGGCCGAGGCGGGGACGACGGTGATCTACTCGACACACCAGATCGAGGAGGCGAGCCACTACGGGGACCGCCTGGTCGTGCTCGCCGACGGGGAGACGATCTTCGACGGCGGCTTCGATGAGCTCACGCGCGCCGCCGGGCCGCGGCCCGAGGGGAGCGTCGCTGATCCCGAGAGCGACTTCGTCCGCTTCCTCCGGCGGCGGGGCCACTGATGCGCTGGCTGCTGCTCAAGGACCTGCAGCTGCTGCGGCGATCCCCGCTGGTCACCGCGCTGCTCGTCATCTACCCGATCGTCCTCGCGGTGCTGATCGGCCTCGCCATCTCCCGGAGCCCCGAGAAGCCGCGGGTCGCCTTCCTCAACCAGATCCCCCAGGGGACGGGCCTCAGCCTCGGGGACACGGGCGGCTTCTCCCAGCAGGAGGCGCGTCAGCGGCTATGCGCCAAGATCGAATGCATCTCGGCCTCGAGCCGCGCCGACGTCGAGCAGAAGGTCAAGGACGGCGACGTGCTGGGCGGACTGATCCTGCCGCCCGACTTCCTCTCGAAGCTGCAGGCCGAGCTCACCACGAACGCCTCGGAGCCCGCCAAGGTCGAGGTGCTCGTCAACCAGGACGACCCGCTGAAGGCGCAGATCGTGGACGACCG
>DATBHH010000083.1:0-15573 GCA_036557525.1 Solirubrobacterales bacterium | reverse complement strand
TCGCGCAGCAAGGCGCTTTCCCAAAGCGATGCCTGGGAAAAGCGACTCGCACGGTCGGGACGCGGCGATCGCGCGCTTTGCCTCACGGCAGCACGGACTGATCACGACCGCGCAGCTTCGACAGGCGGGGCTGAGCTACGCGGCGATCTCAGAGCGGGTGCAGGCCGGTCGGCTGCACCGGACTCACCGCGGGGTCTACTCGGTCGGCTACGCGGCCGAGAGCCGGGAGGGCCGCTGGATGGCCGCGGTGCTCGCCTGCGGTCCCAGGGCCGCGCTCAGCCACCGCTCGGCGGCTGCCCTCTGGGAGTTGCTGCGGCCGATGGACGGACCCGTGGAAGTCTCGGTTCTCACCCAGGGCGGCCGCAGGTCGCGGCACGGAATCCGGATCCACCGCCGTGCCGCGCTGTCGCCGAAGGCCCTGACCGCCCGGAGGCTGATCCCCGTCACCACGCCACGGCAGACGATCGAGGATCTGCGGGGCGTCGTCTCCCCGCGCCTTCTGCGCCGGGCGCTGAGGCAGGCTGAGGTCCAACGATTCGCGCTGGGGTCGCGCAGCCACGGCGATCGAACGCGGAGCGACCTCGAGCGCCGCTTCCTCCGCCTCTGCCGGCGCAACCGTATCCCGGCGCCGCTGGTCAACGTCAGGATCGGGCGCTGGATGGTCGACTTCCTCTGGCGCGAGCAGCGGCTCGTGGTCGAGGCCGACAGCTGGCGCTTCCACGGGGGCAGCGTCGCCTTCGAGGACGACCACGCCCGCGACCTCGACCTTCGCCGCCGTGGCTACGTCGTCCACCGCTTCAGCGAACGTCAGATCCGCGAGGAGGAGGCGCTCGTCGCCGCCGACCTCGCCAAGGCACTCCGGGTCCGTCCGTGACCGATCAGGCTTCGGCCGGTTTCGGCTCCGATGGGCCGTGCTCGAAGCTCAGCTCGGGCAGGGCGCGGTCGAGCCAGGAGGGGAACCACCAGTTCCAGTCGCCGAGCAGCTTCATCGCCGCTGGGACCAGGATCAGCCGGACCAGGGTCGCGTCGAGCGCGATCGCGACGGCGGCCCCGAGGCCGAGCTCCTTGATCGAGGGGACGCCGGTGAGGACGAAGACCGCGAACACCGAGCTCATGATCAGCGCCGCCGAGGAGATCGTCCTGGCGCTTGTCGCGAGGCCCTCGGCGACGGCCCGTTCGTTGTCGTGGTGCTTCATGTAGCGCTCGCGGATCCGCGACATCAGGAACACCTCGTAGTCCATCGAGAGCCCGAAGACGATCGCGAAGATCAGCGGCACGTTGATCGTGTCGAGCGCGCCCTGGCCTTCGAAGCCGAGCAGCCCATCGAACCAGCCCCACTGGAAGATCGCGACGAGGATGCCGAACGCGGCGCCGATCGAGAGGAGGTTCATCAGCACCGCCTTCAGCGGCAGCAGAAGCGAGCGCAGCATCACCATCAGGACGAGGAAGCTGAGGCTGAGGACGAAGAGGACGATCTTCCACATCGATCCGCTGATCTGGGCCCGGACGTCGTCGCTGCGGGCGGTTTCGCCGCCGACGTCCACCGTCGCCAGCCGGGCCAGCGCCGTCGAGGGGACGACGGCATCCCGCAGCCGGCCGACGACGGCGCGGGCGGCGTCCGACTCGCTCGGGGCGCTGGTGGTCGCCCGGAAGAGGACGCTTTCACCCGAGAAGACCGGAGGCGTGACCGAGCTGATTCCCGGCGTCGACTCGAGCCGGTGCGTGAAGGACGCCACCGCAGCGCGGTCCGGCGCCCCTTCGAAGGAGGCGACGACCTGGACCGCGTCGGCGCCGCCTCCGAGTTGCCGCGAGGCGAGCTCGTTGCCGACGCGGACGTCGTTGCCCTTCGGGAACTGGGCGAGCGCTTCGGTCCCGGTCTCGATCGACAGCAGCGGCACCGCCAGCAGCAGCAGGACCGAGGTCACGCCGACCACCGCGACCCAGGGATGCGCCATGACGTTGCGGGTCCATTTCACCCAGAAGGAATTCGTTCCACCATCTCCTCTGCTCGGCGGGGGCCAGGAGGAATCAGAAATGGATTGGCCCCCGCCTCCGCGTCCGGGGATGGCGGGCGATCCTTGGAGCCCCTGGGCGGGTGATCCTCGGAAGGCTTGGGCGGGTGATCCTTGGAGGGTCTGGGTGGGTGGACCCTGGGCCGTCGCTCCCTCAACCCTGTTGCGCTGAAAGGGCCTCCTGACGAACCTCAGGCTCGCGGCGACGATGCCGCCCTGCATCACGCGGTCGCCGAGGTAGGCGATCAGGGTCGGGAGCAGAGTCGTCGCGGTGAGGATCGAGACGGCGACGACGGTCATCGCCCCGAGGGCCATCGAGCGCAGCGCCTGGTTGTGGACCATCCAGAGGCCGGCGAGGGAGACGATCACGGCGAGGCCGGAGAAGGTCACCGCCAGCCCCGAGGTCGAGAGAGATCGCGCGAGGGCCTCCTCATCGCCGCGGCCGTCGCGGCGCTCCTCCCGGTAGCGGGCGAGGATGAACAGCGAGTAGTCGATCGCGACTCCGATCCCGATCATCGAGGCCATGTTGGTCACGAACACCGAGGTCGACATCTGCAGCGAGATGAAGTAGATGAGGGCACCGGTGACGATGACGCTGACGAATCCGAGCGCGAGCGGGAGCGCGGCGGCGGCCAGCGAGCCGAAGACGACGAGCAGGATGATCGCGACGATCGGGAACCCGCTGAACTCGGCCTGGGCGAGGTCTTCCTTCGAGAGATCCTGGAACCCGGCCCAGATCGTCGGCTGGCCGGCGAGGTAGGTCGTGACCCCACCCTGCGACGTCCCCGGGTCGAGGTCGGAGCGGAGATCGACCGCGGCGTCGATCTGGTCGTCGGGGTTGAGCGTGCTGCGCAGCGGCAGCATTGCGGTTCCGGCCTGCTCGAGCACCCGCCTCCCGCGGGCGGTTGTGGCCGCGGGCAGCGACACACCGTCGACTTCGGAGACGGCGTTCCGGACCCGCGCGATCGCGGCTGCCTGCGCCCCGGCGCCGGCGCCGGGGTCGGCGCGGAGGACGACGGCGATCGCATCGCCGTCGCCGCCGAATTCGCGTTCGAGGGAGTCGCTGACCGCCTTCGACTGGCTACCGGGGACGTCGAAGCCGCCGCCGGTCAGGTGTTCGGTCTGCCGCGAGGCGAACGGGAAGGCGAGGACGAGAACCAGGGCCCAGCCGACCAGAACCGGGCGGCGGTGGCGCCGCAGGAACCTGGAAAGTCTGCTCATCAACTCGCGCATTGGCCGTCTGGCCAATCTGGCGCAGCGACCGTGGCGAGTCTGTGAGGAGAGTCACTCCCTGGAGGTCGCCTTCTTTACTTGCTGAGCAGGAAGCGAGCCGACGCCGTGCCGGCCTCGAGCGCGCCGTCGATGTCCTGATCGGGATCGGAGAGCGCCTGGAGGGCGAAGCCGTCGCCGAGCGCGAACAGGTAGGAGACGATCGCCTTCGCGTCGTAGCGGAGGCTGAGGACGCCCTCGCCCTGCTTCGCCGCGAGGACCTCGGCGACGTGGGAGCGGGTCCGCTCGAAGAGCTGGCCCACCTCGCGCTGGATCTCCGGGTTGCGGCGGCCGGCGCTGAACAGCTCGTAGAGGAGGAGGAAGAAGGCGGGTTCGTTCTCGATCAGGTCGGTGAGGCTGGAGACGAGCGCCTCGAGCACGTCGTCGACGGTCTGGGCACCGGCCAGCGCCTCGTCGAGTCGGGCGACGCGGATCTCGGCGTCGCGGCGCACGACCTCGACCAGCAGACGCTCCTTGGTGCCGAAGTAGTAGTGGAGGAGGCCGCGGCTGACGCCGGCCTCGCGGGCGACCTGCTCGAAGGTCGATGCGGCGGCGCCGCGCTTGGCGACGCTGTCGCGCATCGCGTCGACGATCCGCTGGGCCTTCTCCCCGCTCAGCTCCCGCTCTTTTGTCGCCGCCTCCATCGGTGTCAGTCTACGAACCGGCCCGGAGCCCGGGGCGGGCTCTAGGCGCCGTTGATGCTGCTCGCGCTCGTGTACTCGAACTCCTCTTCGGCGCCGAAGAGGGCGTCGAGCACGGTCTTGCGGGCGTCCTCGCTGACGACCAGGGCGATCACTCCGGCGACGATCCCGAACAGGATCAGCCGGCCGAGGCGGCTCTTCTTGCGCTTGCGGGGAGTCCGCAGGTGCTCCGATGCTTCGCGCAGGTTCTCCGCCGCGGAGCGCAGGTCCTTCTGGACCTTCTTGTCGCTGGTGACGGCCTTGACCGGGCTGTGCCCGTTGCCGGTCGCCCGGCTGTAGGCGCCGCGGGCCGCTTCGAACGCGTTCTTGAGGCTGTCGCGCAGTTCTTCGTCCTCGATCAGCCGCTGGACGTAGGGGTTTTGGCGCGCCGTCGAGTAGATCTCGCTGGCGCGGTCGGCGGTCTGGGTCGCCCTCGATGATGTCTTCGCCATGCCTTCTCCTCGCTGGGGAAACTTGCAGGCTCAGAATACCCCGGTGCGGCCGATTCAGCCCTCAGCCCGGCCCGATCCCGTCGAGGAGGACGGTGTTAGAGCCGAAGTTGAGCGGGGCGTCATCGACCTTTCGCAGCCGCAGCCGGGCGACGTCCGGGCCGGGGAGGGCATAGCGCCTGATCCGCAGCGCGCCGGCCGATTCGTATCCGGCGGCGGCGAACCCGGGCCCCAGCAGCCGGCGCGGGACCGGAGGCGCGCCGCCGTCTGAGATGAAGTCGATTTCATGGACGTACCAGGGGAATTCTTCGAACGGGCGGACCTGGAACGACCCGGTCGAGAGGTAGTGGCGCAGCGAGGCCTGTCCGAGGGTCCAGGTCACCATCGCGCGCGGGGCCCGCGGTTCGCCCAGCCGCTCGGCGACCGACTCCCAATCGACCCGCTGGAGCGATGGCGAGACGGAGGCGAGGACGGTGAACCCGAACGAGTAGGCGATCAGCACCATGGCGACGGCGATCCCCGCCCGCCCGGCGCGGCGCAGTGTGCACGCGATCGCGATCGCGACCAGGAGCGGAGCCAGCGCCGGGATCAGATTGCGGGCGAGGACGAAGTCGGCGGCGGGATCGAGGACCGCGATCGCCAGCGGCGCGACGACCGTGAATGCGGCGATCGCCAGCATCGGCCCCGCGGCGCGGCGCTCGCCGCGCTCGCCGCGGGCGGCGAGGAGGACGAGGGCGAGGACGATAGCCGCCAGCGGCACGATCGCCGGCGTCAGCCGCTCCGGCTGGGCGATCACGTCTCCGGTCTCGCCGACCGCGAAGGTGGCGGCGACCTCCCAGAGCCTGTGGCCGAGGCTGTGGTCGCCGATCCAGTCTGCGTGGCCCTGCAGGGTCTGGTGGATCGCCAGCGGCGCGAGGGCGATGCCGGTCGCGACGACAATTCCGCACGCGACTGCGATGGCGCGCCCGCGCCGCCAAAGCAGCCAGGCACCCTCGAGGACGATCGGAAAGATCGCGAAGTAGTGGGTCGCAAGGGCGAGCGCCGAGGCGGCGCCCCAGCCGAGCATGTCGTTGCGGCGGCCGCGGCCCAGCGCCCGCACGAAGTAGAGGACGCCGGCGGCGCTGAAAAGGACGAGCAGCGAGTAGCTCCGCGCCTCCTGCGAGTACCAGACCAGCATCGGGTTGACGGCGACGAGGGTTGCGGCGAGGATCCCGGCCCGCCTGCCCCGCAGCTCGAGGCCGATCAGGTAGACGACCGGCACCGTCGCGATCCCGGCCACGGCCGAGAGCGAGCGCAGCCCGACCTCGCCGGTGCCGACGACCTGGACCCAGAGCCAGGCGAGCACGTAATAGAGCGGCGGCGCCGACTCGCTGAAGCCGACGACGTCCATCGCGTGGGAGAAGCTGCCGCGCAGGACGCGGCTGGCGGTGACGATCTCGTCGTGGTGGTAGGACTGGACGCCGAGGGTCGCCAGCCGCAGCCCGGCGGCCAGAACGGTCAGCCCGGCGACGACCCAGAACGCCCGCGAGCGCGCCCGGACCCACTCGCGGAGCCGATCGAGGAAGCCCGCCGGCCTCCACCTGCCGAGCGCGCCGGCGGCCTCCACCGATCCCCTATTCGAGCGCGGCGTCGATCGCCGCCGAGACCTCTTCGACGTAGACGAACTCGAGGTCGGCCCGCTCGTGCTCGGGGATCTCCTCGACGTCGCCCTGATTGCGCTCCGGGACGATCACCCGTTTGATCCCGGCCCGCTGGGCGGCGAGCGACTTCTCCTTGAGGCCGCCGATCGGCAGAACCTGCCCGGTCAGGGTCACCTCGCCGGTCATCGCCACTTCGTTCGAAACCGGGCGCCCGGAGACCAGCGAGGAGAGGGCGACGGTCATCGCGACCCCGGCTGACGGGCCGTCCTTGGGGACGGCGCCGGCGGGGACGTGGATGTGGATGTCGTTCTTCGCGAACCACTCGTCCTCGAGCTCGGGCGCGATCTCGCGCCAGTGGCCGCGCACGTAGGAGAGGGCCGCCTGGGCCGACTCTTTCATCACGTCGCCGAGCTGGCCGGTGATCGTCAGCCCGCCCGATCCCGGCGCCGCCGTCGCCTCGATGAAGAGGACGTCGCCGCCGGTCGGCGTCCAGGCGAGGCCGGTCGCGACCCCCGGGTCCTTGGTACGACGCCGCTGCTCGGCGAAGAAGCGGCGGCGGCCGAGCAGCTCGCGCGCGCGTTTGGCCGAGATCTTCACCTTGCCGTCGACCTTGCCCTCGGCGACTTCGCGGGCGACTTTTCGGCAGATCGTCCCGATCTGGCGCTCGAGGTTCCGGACCCCGGCCTCGCGCGTGTACTCGTCGATGATCGCGACCAGGGCCGGGTCGGCGAACTCGATCCGGGAGGTCTTCAGCCCGTTGGCCTCGATCTGGCGGGGAACCAGGTAGCGGCGGGCGATGTGCTTCTTCTCGTCGAGCGTGTATCCGGCGAGCTCGATCGTCTCCATCCGGTCCAGCAGCGGCCCCGGGACCGTGTCGAGGATGTTCGCGGTGGCGATGAAGACGACGTCGGAGAGGTCGAACTCGAGGTCGAGGTAGTGGTCGCGGAACGAGTCGTTCTGGGCCGGGTCGAGGACCTCGAGCATCGCCGAGGCGGGGTCGCCGCGAAAGTCGGCGCCCATCTTGTCGATCTCGTCGATCATGAACACCGGGTTGCGCGAGCCGGCGTCGCGGAGGGCGCGGATGATCGTCCCCGGCAGCGCCCCGATGTAGGTGCGGCGGTGGCCGCGGATCTCGGCCTCGTCGCGGACGCCGCCGACCGAGATCCGCTCGAACTTCCGCCCCAGGGCGCGGGCGATCGATTTGCCGAGGCTGGTCTTGCCGACACCGGGCGGGCCGACGAAGCAGAGGATCGGGCCCGGCGACTCCGGGTTCAGTTTGCGTACCGCCAGGTACTCGAGGATCCGGTCCTTGACTTTCTCGAGGTCGTAGTGGTCGGCGTCGAGTACCTCGCGGGCGTGGGCGATGTCGAGGTCGTCGTCGGTCTCGGTCGACCACGGCAACTCGACCAGCCACTCGAGATAGGTGCGGATCACCCCGTGCTCGGCGGCCGCGGGCGGCAGTTTCTCGAGCCGCGAGAGCTCGCGGTCGGCGGCTTTGCGGGCGTGCTCGGGCAGGTCGGCCTCCTCGACCCGCTGGCGCAGCTCGTTGACCTCGGCCTGCTGCTCGTCGCCCTCCCCGAGCTCTTCCTGGATCGCTTTCATCTGCTGGCGGAGGAAGAACTCGCGCTGGCCTTTGTCGATCTCCGACTCGACCTGAGACTGGATCTGGGTGCCGAGCTGGACCACCTCGAGCTCGCGGGTGAGGATCTGCGAGAGGTGACGGAGGCGGGCGACGACGTCGACCTCCTCCAGCAGCTGCTGCTTCTCCTCGGTGGAGATCCGCAGCGCGCCGGCGATCAGGTGGCCGAGCGCCGCCGGGTCCTCGATGTTGGCGACCGCCATCTGCAGCTCTTCGGGCAGGTACGGGATCTGCTCGACGATCTCCGAGAAGGTGCGCTGGACGTTGCGGGTCAGCGCCTGCAGCTCCGGCCCGTCGGTGAGCCTGTCGGGCAGCTCGGTGATCCGGGCGACGAGGTAGGGCTCCTCGGCGACGTAGGGGCCGAGGCGGACCCGCTGGGTTCCCTGGACGAGGATCCGGATCGTCCCGTCGGGGACTTTGATCATCCGGGCGACGACGCCGACGACGCCGACGTCGTAGAGGTCGGACGGACCCGGTTCCTCGAGCTCGGGGCTGCGGGCGGCGACCATCACCAGCATCCGGCTGGCGCCGAGAACGTCGTCGACGAGCTTGATCGAGCGCTCCTGCCCGACCGCGAGCGGGGTCAGCGTCTCGGGGAAGGTGACGGTCTCGCGCAGCGGCAGGACCGGGAGCGCGTCGGGCAGCGGCTGGCTGGCGCGGATCGCGTCCTCGGGGTCAAGGGGCGACTCGACGACTTCGAGGGCCGGAGTCCCCTCCATCTCAGTCCCGCCCTATCGGGACGCGGCGCGTCGTCTCGGCGGGGTCGCGGAGGGGCAGGTCGATCCGCAGGACGCCGTCCTCGTAGCTGGCCTTGGCCTGGTCGGGGTCGACCTCGGCCTGAAGCTCGACGACCCGCCGGAACGGACCGGACGGGATCTCGACCTGCTGGTAGACGCGGCCCTCGGTCTCCTGGACCGGCCGCTCGCCGACGATCGCCAGCGCCCGGCCGCTGACCTCGATGCCGATCGCGTCAAGGTCGACCCCGGCGAGGTCGACCTTGACCACGGCGTGCTGCGGCTCGCCGCAGTAGTAGACGTCGACGTTGGGCGAGAAGCCGGTGCTGCGGCGGCTGACGTACGCGGTCCGGCCCCAGCCGCCGCCGAGCATCTCGTCCATCTCCCTCCGCATGCGGGCGAAATTGACGAACAGGTCGCGCTGCGGCATAGCGACAAAATAACCAGCGGTAACGGCGGGCGGGTCCTGTCATCGACGAAGGGGGTGCTGCGGGCGAGTTCGTCCTCGACCCCCCTTCCCCGATGCCACCCGCCCGAGCTACCGCTCAAATCGGGCTATGCCGCCCGCGTCTGAGCTTGGGCGCCACTCGCCCAGCGCGGCGGGCGCATCAGGAGGACCGGCTGCCGGGGCGGGACCAAGCCCTCGGGGCGGTTCGGGCGGAACGTCGTGCACGGTCGCTCGAGGTCGAGGGCACAGAGGAGGTTCTGGTGGAAGTAGCAGTCCTCACAGCTCGGCTTCGACTTGCGCGGCATCGCGGCGCATCGTGGCACTCTCGGCAGGCACTCGCCACCGCCATTTCCGCAAAGCGCAACCTCTTTGAAACAGCCCTTTCACATCTTCCCCGCGTCTTGCGGGCGCCGGATTCCGCCGGCGTTACCATTGGGCCCGTGGAGGCTCACGACCGGACCGAGAAGCTGGCGGCCTCGCCGCAGCTGTTCGAGAGCGAATTCCTCAACTTCTTCTCGCGGGTCCACCCGGCGATCCCCGCGGTGGTCTTCGTTCCGGTGATCGTCGCGATGGAGTGGCTGGGCGCCGACCGCGGCCTCGCCGCCTGGCAACTGGCGCTCCTGACCTTCGGCGGGATCGGGATCTGGACGCTGACCGAGTACTGGCTGCACCGGCTCCTCTTCCACTGGGAGCCGGACAACGCCTTCGGGCGGCGGATGCACTTCATCATCCACGGCATCCACCACGACCACCCCAACGACAAGCTCCGCCTGGTGATGCCGCCGGCGGTCTCGATCCCGCTCGCCGCAATCTTCTTCCTCGGCTTCACCCTCCTCTTCGGCACCCCGGAGGCCTACCCGATGTTCGCCGGCCTGATCGCCGGCTACCTGGCCTACGACTACATGCACTACTACGTCCACCACTTCGTGCCGAAGTCGAAACTGGGCAAGAAGCTGCGCGAGCAGCACATGCGACACCACTTCCAGGACCACCGCTACGGGTTCGGCGTCTCCTCGCCGCTCTGGGACGCGGTCTTCCGGACGCTGCCCCGCCGCCGCAGCTGAGCCGCCCCCGGACGCGGGAGCGGGCGCGCAAGACCTCTGGTGATCATGGGTGCGCGGGAGCGAGAGCAGAGGAGGCGGCGTTATGTACGCGCAGCGCTACCTCGAGCTCGAACCGGGCGCCGGGATCGTCGAGCTGCTCGCCGAGCAGCTCGCGCAGGCGGTTGACCCGATAGCGAACCGTCTGCGGGTGAAGGTGCAGCGCCCGCGCCATCGCGACCGAGTTGCCACGGTGGTCGATGTAGGCGAGCGCCGTCTCCCGCATCCGTTCGCCCGCCCGCTCGGTCAGGCCGGCGAGCGGGGCGAGCCGTCGCGCCGCCATCCGCCGCGCCAGCCACCGCCCCTCGAACAGCATCAAGGCTCCGAGGTGCTCGTCTGCGAACACGGCCCCCGCGGCGGGCAGGGCACCGCCCGCCGCTGCGCGGATCGCCGCCCGGGCCAGTGTCCACGATGCGCCGAGCTCGCCCGTTGCTCCGGTCGGACCGATCGCGAGCGGGGCCGCGGCCGCCGCACGCTCGACCGCGGCACGCCGGCCGGGGCCGTCGGGGTCCGGGACGAGGACGCAGCCGAGATCCTCGAGCCCGACGACGAGGCAGTCGGCCGGGAGGCGGCGCGAGAGGCGGCCGAGGTCTCCCTCCGAGCAGGCCGCTGCCGCGGCGCGCCGCGGCAGCGCCCAGCCGGCGGCGCGGGCCGCAGCGCGGGCGTCGGCCTCGCTCGCGCCGGGCTCGCCGGTCAACAGCGTCGCCAGCTCGCGGCGACGGCGCCGGCGCACGTCGTCGTGCTCCGATTGCGCCTGCGCGAAACCCTCGACCGAGTCGGCCGAGAGTTCGTCGATGTAGGCGAAGATCGCCTCGGCGAGGAGGCTGAGCGCCTCCGGGTCGAGCCCGGCGTCGCGACCGGTCGCGGCGAGGTGACGCCAGGCGACCCGCGCCCCGACTCGGTAGGCGGCCTGAAGTGAGTCGAGGGTTCGACCCTGGCGCAGCTCGCCCCGGCCGAGGGCGAGGTAGACCTCGCGCCCCGGCTCGCGGCCGCCCTCGGGGTCCCTGACCAGGGCGACGAACTGGGAGAGCGCCTCGGCCACCCCGGTCCGCACGCCGCGCCCGAAGCTGCCCTCGAGCGGCCGCGCGTACTCGGGGACCTCGCGGGCGATCGAGGCGAGGATCTCCTCGGTCACGGCCTCGAGCTCGGGCTCGATCAGGTCGGCAACCTCGGGTGGAAGCGCGCGCCATGGCTCGGAATGGTCGGTTTTTGTCATCTGACTAACAAGAAATGCGTTCGGAAATTGGCCCAGAGCCTAAATCTTGTTGAAACCCGAGGGTACCTTCCAGGCCATGGGTGAAATGACCCGGTTCGAGAAGGCGGTGAACCTCGGCGCGGTGGTCGTCCCGTTCGCCGCGACGCTCGCGGCGGTCGTACTGCTCTGGGAAAGCGCGGTCAGCGCCGCCGATCTCGTGATCGCCGCCGCCATGTACGCGTTGACCGCGGTCGGGATCACCGTCGGCTACCACCGGCTGCTCACCCACCGCTCGTTTCAGACCTCGAAGCCGGTCGAGTACGTCTTCGCCGTCCTCGGCTCGATGGCCGTCCAGGGCCCGGTCATCTCCTGGGTCGCCGACCATCGCAAGCACCACGCCCACACCGACCGCGAGGGCGACCCCCACAGCCCCCACGTGGGACACGACGGCGGGGTGCGCGGCGCCCTCGCGGGCCTCTGGCACGCCCACACCGGCTGGCTGCTCTCGAGTCAGGGCCGGGCCGACTGGCGCCGCCACGCCCCCGACCTCTACGAGGACCAAGGGATGCGGCTGATCTCCCGTCACTTCGGCTGGCTCACCCTCGCCGGCCTCGCGATGCCCGCCGTCGCCGGGTACCTGGTCAGCGGCTCTCCGGCGGGAGCGCTGACCGGGTTGCTCTGGGGCGGCCTCGTCCGGGTCTTCTTCGTCCACCACGTGACCTGGAGCGTCAACTCTGTCTGTCACTTCCTCGGCAGCAGGCGATTCGACACCGACGATCGCTCCACCAATGTCTTCTGGCTCGCCGTCCCCTCGCTCGGCGAGTCATGGCACCACAACCACCACGCGTTCCCGCGCTCCGCCGTCCACGGGCTGCGGAAATGGGAGGTCGACCCGTCGGGCCTCCTCATCGCGGCACTGGAGAGACTGGGCATCGCCTGGAACGTCGTTCGCATCACACCCGCGCGACAGCGCCAGCGAAGCGTTGAACTACCCGCGGCCGGGGGAGATTCAAACCACCAATCGGTGTGAGATTGCCACACCGTCCAGTGTGCACTCACGTCCAACTGTAACTGTGTAACACTGGTGCCGAGGCGAACCGCTGACGACTCGTGCTGCCATGAGGGTGCACGGGGTGAAAGGACACAAATGCCAAGCACTACACACGTCCTTGATGAGGCACTTGAGCTCGTCAAGAAACGCCTGGCCGAGCTCGACGACGAGCGCAGGCGCCTCGAGCGTGCCCTGGTCGAGCTGGGTGGAAAAGCGAAAAAAGGAGCGCGTCGGCCGCGCCGTCGCGGCCGCCCGAAAGGATCGGGCGCGAAAAAAGCCAAACGTCGCACCACCGGCGGCGGGCGCCGCAGGCGCTCGGGGACGCGAGCCGATCAGGCCGTGAAACTGGTGGAGAAAAACCCGGGCATCTCCGCCTCGGAAATCGCCAAAAGAATGAAAATCAAACCCAACTACCTGTACCGGGTCCTGGGCGAGCTGGAGAAAGAGGGCCGCGTCAAAAAGAAAGGCCGCTCCTACAGCGCCAAATGACGCAACGAGGCCGGCCCACTGGGCCGGCCTCTCTCGTCTCTAGACCAGCCCGAGGCCGCTGACCGCGTCGCGCTCCTCGCCGAGCTCGGCGGCGCTGGCATCGATCCGGCCGCGCGAGAACTCCGGTACCTCGAGGCCCTCGACGATCCTCCACTCGCCGCCGGAGCAGGTGCACGGGAAGCCGGCGACGATTCCCTTCTCCACCCCGTAGGAGCCGTCCGCCGGAACACCCATCGAGACCCATTCGCCATCGGGTGTGCCGAGCACCCAGTCGCGAACGTGGTCGATCGCGGCGTTCGCCGCCGAGGCGGCGCTCGACGCACCACGGGCCTCGATGATCACGGCACCGCGTTTTGCGACCCGGGGGATGAATTCGTCGGCGATCCACGCCTCGTCGTCGACCTCCTCCCAGGCGCTCGCCCCGCCGACGCGGGCGTTGACGAGGTCGGGGTATTGGGTCGTCGAGTGATTTCCCCAGACGGTCATGTTCGTGACGTCGGAGACCGGCCGGCCGAGCTTGTTCGCGAGCTGCCCGATCGCCCGGTTGTGGTCGAGCCGCATCATCGAAGTGAACCGTTCGCGGGGAACGCCGTCAGCATTGGAGAGCGCGATCAGGCAGTTGGTGTTTGCCGGGTTGCCGACCACCAGGACGCGGATGTCGTCGGCGGCGCCGGCGGCGATCGCTTCGCCCTGCGGCTTGAAGATCCCGCCGTTCGCCTCGAGCAGGTCCGCGCGCTCCATTCCCGGCCCGCGGGGGCGGGCTCCGACCAGGAGGCCGACGTTGCAGCCGTCGAAGGCGGGCATCGGGTCGTCGAAGATGTCGATCTTCCGAAGCAGCGGGAAGGCGCAATCATCGAGCTCCATGGCGGTGCCCTCGGCCGCCTTGACCGCGTCCGGGATCTCGAGCAGGCTGAGCTCGACCGGCGTGTCGGGGCCGAGCATCTGCCCGCTCGCGATCCGGAACAGAATCGAGTATCCGATCTGACCGGCGGCGCCGGTGACTGTGACTTTGACGGGAGTGCTCACTTAGCGGGTCCTCCTGAGTGGTGATTGTCAGCTCTGCGCCATCGCGGCCCGGAGCCGCTCGTCGATCGCGGCGAGAAACTCCTGGGTGGTGAGGTACTCCTGGTCGGGACCGACCAGGAGGGCAAGGTCTTTGGTCATGCTGCCCGCCTCGACCGTCTCGACGCAAACCCGCTCGAGCGTCTGGGCGAAGCCGGACACCTCCGGGGTGTCGTCGAGGCGACCGCGGGCGGCGAGACCGCGGGTCCAGGCGAAGATCGAGGCGATCGGATTGGTCGAAGTCGGCTTCCCTTCCTGGTGCAGGCGGTAATGCCTGGTGACGGTGCCGTGGGCGGCCTCCGCCTCCACCGTCTTTCCGTCGGGGCTCATCAGCACACTGGTCATCAGGCCGAGCGACCCGAATCCCTGAGCGACCGTGTCCGACTGGACGTCGCCGTCGTAGTTTTTGCAGGCCCAAACGTAGCCGCCCTCCCACTTCAGCGAGGCGGCGACCATGTCGTCGATCAAGCGGTGTTCGTAGGTGAGGCCGGCGGCCTCGAAGTCGTCCTTGAACTCCCCCTCGTAGATCTCAGCGAAGAGGTCCTTGAAGCGGCCGTCGTAGCGCTTCATGATCGTGTTCTTGGTCGAGAGGTAGACCGGGTAGCCGCGATCGAGGCCATACCGCATCGAGGCGCGGGCGAAGTCGCGGATCGAGTCGTCGAGGTTGTACATCGCCATCGTCACCCCGCCGCCGGGGAAGTCGTAGACCTCGAGCTCGATCGGATCGTCGCCGTTGCTGGGTGTGTAGTTGAGCGTCAGCATCCCCTCGCCGGGCACCACCAGATCGGTGGCCCGGTACTGGTCGCCGAAGGCGTGGCGTCCGATCACGATCGGCTTCGTCCAGCCCGGCACCAGCCGCGGGATGTTGGAGATCACGATCGGCTCGCGAAAGATGACGCCGCCGAGGATGTTGCGGATCGTGCCGTTCGGGGAGCGGTACATCTCCTTCAGGCCGAACTCCTCGACCCGAGCCTCGTCGGGGGTGATCGTCGCGCACTTGACGCCGACCCCGTGCCGCTTGATCGCTTCCGCCGCTTCGACGGTTATCCGGTCCTCGGTCGCGTCCCGGCTCTCGATCCCGAGGTCGAAGTAGACGAGGTCGACGTCGAGGTAGGGAAGGATCAGCTGCTCTTTGATGAAGGCCCAGATGATCCGGGTCATCTCGTCGCCGTCGAGCTCGACGACAGGGTTCTTGACTGAGATCTTCGACTGGGCCTCCACCGCCGAATCAACGCCTCATGCTTCGGTCGCTGCGCGAAGAATCAGATATGGACGCTGGCCGCTCCGCATTCGGGGCGATGCTATCGACGCCGGGCCGCCGGGTCGGCCCCGCCATCTTTGAACGCGCTCTATGGTCTCCGCGTATGGATGGGCAATCCGTGAGCCCCACCAACCAGGAGGACGAATGAACACCTATGTGATCCGACGGGAAAAGGCGTGGCAGAGTCCCGAGGAGCTCGAGGCGACTGCCGGGCGCTCGAAACAGGTCGCCGAGGACGACTTCCCCCAGGACATCCGCTGGATCCGCAGCTACGTGATCAAAGAGGACGGAGGAACGCTGGGCACCGTCTGCATCTACCAGGCGACCAGCATCGAGGCCGTCAAGGAGCATGCGCAGCGGGTCGACATGCCGGCCGACGAGGTCCTCGAGGTCGCCGACACGGTGATCATCCGGCCGGATCCGCAGCCGGAGGAGGCGACCGCCTAGCCACCGGGCGGGTCTCCTGCGAGAATGCGCGCGTGGCAACTGCCGAGCGCCCAGCCTCGCGGGAGACCCACCGGGTCTTCAACCAGCCCCCGCCGCT
>DATBHH010000082.1:0-30420 GCA_036557525.1 Solirubrobacterales bacterium | reverse complement strand
CACCGGCCCGGTCGTCGGCGAGGCGATCGCCGGCCATCCCGGCGTCGACATGGTCTCCTTCACGGGCTCGACCCGGGCGGGGCGGCGTGTCTCCGAGCTCGCGTCGGCGACGGTCAAGCCGGTCGCGATGGAGCTCGGCGGCAAGTCGCCGAACGTGATCCTCGACGACGCCGACCTCGAGCGCGCGATCCCCGACGGGGTCGCCAAGTGCTACCTGAACTCGGGTCAGACCTGCAGCGCCCTGACCCGGATGCTGATCCCGAGCGAGAAGCTCGAGGAGGCCGAGGGGATCGCGGTTGCCGCCGCCGAGGCGTTCACCCCCGGCGACCCGTTCGAGGACTCGACCAGGCTCGGCCCCCTGGTCTCCGAGACCCAGCGCGAGCGGGTCCGTGGCTACATCGAGAAGGGCCAGGAGGAAGGGGCGAGACTGGTCGCAGGCGGCGCCGAGCCGCCAGAGGGCCTCGACCGCGGCTACTTCGTCCGCCCCACCGTCTTCTCCGACGTGAAGCCGGAGATGACGATCGCCCAGGAGGAGATCTTCGGCCCTGTCCTCTCGGTCCAGCCCTACGAGGGCGAGGAGGACGCGATTCGGATCGCCAACGACACCTCCTACGGCCTCGCCGGCGGCGTCTGGTCCGCCGACCAGGACCGTGCGATCGCCGTCGCCCGCCGCATCCGCACCGGTCAGATCGAGATCAACGGCGGCGCCTTCAACCCGATCGCCCCGTTCGGCGGCTACAAGCAGTCGGGCCACGGTCGCGAGAACGGCCGCTACGCGATCGAGGAGCTGCTGCAGGTGAAGAGCCTCCAGCTCTGAGGGATGGACGGGGATGTCCGCCTTGCGCTGGGTTTCTCGCCAGCGGCGTCGGTGGCTGCCCGATTGAGCCAGCGGGGCGAGAAACAGGACGCCGCGCTTCGGGCGGACACCCCCGTCCATCCGCCGCCGCCCGCTCGAGACACCCCATAGGCTCTCACCTGTGGACTTCGAGCTCAGCGACGAGCAGCGGTTGCTGCGCGAAACCGTCCGCGACTTCGCCCGCCGCGAGGTCGCGCCGGTGGCGGAGGAGCTCGACCGCGAAAAGCGGTTCCCTTACGAGATCGTCGCCAAGATGGGCGCGCTCGGCCTGATGGGGATCCCGTTCCCGCAGGAGTACGGCGGCGGTGGCGCCGACACCCTCTCCTACGTGCTGGCGGTCGAAGAGCTGGCTCGCGTCGACTCCTCGGTCTGCATCACGATGGCGGCCCACACCTCGCTCGGGACGATGCCGATCCACCTCTGGGGAAGCGACGAGCAGCGCGGCGAGTGGCTGCCCGAGCTCTGCAGCGGGCGGCGGCTGGCCTCCTTCGGCCTGACCGAGCCGGAGGCCGGCTCCGATGCCGGCAACGTCCGCACCACTGCGACGCTCGAAGACGGCGAATGGGTGATCAACGGCGCCAAGCAGTTCATCACCAACTCCGGCACCGAGATCTCCGGCTGCGTCTCGATCACCGCGGTCACCGGCGAGGCCGACGGGAGACGCGAGATCTCGAACCTGATCGTCCCGAAGGGGGCCACCGGCTATGAGACCGGCGAGCCCTACAGGAAGATGGGCTGGAATGCGTCCGACACCCGGCCGCTGACGTTCGAGGACTGCAGGGTGCCGGAGTCGAGCCTGCTCGGCCGCCGCGGCGACGGCTTCAAGAATTTTCTCCACATCCTCGACGGCGGCCGGATCGGGGTCGCGGCGATGGGCGTGGGGCTGGCCCAGGGCGCGCTCGACGAGGCGCTCGCCTACGCCAAGGAGCGGATCGCATTCGGCCAGCCGATCTCGAAATTCCAGGCGATCCAGGCCAAGATCGCCGACCTCTCGGCCCAGATCGAGGCCGCCCGCCTGCTGACCTGGCGGGCGGCGCTCGAGAAGGACGCCGGCCAGTCGTTCACGCTGACCGCCGCCCAGGCGAAGCTGCTCACGGGCCGGCTCGCGGTGCGCGCGACAGAGGAGGCGGTCCAGATCCACGGCGGCTACGGGTACATCGAGGAGTACCCGGTCTGCCGCTTCTACCGCGACGCCAAGATCCTCACGATCGGCGAGGGGACCGACGAGGTCCAACAGATGGTGATCGCCCGGCAGCTGGGCTGCTGAGCGCCGCTACCATTCCTGCAGTCCGTGGATTTGCCAGGGAGAGTCAGGGACCATCTCCGCCACAACGTGGTCGGATACATCGCCCTCTTCTGCTTCGTGCTCGGTGGGACGGCGATCGCCCTCCCCGGCCACAACAGGGTCGACTCCGGCGACATCAAGAGGAATGCGGTTCGGACCTCGGACATCGCCCGGCGGGCGGTCACGGCGGCGAAAATCGCGCCGCGCTCGGTCGACGGCCTGCGAGTGATAGACAACTCGCTGACCGGCGAAGACATCGACGAGTCGACGCTCAACATCCGCCCGGCGCCGAACTCGATCGGGCCGACCGAGCTGGCCGACCGCCAGCGGCGGCTGGTGTTCACTCCCGGGCAGCTGGTGACCGGAGGAGGCACCGCGCCGGAATCGATCTCGGTCGGACCGGTCCCGGCCCTCTCCTTCTCCGGGAGCCCCGGCTTCGCGTCGCTGGCGACCGACGTCCCCGGCAGCAGGGTCGAAGGCACGAGGATGACCGTGCGGGTCCTCTGGAGCGCCACCGCCACCGGGACCGTGGCCTGGGACATGACCTACGCCGTCGTCAGCGAGGGTCAGAACGTCGAAGATGCTCTGACTCCGATCGAACATGAACAGTCCACCAGCGGCGGTGGCGACCTGCGGAGCGCCTCCTTCGGAATTCCCGCCAATGCGCTCCACGACGGCCAGCTGCTGGGGGTGATGGTCGAACGCAATGGCGCTGACCCGGACGACACCCTCACCGGCGACGCCCGCCTGCACCTGATCGAGATCGACTACATGGCGAACGGCTGAGAGGTCACCGACCCCTCCGCCCGGCCCGCCACTTCGGCGGCGCGCCCGAGCCCCTCGCCGATCCCGTAGTGACCGCAGATCGTGAGCTCGTGCTCGCGCAGCAGCGGCCTCCTCGGGTCGACGATCGGAGCGCCGCGCAGCGGGTCGCGCGGATACGCGCTCCAGACCCGGCCGGCGGCTCCGGCGCAGTCGCGGAGGGGAACCGCGACGAGGATCGGGCGGCGCCGGCCGAGGACCCCACCCCCCTCGAGGGCG
Organism: Solirubrobacterales bacterium; assembly: GCA_036557525.1. Lineage (GTDB taxonomy): Bacteria > Actinomycetota > Thermoleophilia > Solirubrobacterales > 70-9 > VRUE01. The sequence continues at coordinate 27,238 of DATBHH010000082.1, read as the reverse complement.
GCGATCACCCAGGCCGGCGCGCCGCTCTCGCTGTCGACGTAGACCGAGTGGACGCGCCCGACCGGGGCGCCGCCGACCTCGTCGAGCTTCCAGCCGACCCAGGCGGCCGCCTGGTCCCGCGAGGGAGGCCCCGCCTCGGGAATCGACTCGGTGGTGTCAGCCATCGGTACTCCTCTCGAGCAACGTCGACGCGGCGCTCGCCGGGTCGAGCTCGCGGCTGACGACCCGCTCGAGCAGCGCCGCCGTCTCGGGGTCCTCGGCCGCGGTCGCCTCGAGCCGGCGCCGCATCCGCGAGGCCGCGATCCCCAGCACCTCGTTGCGGAGGTTGCGGGCCCGGCGCTCCTCGAGCGTGCCGGCGGCCTCGATGTGCGCGCGGTGCTCGTCGATCTTCTCGGCCAGCTCCGCGACCCCCTCCCCCCGCGCCGCCTCGGTGCGGAGGATCGGCACGGTCCAGCCATCCGGGTCCTGCGAGAGGGAGAGCACGCTGCGGACCTCGCGCACCATCGTGTCGGTCATCGGGTGGTCGGCCTTGTTGACGACGATCACGTCGGGGATCTCCATCACCCCCGCCTTCAGCGCCTGGATCGAGTCGCCGGAGCCCGGCATCAGCGCGAGGACGATCGTGTCGGCGTGATCGACGATGTCGATCTCGCCCTGGCCGACGCCGACCGTCTCGATCAGGACGTCGTCCTTGCCGGCGGCGTCCATCACCAGCGCCACCTGCAGGGCCGCCTCCGAGAGGCCGCCGAGGGCACCGCGCGAGGCCATCGAGCGGATGAACACCCCGGGGTCGAGGAAGTGGTCGGAGAGGCGGATCCGGTCGCCGAGCAGAGCGCCGCGGGTGAACGGACTCGAGGGGTCGATCGAGAGGACCGCGATGTCCCGATCGGACTTGCGGAGCTCCGCGGTCAGCGCTCCGATCAGGGTGCTCTTGCCGACCCCCGGCGGGCCGGTGAAGCCGACGATCCTGGCGCTCCCGGTCCGCGGGTAGACCTCGCGCACGAGCTCCCACCCGGCCGGGTCGTCGGACTCGATCAGGGTGATCGCGCGGGCGAGGGCCCGCTTGTCGCCGGCAACGAGGCGCTCGGCGAGGGAGGCGTCTTTCGCAACATCGGTCATTGGCTCAGCGGCTCGCGATCACCGGGCTGAGTCTAGAGTTCCCGCCGCCGTGATCCGCTCGCTCCGCTTCTACGCGCGCAACGGGATGTTGACGCCGAGGTACGCGCTCCTGCTCGGCCGGTATCTGAGGCGGAGGCTCTTCACCGGGGCCGGCTGGCGCTGGCGCACCGACGGGCCCGTCTTCTTCGGCAGCGGCCTCGAATTGCAGATCGCGCCGCGCGGCCGGGTCGAGTTCGGGCGCTTTGTCTGGATCGGGCATGGGACCAAGATCCGCTGCCACGAGGGGGTCGTCGAGATCGGGCCGAAGACGGTGATGGGCCAGGAGTGCACGATCTCCGCCTACCGGCGGGTGCGGATCGGCGAGCAGTGCGTGATCGCCGACCGGGCGATGTTCATCGACTTCGACCACGGCGTCGTCGAGGTCGAGCGGCCGATCCGGCAGCAGGGCATCTACATGCGCGAGGTCGAGGTCGGCTCCAACGTCTGGATCGGATACGGGGCGTGCATCCTGCGCGGGGTCCGGGTCGGCGACAACTCGATCGTCGGCACCAACTCGGTGGTGACCCGCGACGTCCCGGCCAACGCGGTCGTCGCCGGCAGCCCGGCGCGGGTGATCAGGATGCGCGAGGCGCCCCGCGAGCTGCGCTGGCCGCATCCGGTCGAGCCCGACCCGAAGGCCGAGACGACGCTGCCGATCCCCGAGTGAGGCCCGAGTACACGGCGGCGGTCTGCTCGGCGACGTCGCCCCAGTCGAACCGGCGCAGGTGCTCGTAGGCTTCGGCGACCAGGCGGCGGCCGAGCTCGTCGTCGCAGAGGACCCGCACCGCGACCTCGGCCAGCGCTTCGGGGTCGCGGGCGCGGAAGCGGAGGCCCACCTCCTCGTGCGGGACCACCTCGCGCAGGCCGCCGGTGTCGGCGACGATGCAGGGGCAGCCGGACGCCATCGCCTCCAGCGCCACCAGCCCGAACGGCTCGTAGATCGACGGCACGACGGTGAGGTCGGCGATCCGGTAGAGCGAGTGGAGGACATCGTCGCCGATCCAGCCGAGGAAGGTCCCGTGCTCCATCAGCCCCAGCTCCTCGGCCTGGCGGTGGAGCTCGTCCTCGTGGGTGCCGGAGCCGGCGACGAGGAAGCGGGTTCCGGGGGCCTCCTCGATCAGCCGCGGCATCGCCTCCAGCGCCAGCTGGAACCCCTTCTCGTAGACCAGGCGGCCGATCAGCAGCACCAGCTTCTCCTCGGGGGCCGCGAACTCCGAGCGCAGACGGTTCAGCTCCCCCGGGTCCTGCGGCTGGAGGTCATCGGGGTCGATCCCGTTCGGGATCACGCTGATCCGCTCCTCCTCGACCCCGAAGATGTCGGCGATCTGTTCGCGCATGTAGTGCGAGCAGGCGATCACGCGCTCGGCCCGGTTCGCGATCCAGCGCTCGACCTCGTGGATGTAGCGCTGCGGGTGCTTGTCGACCCAGCCCTGGTGGCGACCGTGCTCGGTGGCGTGGATCGTCGCCAGCAGCGGCGCGTCGAAGCGCTTGGCGAGGTGGTCGCAGGCGTTGGCGACGAGCCAGTCGTGGCCGTGGACCAGGTCGAACTCGAAACGGTCGCCGAGCTCGACCCCGCGCGCCAGCATGTCGGAGTTCATCCGCTCGACCCAGGCGACGAACTCGCCGAGGTCGGTCGGGCGCCGGGGCTCGCGGATGCGGTGGACGAGGACGCCGTTCGTCCGCTCCTCGGCCGGCGACTCCTCGCCGCCTCGGGTGAGGACGTGGACCTCGACGTCGCGTTCGACCAGGGCCTCGGAGAGCTTGCGGACGTGGCGGGCGAGGCCTCCCTCGATCAGCGGCGGGTACTCCCAGGAGAGGACGAGGACTCGGGTCATCCGAGAGAGCTCAGGGCTGCAGGAGCGATGAGATGCTGAGGTCCGGGGCTAGCGCGCGCATATGCGGATCTGGGGCAGATCCTGAGTCTATGGCCTCCAGCGCCGCCTCGGCGTGGCCCGTGGCTCGCTGGTAGGCGTAGTCGCCGGCCTCGCCGCGCCGGTCGAGGAAAGCCCAGTCACTGGACTGGACGGCGAGCAGCTCGCGGGCGGCGCGCATCGCCGCCGGCCCGCGAAGGCCGCGCGAAAGCGCCCGCAGGAGCCTCAGCTCGAGCCGCCTCGCGCCCCAGGCGAGGTCGGCCACCGGCGGCGAGTCCCAGGTGCTGAGGTCCTTCCCCTCCCCCCAGGTGGACGCCTCGATCGGGACCTCGACCGGCTCGTGCTCGCTCAGTGCCTCGGTCGCGGTGAGGAGCCTGACGCCCGCCCCCTCGGCCCCGGTGACAACCTCCCCCAGCCAGGCGGCGCCCTCCGACCACCAGTGGCCGAGAAGCTCGGTGTCGATCGCGAAGACGAGGAGGCCGCGCCGCTCGCGCTTCGCCGAGAACTCGCGCAGGCGGGAGGCGGCGGCGGCGAGGAACTCATCCGCCTGTCGCCGCGCCGCCGCGCGAGCGGCCTCCGGCTCGTACGCGCCCCCGCCCACCTTCCAGATCCGGATCCCCCGCAGCGACTTGCCGGCGAACTGGGCATAGGCGGGGTCGGATGGGTAGCCCTCGAGCGACCAGAGCCAGCTCACCGCCTCCCAGTCGATCGGCAGCGCCACCGGGCCCGCCCCGGTCGCGACCGGGGACAGCGCGGCGATCGGCTCCCGGTGCGAGCTCTGGTCGACGCAGAACCAGCGCACCCCGTGCTCGGCGAGCGCTCCCTCGAGTCCGGGTACGTAGGCGCACTCCGGCAGCCAGAAACCTCCGTTCCAGTCGAACCGGCGCCGGTGCGAGCGGATCCCGGAGTCGAGCTGGAGCCGCAGCGCCGACCTCGTCGCGAGCATCGGCAGCACCGCGTGGGTCGCAGCCGATGCCGCCAGCTCGATCCGGCTCGACTCGGCGGCCTCGCGGAACGCCCGCAGGGGGTCGCCGCCGGCCGCGTCGAGCAGCTCGAGCGCGTGGCGGTAGCGGCCGAGCTCGGCCTCGCAGGCCTCGCGGCACTCGGGAGGCACCTGGCCGAGATCGGCCTCGGCCGCCCCGACCCGGAGGCCGATCAGGAACTCCCGCAGGCGCTCGCGCGTCCCCGCGTCCTCGAGCTGGTCGGCGAGCACCGGGGTGACCGTCATCGTCAACCGCTCGGCGACCTCGAGGACCGGCAGGTAGGAGCGGACGATCGCGTCGAAGAGCCACTCCTCGCCGAACGGGTAGGTCCCGAACCCCTCGACGTATGGCATGTGGGAATGGAGGACGATCGCGAGGTCGCCGGCGCCGTGCTCGTCAAGCATGGCAGACGGCAAGGAAGTCGAGTGCCCGGTCGAGGTCTCCCGCGCGGAGCGCGAAGTCGGCGGTCGAGATCGACGGGGTGAAGCGGTCGTAGAAGGGCTTCGTCAGGCGCAGCGCGCTGTGGACGCGGTCCCAGCCGAGCCGGATCGCGAGCTCGTGCGCCCGGAGGCGGCGCGTGTGGAAGAGACCGAGGAGCTCGACCCTGTCGAAGTGATCGCGGCAGAGGGCGCCGAACTCATCGGCCCGGTACTCGTGGACGTGCCAGGGGTTGTCGGACTTCTCGGCGCCCGGCGGCGCCAGGGTCAGGAGATTGGGCGTCGAGACGTAGGCGACGCCCCGGGGCTCGAGCATCGAGCGGAAGTGATCGAGGATCGCCCCCGCGTCCTCGACGTGCTCGATCGTCTGCAGGAAGGCGACCGCCTCGCACGGCTCGGAGAAGCTCTCGACCAGCTCCCGCTCGAAGCGCAGGTTGGGGCGGACGTAGCGCAGCCGGGCGTGCTCGTGCGCCTTGGGGTTGGCATCGACCCCGACCACGGAGGCGGCGGAGGCGGCGAGCAGGTGGGATCCATAGCCCTCGCCGCAGGCCATGTCGACGACCCGCTTCCCCGCGACCCGCTCGGCGATCCACTCGTAGACCGCGAGGTGGCGCCTGAACCAGTAGTTCTCCTCGGGGACGTCGGGCAGGGTCCGCTCGCCGGTCAGCGGCAGCGGCGGCACGCCCGGCGGCTGATTTTCCTGCAGGAACTCGGCCTCCATTCCCCGGCACGCTATTGAGGTCGCACTTCCCTCCTCATGCTCGAAGGTTCTACGACATCGATCGAGGGGTCAGCGCGAGCGGAGGGTGACGCGGGTGCGCAGCGTGGCGGGCGCCCCGCCGGGGGGCGTGTATGTGAGCCGGGCGATCGCCTTCAGCTTGCCGGTCCGGGCCAGCTTTCTCTTCCTGGCGCCGGTCGGCCTGAGGACGACGGCGGTATCGCCGGACGCGGTTCGGGAGACGGCCCTGAGGCCCTTGGTGGCCAGCTTCAGGGTGCCCGGCTCGGCGGGAAGCTCGACCGCCAGCTTCGCAGAGCCCTTCCTCAGGTTCCGCCTCAGCTTGCCGGTCTTGAAGATCGCGACGGGAGGAGACGTCCGGCCTGCGCTGCCGGCGATATTGGCCCCCACGCTCTGGCAGCGGTAGTCGCCGACCGCGTCGGCGGTGAATTCTTCCGCCGGGGGCGGGGCGGCGAGGCCGTGGTCGATGACGCCGAAGCTCCTGACCGGCTCACCGTCGCCGGTCAGGACGTCGACGATGGTGACCGGCGCCCTGTAGAGGTGGGCCTCGATCAGGTCGGGCGCGAAGCTCCCGCCCGAGCAGGACAGCCGTGAGCCGATCAGCTTCGGCAGTGGCGCCGGCCCGCGCCTGCGTTTGGGCCTCGGGGTCAGGGGTGGCTTCGCCGACAGAGTCGGTGCGCCGGTCGCCTCCGGCTGCCTGTAGATCGTCGGATAGTTGGGGCCGCTTTCTTTCGGCAGACCGAACGGGAGCGTCGCCCCGCCGGTGCCGTTCGTGTTGAGGAAGGCGAGCTCGTTGCCGGCGAAGAGGGCGGTGTAGACGCGCCCCGCCTCGGGATCGACGGCGACCCCATAGGTGCCCTGCATTTCCAGGCCCCGCCGATCGACCTCGACCGAGTTGGCGCCGTCGAGATCGGCGGCGGAAATCGCACCGGGGGCGGTGTCGTTGGCCCAGTAGATCCGCCGCGCCGCGTCGTCGATCGCGAGGCCGAACGGATACTGGAGCGGGGCGGCGCCGGTGACGCTCAGATTGCCCCCGCCGCCTCCGTCGAGGCTCGCATAGGAGATCGAGCCGACCAATTCGAAGTTGGTCCAGTAGACGCGATTGGTCGCCGGGTCGACCGTGGCTCCGAACGGCTTCGTCGCGGTGGCCCCGGTGGTGCTCAGGTCGCCGCCGCCGCTCCCGTCCACCCTCGCGTAGGAGATCTGACCGCTTTCATTCGACCAGAAGACGCGGCGCCCCCGAGGGTCGAAGGAGAGCCCCGAGGGTCCGTTGACCGTCGCCGCGCCGGTGTCGAGATCGCCGCCACCGCTGCCGTCGAGGTTCGCCCAGTCGATCTTGCCCTGCTGCTGGTTTGCCCAGTAGACCCGTTCCTGAGCGGGGTCGATCGCGTTGCCCAGCCCGTATCCCATCGGTGAGATCGTCGCCGCTCCCGGGTTCACTTCGTGGACGCCGCCGCTGCCGTCGAGGTTGGCCCACTGCACGGTTCCGCTGTCGAAGCTGGTCCAGTAGATCCGGTCCGCCGATCGCCCGTCCGGCGGTGCCGCGAGGGCGAATGCGAGCGCCGCCGCGGTCATCGCCAGAAAGCCCGTCAGCCGCATTCTGGGGACCGCGGCTCTCATCGTCCGCAAGGTACACGGATTCGACCGCCGCGGTTCATCTAGAGTGCCGCGCGCGAATGCCCGCCTCGCCGATAGCCACGCCGGAGCACATCAAGGACGTCAACACCCGCTATCACGACGCCGCCGCCGACGAATACGACGCCAAGTGGGGGATCGATTTCGGCGCCACCGGCCAGCGGCAGGTGCGGCTGAAGCTCTCGAAGGCGCTCGGCGGGCTCGGCGGCGAGCGCTTCGGAGACGGGCTCGAGATCGGCTCGGGCACGGGCTACTTCTCGCTCAACCTCGTCCAGCTCGGGATCGTCGAGCGCCTGACCGCGACCGACATCTCACCGGGGATGCTCGATCGGCTGTCGGGCACCGCCGAGGCACTCGGCGTGAACGCGACGACGGTCGCCACCGAGGCGGAGCAGCTCCCGTTCGCGGACGAGAGCTTCGACATCGTCTTCGGCCACGCGGTCCTCCACCACATCCCCGACGTCGATCGCGCCTTCGCCGAGTTCAGGCGCGTCCTGCGTCCCGGCGGCGCGATCGTCTTCGCCGGCGAGCCGTCCCGGTACGGCGACATGCTCGCCGAGGTACCGAAGCGGGCGGGGATCCTCGCCGCCCCGGCCTGGCGCGCCCTGGTCGGGGCCCGTCGGCGGGGCGTCCCCGAGGCCGATCTCTCCCACGACCACTCGCTCGAGGGCGAGGTCGACGTCCACGCTTTCGCGCCGGCTGACCTGCGGCGTCTGCTGCGTGACTCCGGGTTCGAGCGGAGGCGGGTCTGCGGCGAAGAGCTGCTCGCGAACGCCTGGGGCTGGGGGCTGCGGACCCTCGAGTCGACCGCCGAGCCCGAATCCGTCTCCTGGAGCTGGCGCAGGTTCGCCTTCAACAGCTACATCGCGCTGCAGAGGGTCGACACGCAGCTGCTCGAGCCGCGCCTCCCGGCGGAGCTCTTCTACAACCTGCTCGCCTCCGGCCGCCGCCCCTCCTGAGGCGTTCGCTGCTCTCGCGATCGGCGTTTCCGGTGTGACTTCCCCACGCCTGCGAGCGCGACCGCTCACCACTCGCGGTCGGGGCTGCCGATCCGCTCGACCCCGTCGCGGACGCCTTCGAGCACGTCGGCGCGGACGCGGAGCTTCGTCGCGCGGTGGGCGTCCATCTTGAGCTGCTTGAGCTCGCTCGCGGCCCCGAGCGCCTCGCCTCGCAGCTCATCTGCAGCGACCAGGCGGTCGAGGAAGCCCGCCCTGACCGCCTCCTCGGGCCCGAGCATCGCCGCGGTCACGGCGCAGCGGTCGAAATAGGGCGGCGCCAGGCGGTGCCGCGCGACCGCGATCCCGAACCAGGGAACCGTCAGCCCGATCGCGACCTCGTTGAGGCCGATCCGGAAGTTTCCGTCGACGCCGATCCGGACGTCGGAGCAGAGCAGCATGAAGGCCGCCATTGCGATCGCGTTGCCGTTGCAGGCCGCGACGACCGGCGACGGGAAGGAGAGGAGCCGCTCGGCGAGCCGGGCGCCGCCGCCGATCATCTCCGCCGCCTGCTCGGGCGGGCATTTCAGGTCGAACCCGGCGGAGAGGGTCTGCTCACGCCCCGTTATCAAGACGATCGCGCCGTCGGTCTCGGCGCGATCGAGCGCCGAGGAGATCTCGCCCAGCATCGCCGGCGAGAGGACGTTGACCTTGCCGTCGTCCATGGCGATCGTCGCCACCCCGTCCTCGAGCGAGTAGTCGACGAGAGCCATCGGCGGTCGGACCCTATCGCGGGGCGCCGGCGCGCCTGGCGCGGAACAGCTTCGCCCGCCCGTCGAAGCCCTTCAGGCGGCGCTCGCCGGCGAACGAGTAGTCGTAGCCTTCGCTCACCGCGTCCTTCGTCGCCTCGTCGATGAGGATGCTACCCGGCCGGGCGATCCCGCTGATCCGGCTCGCCTTGTTGACCGAGCTGCCGTAATAGTCGCCCGATTGGGCTATCGCCGGGCCGCAGGCGATCCCGGCGCGCACGTAGGGGAACTCCTCGCCTTCGGCGTCGGCGGTCTCGACCAGACGAACCGCGGCCTCGAGCATCGCACCGGGCTCGCTCGAGACGAGCATTGCCGCGTCACCGATCATCTTCACCAGCCGGACCGGGGCCGCCGCGACCTCGATCGCCATTTCCTCGAACTTGCCCGCGACCGAGCCGAGCTCCTCGGGGGCGATCTCCTCGCCGAGACGGGTGAACTCGACCAGGTCGGCGAAGCAGACCGCGAGCTCGGCGGTCCCGCGGATCTCGCCGGAGGCGAGGTCGGCGCCGCCGATCACGTCGCGCCGAACCTGCTCGAGAGTGTGCGCGCGCAGGGCGTAGACGAGCGTCGGCTCGATCAGCGGCATCAGGTGCTCGGCGGCCGCCGCGAACCTGAGCGCGAGGTCGCGCTCGGTGTCGCCGGGCTGCATCAGCGTCCTCACCGTCAGCTCGCGATTGGCGGCCGCGATTCGCGCGGTCCCGGTCCCGATCGTCCGCGCCACCTGGATGATCCCGTCCTCGGGCAGGCCGGCGTCGAGGAAGGCCCGGACACGATGGGCGGCCTCGAGCTCGGCCTCGGTCAGGGTGCGGCTGTCGGGGTCCGGGTAGGGGATCCCGATCGCGGCCGTCGCCCGCTGGAGGAGGTCGAGGTCGACGCCCGAGAGCTCGGCGATCTCACGCGGGGTGTAGCGCGGTCCGTCGCCGGCCAGCGCGCGCTCGACCGGAAGCAGGGTCAGGCGGGCGGCGGCGACCGCCTCGCGCAGTTGCTCGAGCGGGACTCCTTCCGAGTTCAGCCGCTCGAGCAGCTCGAGCCGCGCGTCGCGGGCCTCGCCTTCGACGCCCTCGAGCAGCCCCTCCGACTCGAAATCTATGCCCGTGCCCGCCCGCTCCGCGCTCATGCTGAAGCAACGCTACCGCCGCGCCGGGGGTCACCGCCTCCACTCAACGCCCCCGTGGCGCGATCGCGGGCGACGGCCTGGCAGCCGCCGAAGAAGAGATTGATCCGCGGCCGCCGCAGGACCCGGATTCCCCGCTCCTCGATCCGCGCCAGCGCCTCCTCGTCGATCCCCGGCTCGGCCTGGACGATTCCCTGCTCGAAGTGGAGACGCGGGGCGCGCACCGCCTCGTCCGCCGCCATCCCCTCCTCGACGGCGCGGACGATCGTCTGCACGATCGCCGAGCGAATCCGGTTCGAGCCGGCGCTGCCGAGGCCGAGCTCGATCTCACCGTCGCGCAGGACGACGCTCGGGGCCATCATCGAGGGGACCCGGCGCCCCGGCGCGATCGCGTGGAAGCCCAGGGGGTTCAGATCCTCCTCGCCGAGCATGTTGTTGAGGATGACCCCGGTCCCGGGGACGAGTACCCCCGAGCCGGAGCCGTTCGAGCAGGTGACGGAGGCGCACATCCCTTCCTCGTCGAGGACCGAGATGTGGGTCGTCGAGCCGAGCAGGTCGGCGGCCGCGAGATCGAGCGCCTCCGGAGCGAGCAGCAGCTCGCCGAGGCCGGTCCCGTAGAGCGCCTCCGCGAACTCCTCCCCGCGGGCTCGATTGGCCGCCCCCATCGCCGCGACCAGCTGCTCGGGGCCGCTGCGCTCGCCGAGGCGCTCGAGCAGCCCGAGGCAGTAGGCGATGAGGATCCCGCCCGAGGACGGCGGCGGGTTGGTCAGGACGTCGGTCCCGCGGAAGGCGGCACGGATCGGGTCGCGCTCGACCGCCTCGTAGGCGGTGAGATCGCCGCGGCCGATCGATCCGCCCTCGGCGGCGACGTGGGACGCGATCGCGCCCGCCACCTCGCCGCGGTAGAACGGCTCCGCCCCTTCCGCCCCGAACCGTTCGAGCTCCTCGGCCAGCTCGGGGAAGCGGAACGCGTCCCCCTCCCGCAGCGGCCTGCCGCCGGGAGCGTAGAGCTCGCGGGTGCCCTCGAGGCGGGCGTGGATCGGAGCGAGGATGTCGAGGATGTAGGCCTGCTCGGAGTTGACCGGCGCTCCCTCACGCGCCAGCCGAACACCGTCAGCGGTCAGCTCCGAGAGCGGCATCGAGCCGAACCGCTCGATCGCCCGCGCCAGCCCCGCCGCCGTTCCCGGGACGCCACACGAGGCCGGACCGACGTAGAAAGTCTGGACCGTCTCGGCGTCGAAGTGGACCGGAACGGGGACGAGCTCCGCCTCGCGCTCGAGCTCATCGAGCCCCGGCGCCGCGACGAAGAAATCGATCAAATGAGTTCCGACCCCCTCCTCTGCTCCCGCTCCCTCGCGAGAGTCAGAGTTCGACGCTCGGTCGCTCCCGCGGTCGGAGGAGGTCGGGCGGGCCTTGGCTCCGTGGACGATCATGAAGCCGCCGGCGCCGAAGCCGGTCAGCGGGCTCTCGACCGCGAACGAGGCCAGGACCGCGGCGACCGCGGCGTCGACCGCGTTGCCACCGGCGCGCAGGACGCCGGCGCCCGCCTCGGCGGTCAGGGGATGGCCTGCGGCGACGACCCCGGTCACGGGGCCGGGCTACCCGGGCAGGAACTCTGGGACGTCGAGGCTCCCGAGCTCGTCGCGGCTCGACGCCCGGCCGCGCCCGCGGCCCTCACCCTTGGTGCGCCGGATCGTCGGTTCGCCGCCGCGCCGCGGAGGGGTCGAGCGGCCATCGAAACGGGTCGCGACGACGGTCACCCAAACCTGGTCGGTCAGTGCATCGTCGACGTTGGCGCCGAAGATGATGTTCGCGTCGGGGTGGGCGGCGTCGCCGACCAGCTTCGCCGCCTCGCTGACCTCGACCAGCGAGAGGTCGTCGCCGCCCGTTATCGAGAGCAGGATCGAGCGCGCGCCCTCCATCGAGGTCTCGAGCAGCGGCGAGGAGATCGCCTTTTCGGCGGCGAGCATCGCCCGCCCCTCGCCCGTTCCCATCCCGATCCCGAGCAGCGCCCGCCCGGCGTCGGACATGATCGTCCGCACGTCGGCGAAGTCGAGGTTGATCAGCGCCGGCAGCGTGACCAGGTCGGAGATCCCCTGGACTCCCTGGCGCAGCACGTCGTCGGCGACCTGGAACGCCTCGACCATCGACGTCTGCTGGTCGAGGACCTCGAGCAGACGGTCGTTGGGGACGACGATCAGGGTGTCGACCTCGGCCGCGAGCGCCTCGATTCCCTTGCCGGCCTGGTTGCCGCGCCTGCTGCCCTCGAAGCTGAACGGTTTGGTCACGATCCCGACCGTGAGAGCGCCGACCTCGCGCGCGAGGCGGGCGATCACCGGCGCCGCGCCGGTACCGGTGCCGCCGCCGGCGCCGGCGGCGACGAAGACCATGTCCGAGCCCTTGAGCAGCCGCTTCAGCCGATCCTGCTCGTCGAACGCCGAACGGTGCCCGAGCTCGGGGTCGGCTCCGGCGCCCAGGCCCCGCGTCTGCGCCTCGCCGATGTGGACGGTGACGTCGGCGACGCAGAGCTGGAGCGACTGCAGATCGGTGTTGACGGCCATGAACTCGACCCCCGGCACGCGGGCCTCGACCATCCGGTTGACCGCGTTGACGCCGGCGCCGCCGACGCCGACGACCCGGATCACCGGGTGGTGGGGCTGGCCGCTGCCGAGCGGCTCGTATTCGGGTTCCTCCCGCCCGTAGCGCGGCGTGTCGAGGACCCGCTCGTCGCGCACCGCCGGCTCCTCGAACACTCGCTTCAATCTCTCGGGCGGCGTCTCCGTCGAAGTCTCCGCATAAGTCCTCGGCTCCTCTTCGAGAGCCGCCCCCTCCCGCTCGACCGGCGACGCTTCGACCTGATCCGCGTCAGTCTCAGACGCGCCTCCCGCGGGTGGCGCGGCGGTGGGCTCCTCCCCCGCGGCCTGCGAGGAGGAGGTGTCCTCCCCCGTGACAGGACCCGCGGGCCGGCGCGCCCCAAGCTCGGGCGGATCGACCGGGGCGTCATCGGCGGTCGAGCGGAAGAGGTCGGCGAGAGGACCCTCGCGCATGCTCGCCCGCTTACGCCGACTCATTGGCCAAGACCTCCTTAGCAAGCTCCCGGTAGTAGTTGGCGGCGTTCCCTTCGGGATCGTACTTGAGCACGCTGGAGCCCTTCACCGGGGCCTCGGCGAACTTGATCGCCTTGCGGATCCGCGACTTGAAGACGAGGTCGCCGAAGTTCTCCTCGAGGATTTCGACCGCCTCCTTGGCGTGGACGGTCCGCGAGTCGAGCATCGTCGGCAGGATGCCCTCGATCCTCACCTCCGGATTCAGGTTCTCCTGGATCATCTTCAGCGTGTTCTGGAGCTGGACCAGCCCGCGCATCGACAGATACTCGCACTGGACGGGGACGATCACCTTGGTCGCCGCGGTCAGCGCGTTGATCGTCAGCAGCCCGAGGCTCGGCGGCGTGTCGATGCAGACGAAGTCGTAGTCGGCGGAGACCTCCTTCAGCGCCTTTTCCAGCGAGCGCTCGCGGCCGATCTTCGTGCTCATCGCGATCTCGGCGCCGGCGAGGTCGATCGAGGCGACCGCGATGTCGATCTCCCGGTGCTGGATCACCTCGCTGATCGGCATGTCGTTGACCAGCACGTCGTAGAGGCTCTTCTCGACCTTGTCGGGATCGATCCCCTGGCTCATCGTCAGGTTCCCCTGCGGGTCGAGGTCGATGCAGAGCACGCGGTGCCCGGACTCGGCGAAGGCGACCGCGAGGTTGAGGGTCGTGGTCGTCTTCGCGACCCCGCCCTTCTGGTTGGCGAACGCGATCACCTCGGCATGCTTCACGTCCCCCTCGGTCTCCACGTCCTCCTTCACCACCTCATGCCTGCTCGGCGCAATCAGGTCTTTGGCCATCATGCGCCCGTCGTCGGGCTCAGGCTCGCCCGAACCCTCGGCCCTTGGAGAGCCGGCGTCGGTCGTGCCCGCCTCTCCGGAGATCTTCTCCGCCTCTCCGGCGGGTGGCGCGGGGGTGGGCTCCTCCCCCGCAGCTTGCGAGGAGGAGGTGTCCTCCCCCACGACAGGACCCGCCGGCTGGGCGGTGTGGGTATCGGGGGATCCGGCCACCTCCGGCACCGCCTCTTCCATCTCCTGAAGCTCCTGATCGATCGGATGCTCCTCGACGACGGTCGTCTCGGCCTGCTTGGACTTTCTGCTGAGGAATCCCATTGCGGCCGTATTCGCATGGCTACCCGCTTTTCCTTCCACACAGCGAAATTGCTAGGAATTGCCCGATCCCGGACCTGCTCGACAAGCGGTTGGTCTTCGTGACCGGCAAGGGGGGCGTCGGCAAGACCACCGTGTCGGTGGCGCTCGGGCTGCGCGCCGCCGCCGAGGGCAAGCGGGCGATCGTCTGCGAGGTCGCCGCGCAGGAGAACGCCTCGCGGGTCTTCGACCACGCCGAGGTCGGCTTCCACGAGGTCGAGATGGAGGAGAACCTGTGGGCGATCTCGATCGACCCCGACGAGTCGATGCGCGAGTACGTCCTGCTCCAGCTCAAGGTCCGGGCGATGAGGGACCTGCTGTTCCGCAGCCGCGTCTTCAACTATCTCGCCGCCGCGACCCCGGGGCTGAAGGAGCTGGTGACGATCGGGAAGATCTGGGAGCTGACCCAGCTCGACCGCAAGGTCAAGACGGGCCGTAAGTACGACCTGGTGATCGTCGACGCCCCCGCGACCGGGCACGGGATCGGGTTCCTGCAGACGCCTCGGACGTTCGCCGCGATCGCCCGCGTCGGGCCGATCCACTCCCAGGCCCAGCAGCTGAACCGGCTGATCACCGACCAGGACCACACCGGAACCGCGATCGTCGCCCTGCCCGAGGAGATGCCGGTCAACGAGTCGGCGGCGCTCGAGCACGACCTCCGCGACGAGGTCGGCGTCGCGGTCGATCGGATCTACGTCAACGGCCTCTACCCCGAGCGGTTCACCAGGGAGGAGGCCGAGCGACTGGCGACGCTCGTCGACCGGGCCGACGGGGTCAAGCGCGCGGCGGCGCGAGCGGCCCTCTCCGAGCACGGCCGCGCCCGCTCGCAGCGGGCCCAGCTGGCGCGGCTGCGGCGCCGCGTCGGGACCCCGGTGAAAACGCTTCCCTTCCTGTTCGAGCCCGACCTCGACGTCGAGGCGGCGCGCCGGCTCTCGCGGAGGCTCGGCTGATGCCCGCGGTCGATGAGATCCTCGACGGCAAGGACATCTGCATCTGCGCCGGCTCGGGCGGGGTCGGCAAGACGACGACCTCGGCCGCGATCGCGCTCGGGATGGCAGCCCGCGGACTGCGGGTCTGCGTGCTGACCATCGATCCCGCCAAACGCCTCGCCGACTCGCTCGGGATGAGGGATCTCGGCAACGAGGCGGAGCGCGTCGACCCGGATCTCTTCGCCCACCAGGGCGTCGAGATGAGGGGCGAGCTGTGGGCGATGATGCTCGACGCCAAGGCGACCTTCGACGAGCTGGTCGCCCGCCAGGCGCCGGACGAGGAGTCCCGCGACCGGGTCCTCGAAAACCGGATCTACCAGCAGATTTCGAACGCCCTCGCCGGCTCGCAGGAGTACATGGCGATGGAGAAGCTGTTCGAGCTCCATACCGAGGGGCGCTTCGACCTGCTGGTCCTCGACACGCCGCCGACCCGCAACGCCCTCGATTTCCTCGACGCGCCGCGGCGCCTGACCCAGTTCATCGAGGGCCGCTCGCTGAGGGTCTTCATGCGGCCGACCGGCCTCGCGGCCCGGGTCGCGGGGCGCGGGGCGTCGGCCGCGCTCGCGGTCCTCAAGCGGATCGTCGGCTTCGACCTGATCGCCGACCTGGCCGAGTTCTTCAACGCCTTCAGCGGGATGGTCGACGGCTTCCAGGCTCGGGCGCGGCGTGTCAACGGGTTGCTGGCCGACTCCCGGACCTGCTTCCTCGTCGTCTGCGGGCCGCAGGGCGAGCCGATCGACGAAGCGGTCTACTTCCATCGCAAGCTGGTCGAGGCGAAGCTGCCGTTCGGCGGCGTGATCGTCAACAAGGTGCACTACCCGGCCGAGCGGCTGCGCGGGGACGCGGTCGACCTCGAGGCGGCGCTGGCCGAGAGCCTCGGCGACGAGGCCCTTGCGAAGCGGGTGGCGGAGAACTTCGCCGACTACCAGGCGCTCGCCGAGCGCGACGCGCGCAACATCAAGCGCCTCAGCGCCGAGCTGCGGACCAGCGCCGTGATCCGGGTCCCCTACCTGGACGAGGATGTCCACGACCTCGGCGGCCTCGGCGAGATCAACCGCTACCTGTTCGCCAGCAGCGAGGAGCGGGTCGCGCTCGCCGCCGGCCGCGGCTGAAACCTAGCCGGCGCTGCGCCGGTAATGGTCGTACTCGAGCTCGCGGACCTGCCAGTCGGCGTCCTCGGGCACCGGGAACAGATGGCGCACGGTCGGGGTGTCGATCGGCTGGCGGCCCTCGGTGCGGCTGGCGCTGCTCCACTCGAGGGTGGTGCCCTCGTCGACCTCGACCTCCTCGAGCCAGTTCGTCGCCGTGATGCTGATCTCGTCCTCGGCCGGGACCGGCTCCATGATTCGCGTGTCGTCGTCGTAGCTCATTCGATCCTCCTCTGAGTTCCAGAAGTCGTCGGCAGGGCCCTCGGCCTCCGCCGAAGGAGTCAGATCGCGATCGGCGTCGGCCGAGGGCGACGAATAACCAATTTCCGGCATGTCCTCCGCTTCGCGTCCGGGCATGCCGGGGCGCTCGGGGATATGCGGGAGCTCTCGAGGCATGTCCTCCGCTTGGCGTCCGGGCATACCGGGGCGCTCGGGGATATGCGGGAGCTCTCGAGGCATGTCCTCCGCTTCGCGTCCGGGCATACCGGGGCGCTCGGGGATATGCGGGAGCTCTCGAGGCATGTCCTCCGCTTCGCGTCCGGGCATGCCGGGGCGCTCGGGGATATGCGGGAGCTCTGAGGGCACGTCCGGGAACTTCGGGGCGCGCGGCGATGAGGCGCTGACGGTGATCTCGGCGTCCCCCTCGGCCAGGCCGAGGGCGATCAGGGACTCGTCGGCGGCGGCGCCGAGGTCGGTGTCGATCTCCCCCAGCGCGGCCTGGCTGAGGATCTCCCGGACCCCCTCCTCGATCCAGCCGGCCAGCTCCGGTGTCCCCGCCGGCGGACCGCCGGCCATCAGCGAGCGCTCGAGCGCGATCGCCGCCTCGATTCGCTCCTGGCAGACGCCGCGGGCGACCGGATCGTCCTCGATCAGGGCGGCGGCGCGTTTCGGCAGCGAGGCTCCGACCGGCCCGTCGCCGCCGAGAACCGAGCGCATCGCAAGCAGGTGGTCGCTCAGGCCCTTGATCGCCGATTCGCGGCTGCGTCCCATCTCGAAGCGGTCGACCGCCCAGGCCAGGGCTCCATCGGGGTCGGGCCTGACCTCGAGCGAGCTCGCGAACTCGGCGAGGCTCTCGGCCTCGTTCCGGGTCAGCAGGTAGCCGCCGGGACGGACCGCCCCGGCGCCGGTGGCAACCCGCTTCCAGGAGCCCTCGCCCGTCCGCGCGAACGCATACGGGCCGAGCCCGACTCCGCCCTCCTTGTACAGCCTCATGACGGTGATCAGCTCATGCAGCTGCCGCATCGCCTCGGCGGCGCTCTCCTCCCCGTCGCCCTGCTCGGCGATCGCCAGGAACTGAGGCTCCCAGGCCTGGCGGCCCATCCCCTCGCTCCGCATCGCCTCGGTCGGAGCCTCGATCGCGTCGGCGCGGACCGCCTGCATCCCGTGCGGAAGGTGGAGGCGGGCGAGCGGCATCTGCAGGCCGACGATCGGCGCGATCAGGAAATCGGTCTCGTCGACGTCGCACAGCTCGGCGTCGAGAAGCGCGAGGGCGGCGTCGAGGCGGGCGCGGTCGAGCGAGAACTCGGTGCACCCGTCCCAGAGCGCCGCGAAGAAATGAAGGAGCATCTTCGCGGCGCGCTCGCCGGAGTCGACCGGTACAGCGAGGCCCTGGCCCTCCAGGTGGGAGGCGGCGACGTCGGCGACGTCGACCGCGTCGCGAGCGGCCTCGAAGCCGGGAAGCGAGCGCAGCTCGTCCTCGCGCTCGCGGACGTACTCGGAGGTCAGCGGGCGGTAGCTGTGAAAGGGGGAGTCGGGGCCCGCATGCTCGTCGACGTCGAACGGGATCTGATCGCCGCTGGCGACGAGCGTCGCATAGCAGGTCGCCGCTTCGGCCGCGAGCTGCTTGATCGCCTGGTTCAGGACAGGGTCGCGCACAGTCCACGCTTCCCCTCCCCGGCAGGGGCTCCTGCGCCTGCACGACCGCTTGCAGGGACGTCTAGGCGGGTGCGGCGGCGGGCTCGGCGCTCTCGACCGCCGCCTCGGCCTCGTCCATCAGCCAGCGCCGGCCGTAGCGCCGCATGTCCTCGATCAGCGGGGCCAGCGCCTGGCCTTTCTCGGTCAGCGCGTACTCGACCCGCGGCGGGACCTCGGGGAAGGTCCGGCGGACGACGACGCCCTCCTCTTCGAGCGCCCGCAGGCGCAGCGAGAGCGTCCGCGGGCTGATCCCCTCAAGCGACCGCTCGAGCTCGCAGAAACGGCTGGTGCCCCCGGCGAGGTCGCGGATGATCAGAAGGGTCCACTTGCCGCAGACGATGTCCGCGGTCCGGCAAACGGGGCATTGGGAATTGCTTTCGGCGCTCATCGCGGGCCGAGGCGGATGACGGATCGCCTCGCTCCAGCGAGTTTAGCGCCAGTGCTTCACTTACTGAAGCTTTGGGAAATATCGAGAATCTGGTGGCGCGAGGACGATGAGGCCTTTTCGGGTTCCGGCGGGTCGACTTCGACCCACTGGATCCTCGTGATGCTGAGCCTGAACGTCCGTTCCGGATTGGCGGTCAGGAGCGAGACCGCGTCCCCGGCCTTGAGGCTGAGCAGGGCGCAGCTCTGGGCGCCGCCGATGCACTGGCCTTCTTCGCCGTGGACGAGAATCACTTCGGGGGTGAGGGCGAAGAGGGCCCGCTTCCCGTCGCTGGAGACGCCGAGGAAGACGGCGACCGGCTTCTTCTGCGGCAGCCTGGTTCCGTTCTCGAGTTCGTCGTACTTCTTCAGCTGATCCGAGCCCTGGATCCCGAAGCGGACGTCGGGCCGGAAGCCGAAGTAATGGATGCCCGGCTGATTCGGCGAGACCGGGCCGGTGGTGCCCGGGCCGGAGGAGCCCGAGGGAGTCCCCGCCGGAGCCGGCCGCACGGTGACCGTTTCGCCTTCTTCGTTTTCGAGTTCGATCGGAGCCGGTTCTTCGGAGGACCCGCCGGACGAGGAGCTGAGGGAGGTCGCTTCGGATCCGCCGCCCGAACCTTCCGACGCTTCGCTCGAGCCCGACCCGGTGGGAACCGGACGGAACGGATTGGTCCGCGTCCGGCCCTTGAGCCGCTTCTTCGGGTCGCGCAGGCCGGGGTTGGCCTCGACCACGGCGAGGGTCGAGCCGCTCGCGTTGGAGGATTGGGCGGTCCCGCCCGGTTCGAGCGAGGGGGCCGCTACTTCTTCGGAGTCGCCGAGCAGGAACGGGACCGCGGCGATCCCGACGACGACCAGGGCGATCAGCGGCAGCAGCCGGCGCTCGCGGAGGTCGTGGTAGAGATCGGCGAGGAATCCCGGGGCCTCGAATCGGCCGCCGCCCGCACTCTCACCGGCATCCTTAGAGCCCGCATCCTTCGACCGCCGCAGCGACGAGAGTGAGGGCAGCTTCAGTTCGGGGCCCTTCTTCAGCCAGTTCATTGGGCCGGTCCTCCGATCGTGGTCGAGGCCGGCGCCGCTTCGGTCGTCGTGCCGGTCGCTTCCGGTTCTGCGCCGGCGGCGGCGAGCCCTTCGCCGGGCGGGGTGAGGAAGGTGCTGACCGAGAATTCCCCTTCGAGCACGGGCAGTTTCTTGACGGTGTCGGGTTTCAGCGTGAAGCCGTTGATCGTCACCAGCCGGCCGTCGACGGTCACCGCTTCCTTGTTCGTCTTCACCAGCTGATCGAGCCCGTGGATGAAGTCGGATAGCTGGAAGAAGGTCCCGTTGAAGGTGAACGTGTACGGCATCACCGCGAGCCCGGCCGGCCCGATTTCGGCGCCCAGCGGCATCAGCGACGCGGCGGCCTCGGTCGGAGTCGCCGTTTCCGCGCCGGCGGACGACGAGGCCGCTTCGGCTTCGGACTGTGCTCCCGAGCCTTCGAGCTGCAGGTTCGAGAACCGGACCTTCGACTTTTCGGCGACGTGGTTGACCTGGACCAGAAGCGACGCGGTTTCGTCATCGCCGGGCGTCGCCTTGCCGAGCACGACGAGCTGCCTGTAGTCGCCGGAGAAGCCTTCCTTTGCTTCTTCGCCGGCTCGGACTTCGGATTCGTGCTGGGAGAGCGAGGCCTGGAGGCTTTCGACTTCGGTCCCGAGCTTGGACGCTTCTTCGCGCTTCGGGCTGAGGACCATCATCCAGAAGGCGACGGCCGCGACCGCGACCAGGACCGCCGCCAGGATCGCCCGGTTCTGCGGTGTCATCTCGAGTTTCATTCCCCGCCTCCGCTCGATTCGGTCGAGGTGGTCTCGGTCGTGCTCGAGGATTCCGAGCCCGCTTCTTCGCCCGCCGGTGGCGCGGCGGCAGTCGAGGCGGCCGCTTCCGCTTCAGCTTCGAGGTCCGCCACCGGCGCCGCGTCGAAGGCGACCGTGATTTCGAACTTCGCCATGTTCGCCCGGCAGCCGGCGGAGCTGGATTCGTTGCTGTCGCTGGTGACTTCTTCGCTGGTCGCTCTTTCCTCCTGACCGAGTTCGGAGGACTCGAGGCCGACCCGGGTCACGCCGTCGATGTCCTTCAGCGCCCGGACGAACCCCGCGACCGCGTCCTGGTCTGTGGCGCAGCCTTCGAGTTCAAGCGCCGGGCCGGCAATCGAGCCGCGCAGGCCGCCCGAGCCGCTGCCCACCGCAACTTCGCCGCTGGCGCTGGCGTTGAGTTCCAACAGCCAGATGTCGGAGGGGAGGATCAGCGCGAGTTCGCGCATCACCCGTTCCCAGTCGAAGCGGCTGTCCGCGAGGCTCTGCACAGTCGCGACCCGCTGTTCGCTGGTCGTCTGGAAGGTGACGTAGGAGGTGAGGCGTTCGGCTTCGGCCTGGACGGTCGCGTCTTCGCTCGTGAGCGTCGCCACTTCGCCTTCGCGTTCGGAGACCTTGTTGCCGGTCAGGACGACGGCGGTCACCCCGGCGAGGACGAGGACGAGGGCGCCGACCAGCACGTAGACCAGCGGGCCGGAGCGCAGCGGCGCCTGAGAGCCACGGCGTTCGTGGGGCGGGATGAGGTTGATCGGCCTCATCGCTACTGCTCCAGCGCCAATCCGAAGGGCAGGGTCAGCCTCGCGGCCACGTTCGGGTCGAAGCCGTCGAGGGCGCTGGGGCGCCCGACGACGACCGGGTACGGCAGTCCTGCCTCCATCCTCGCCACCAGGCCCGGGATCGCGACCCCGGGCCCGCAGACGACGATCCGCTGCGCCGGCAGCGTCCCCTCCTGAGACCCGTAGTAGTCGAGCGAGAGGCGGAGCTCGTCGATCAGCCCGGTCACTCCCTCTTCGAGGTAGCGCCTCGCGTCGGCGACGATCTGCGGGTCGCCCTCGACCGCCTCGAGCGGCTGCTCGAGGCCGACGTGGGCGAGCCACTGGTCGGCGTGCTCGGGGCTGAGGCCGTGGGTGGTGCCGAAGCGGGAGCTGATCGCCGCCAGGCCGACCGGCGAGACCCGCGCGAAGAGGCAGGCGCGGCCGTGGGCGACGGCGAGGTTGGTGACGTCGCCGACGTTGCAGTAGAGGACGGTCTCGAACTGCCCCTGCGCCTGCGGCTGCTCGCCTGCGGGCGCGGCGGTCACGCCGGAGAGGGCCCGGATCATCGCGAACACCGAGAGATCGATCCCGACCGGCTCCAGCCCGGCCCGGCGGAGCGGCTGGACGAACGAGGAGATCATGTCGCGGCGGGCGGCGGCGACGACCACGTCGACCTGCGGGGCGGCGCCCTCCTCGGCCGGGACCCCGCCGACGACCTGGTGCTCGAGGACGGCCTGGTCGAGCGGCATCGGCATCTGCTCCTGGGCCTGGAACTGGATCGCCTGGTCCATCTCCTTCGGGTCCTCGATCGCGGGCAGCCGCAGCGTCCGCACGACAAGGCGCTGGTTGCCGATCCCGAGACGAACCTGTTTCGCAAGCTTGTTCTTCGAGAAGAGCGACTTCAGCGCGTCGGCGAGGATGTCGGCGTCCAGCACCTCGCCTTCCTGGAAGGCGCCGGGCTCGAGCGGGCCGATCGCCGACCCGACCACCTCGACTGCGCCGTTCACCCTCACCTCGGTGGCGGCGATGCTGCCGGCCTCGATGTCGAGGCCGACGACCGGGCCGTTCTTCTTGTTCCTGGTGAGCTGGAATTGCATCGGGGGTCTCTCTGCGCCGTCTGGGCGGGAGCCCTCCCTGAATCGACAGAAAGGCCGTTGACCTTTCGCCCTGCAACTACCGATTTTTAGGAGAACCTGACGCTGGGGTGACTCAGAACGCCGTCAGATACCAATTGACGATCAGTTCGCCGGCGAGGAGGCCGACCAGTCCGCCGATCGCGAGGAAGGGGCCGAACGGAATCGCCATCTTGCGCGCCGCCGACCCCTCGCGGGCGATCATCGCCAGTCCGACCACGGAGCCGACCAGGAACGCGGTCAGCAGCGCGGGCGCGACGCAGCGCCCGAGGTAGAGGCCCATGACCGCCGCCAGCTTGACGTCGCCGAGGCCCATCCCCTTCGGGTAGGCGAGCGCGACCGCGAACAGGAGCCCGCCGGCGGCGACCGCGGCGATCGCCCGTTCGGGCAGGCTCCCCGGGTCGAGGGCGGCGGCGAGGGCGACGCCGCCGATCGCCGAGACGAGCAGGATCCGGTTCGGGATCAGCCGCAGCTCGAGATCGGTGAGGGTGACGGCGGCGAGGGTCGCGACGAGGGCGAGGCCTAGGGCCAGCGCAGCCGGTTCGTCGTGCAGAACCAGCGCCGTTGCCGCGAACGCGAGACCGGTCGCGATCTCGACCAACGGATACCGGGCCGGGATCCGGGCGCCGCAGCTGCGACAGCGCCCGCGCAGCAGCAGCCAGGAGAAGATCGGGATGTTGTCGTGGGCGGCGATCGTCGTCCCGCAGCTCGAGCAGCGCGAGCGCGGCGCGACGATCGATTCGCCGCGCGGCACCCGGTGCGCGACGACGCTGAGGAAGCTTCCCGACATCGCGCCGCCGAAGAAGGCGAAGATCGTCCCTGCGAGGGTGCCCACCATGGCTCAGATGATCAGCCGAAGGGATTTATGTCGAGGTTCTCGCGCTGGATTCGCCACGAGGATTTGACAGGTTCGAGGAAATGCGGCGGCTCGATGTAGCGGAGACGGTCGTCGTAGGTGTAGTTCTTCAGGTAGCCCGTGCCGGGGCTGCCGGTGGTTCCGACCGGGCCGCGGAACTGCTGCGAGATCGAGCCGTTGACGGTCAGTTTCCCGAGGCCCGAACCGCAGTCGTAGTGGTCGACGAGGAACGAGTGCGCAATCGCGAGGATCGCCGCGTCGATCTCGATGTTTTCGATCCCTTCAGATCCGCTGCCGCTTCCGCAGCTTCCGGCCCCGCTCTCGGTCGGATAGGGGTGCCAGACGCGGATGAAGTTGTTCGCGATCAGGCCCAGCATCCCCGTCCCTTCGCGATTGATGTTGCCGTTGATGATGATGTCGTTGTCGGCGGCGATCGTCAGCCTGCCGCTGTAATTGCCGCTGACGAAGACGTTGCCGCACTTCACTTCTTTCGAGTAGGTCGCCTTGTACGGCGAGGAGAGCGACGGGCACGCCGACCATTTCCGTCCACTTTCGCTGCAGTCGGATTCTGTGCCGTTCGCGATGTAGACGACGCCGCTCGAGGGGAACGGTTTCGTGCCTTTGAAATTGTAGGATTCGATCGTCATGTTCGTCCCGTTGAGGACGATCGACGAGACGCAGGTGAAGGTATAGGCGGGCCCCGCGATCGACTTCAGCTGACCGTTCGTCGGCGGCGGTTCGAGGGTGTCGGCGGTCGTCTTCAGGGGCCCGACGAATTCCGGTTGGGCTTTGCCGAACCCGGAGCAGCCGTAATCGAACCAACCCGGGTCTTTGGCGCTGACCTCGATCGTGTCGGCAGGGCCGCGGCCGAATTTCGGCGACCCGCAGACCGCGAGTTCGTCGTTGGTGTGGAGCGGGCCGCGGATTTCGTCGCCGGTTCTGAAGACGATCGTGCTGCACCAGGAAGAGCGGTGTTCGCGGCGGTACTTCTTGCATTCATTGTTCGCCCTGGTGACTTCCGAGGAGGTCCCGTAGGTCAGCGGGTCCGACGTCTCGTAGTTGGTCATGTAGATGAAGTCGAGGAAGCTGGTCCGCTTGTACGCGGCGACCAGCGAGACTTCCTCGTCGCCGTCGAACCCGGTCGAGCGGATCCGGAACGTCCCCGCCACCCCTTCGGCTTTCTCGATCATCGATTCCGCGTCGCTCGGGTCGCATTTGGCGTACCCTTCCGCCGGCAGGGATTCGATCGCGTATTCGCCTCCGCCCGACAGCTGCCGCCGGTTGGTCGTTTCGCCGACGTTGTTCATCGCGTTCGGCGTCGGGACGTTGGTGCACTTCGCCCAGTAGCTGTTGTCGTTGTTGAGGTGGTAAGAGAAGTCGGCGATGCCGGCCTGGGCTGCGGCGAAGGCTTTCTTGCGGTCGAGGTCGCGCTGGGTCAGGCCGAGGTCGCCCTGGGCGGCGGCGAGAGCCGCGGCCGAGAGGACCGAGAGCAGCGCGACGGCGCCGATCGCGGCGATCATCGTGTATCCGTCCTCGCTCGTTCGCAGGCGACGGAGGCGGGATCTGATTCGGGTGATCAGACGCATGGCATGTTCACCTGGGCGCTGTCCTCGGAGGCCGGTTCGATCCGCAGCGTCGCCGAGTCGGTGAGGGCGACCGCATCGAAGGCGTTGCCTTCGCCGCCGGCGGGTCTGACGCTGAATGCGATGTCGACCCTCACAGTTCGGCTGGCGTCGGTTTTGCTCAGCGGAGTTTTCAGCGGCACGGTTTCGATCACCCCATCGTGGTCGGCGTCTTCGTAGGCGTAGTAGCGGAAGATCGGCACGACTTCCGGCGGTTCGCCGATCGCCGCCGGCCCGACTCCTTCGACGATCTGCGTCGTCTTGCTGGGGGTCGAGGCGAAGGTCCATTCCGGCGGTTCGCCCCCGGTCGGTGCGTAGACCGATTCGGTCAGTGACGTGCCGGTGAGCCCGATGACGTACCGATCGGGCGTCATCAGCGCTTCGGAGCCGTCTTTCGAGAGCAGGATCAGCGTGTTGTCATCGCTGCCTTCCTTCACCGGCGTCATCAGCGGGGCGACGCAGGTGGCGTGGAGGCGGTCGAGGATCTTGTTCATCGCCGGCCGCCCGCGCTGGTCGGCCGCGACCCGTTCGGCGGTCTGGTCCTGGCTTTTGACCGCCAGCTGGACCAGCATCAGGATCGCCGCGAGGACGACCATCGCGGTCATCATCCCGACCAGCATCTCGACCAGCGTGAAGCCTCTCTCGTCGCGGATCATGGGCATTTCCCGAATTTCGTCTTGGCGCCATCGAGGAGGAAGACGCTGCCGGCGCCGCCGGCGGGGACGTTCGTTTCGCTGGCGGGAACGCTGACTTTCACTTCTTCCCTCAGGTGTCGTTCGTTGTCACTCGCCGTTCCGACGGCGCAGACCGTGTACCCGGTCATCGAGCCGGTGGTGGCCATGCTGAACGGGACCGGGATGTTCGCGGCCCCTTCGGAGTTGGTCGTGAACTTGATCGACGGAAGTTCCGCCGAGGTGCAGTTGGTGTCTCGGACCGAGCCTTCGACCACCCCTGCCTTGACTTTTTTTTCTTCCGACTTCTTCGTCTTGTAGACCTGCAGGTGGAGCACCGGGAGTTCGAGGGTGACTTCGGGTACAAGTGGAACCGTCGCCTGGACGACGGCTGCGGAGGGATGTAGGCCGGAGGGATTGGGATTGTTGTCTTCGCACGATCCGGCGTACACGGTGTAGCCGTCTTTGAACGGGAACAGGCTTTTCGTCGTTTCGATTTCCGGAACGGGTTGACCGGCGGGGGTTCCAGACGTGGACTTGAAGGCGCGGGCTTCCGTCATCCCGGTGTTGAAGAGGGTGATCGCCTGCGCTTCCACCGCTGTCGGTTCGGCGGATTCGCCGGTGAGCCTGGCGACGAATTTCGCCTTCAGCTGCCCCGGCGTGTCGTAGAGAAGCGGCAGCGTTTTCGTCGCCTCGGGAACGACGCTGACCTTGCTCGTCCCGCTTTCGTCGCCGTCGGGGTTGACCAATCCGGGGACGTTGGCGCTGACTTCGTATTCGCCCTCGAGCAGGTTGCCGAAGACGGCGCACCCGTTTTCGCCGGTTTCGCGGCTGAACGGCGTCGGGCCGTCGCCGGAGATCGGGATTCCGGGAATGAGTTCTTCTTTGGCGTTCTGAACCTGGACGATCAGGGCGCCGCTTTCGGCCCTCACGGTGCTGTTCGGCGGCGCGACGAGGCTCGTCTCCGCCACCGGCGGGCGCGACCCGATCCCGGGCCAGGTGACCGTCGAGCGGATCCGGATGTAGTCGGCCGAGGCTTCTTTCTCGTCGCAGGTGTCGGTCCCGGTTTTCGCGTTGATGAACTGGGCGTCGGAGTCGACGGTGTAGGGCGAGCCTTCCACCGTCACGGTTTTCGATTCGCTCAGGGTCGGCGAGAGCTGCGAGATCCGCATCGTCCGCAGCCGCGCGATGTCGGCCTGGGCGAGGCCGTGGGCCTGCGCCTCGTGACGCTCCTGGGCGGTCGACTTTTCGGCGGCCGTGAACGCGCTGAAGACGCCGATCGCGGCGATCGTGATCATCATCGCGCTGACCATCACTTCGATCAGGACGTTCCCCTCCTCACCGGAAGCCGGCACTCTGCGCACTGGATTTGGCAGGTACTTACTTTTCATATTGCTGGTGAGGACGAGTTCGGGTCGGGCCTCTATCGGCGGTTCGTCCGCTCCACTAAAGCCAGAAGTGGGTACTCAAAGGGTGACTGGACGGGTGTCGCAGAACTGCGACGGGCGGGCCCTGGGGCCCGCCCGTCGTCAGTACCGATCGCCCCTTCATTCAGGAGCGTTCACCGGGCGCTTATTCGGCCCAGTTTTCGCTGCTCGGGCAGCCGCCTTGACCGCCTTCGGTGCAGGTGTAGGCGACGTTACCTTCGTCGTCGCGGGTGATCGTGAACGTGTTACCCGTCTTCGTCGAGGTCGCAGTCACGACGTAGCCTTCACCGCCGGCTTCTTCTGTGGCGGTCGACAGGTAGGTGTTGGCCGTGTTTTCAATCACGATCGTATCCTCGATCGCTTTCAGTTCGGCGGGCGAGATGCCTTCGTACGACCCGCCGTGGTCGGTCGAGTAGGTCTCGGCCGCCGTCTCGGCGGAGCGGACCATGGCCTTGGCAGACGCATCGTTCGCCTTGTCTTTCTGGCTGAAGAAAGCCGGAATGGCGATCGCGGCGAGGATGCCGAGGATGAGCATGACG
>DATBHH010000081.1:0-10152 GCA_036557525.1 Solirubrobacterales bacterium | reverse complement strand
GACGATGCGGTGGCGACGATGCGACGGCGGGCGCTCGAGATCAGGGCCGAGGGGGCGGCCGAGCCGGTGAGCGCGCTGAGGGACTTCGGGCCCGAGGCCCAGGTCCACGCCCGGCTCCAGCTCGCCGGGAGGGGGCTGCTGCGAAAGCCGGTCGCCGGCGTCGACCTCCGGGGCGACGGGACCTTCGTCCCGTTCCGCGGCGCGGTCGCTCGCGAGGAGCTCGACCCGACCGAGTACGACACACCGTTCGACGCCGTCCGCGAGGCCCTGGAGGCGAGCGGATGAGCAGGCCGGCGGAGGCCGAGGTCCCGAAGGGCAGCTATGCGGCGGGGCGGCGGATCAAGCTCCCGGCCGGAGCGGAGGCGCCTTACACGGTGTTCGTCAACGGGATCGAACAGCGCGAGGGAGCCGACTACCACGTGCGGGCCGGCGAGATCGTCTTCACCCGGCAGCTGATCAAGGAGACGGTCGGGACCGGACGCTGGCTGGCGATGTACCTGGGCCTTTTCGGCACCTACCGCAAGAACGAGACGGTGGACCTCCAGTACCACCGCGGCGGCAAGGTCGAGCTGCGATCCGACCTGCCGGTCCGGCCCGACTGATCGTCGGTCGCCCCCGTCTAGTTGAAGACGTAGAGGAGGAGGAAGGCGACGACCGCGAAGGTCGCGAGGCCGGCTACCAGAGGCCTGTCCTCGACGATGATCGCCGCCGTCGAGCGGTCGTCGGCGCGATCGTAGATCAGGTAGAGGTAGCGGAAGATGCAGTAGAGGACCGGCGGGATTGTCCACATCATCTGGCTCCCGATCAGCGGCGAGTTCGCAGCGTAGATCGAGTAGCTGATGATCGTCCCGGTGGTGACGAGGGCGACCATCTGGTCGAGGAACGGCAGCGAGTAATGCTCGAGGACCGGGCGGCTGCTGGTCCCCTGGTGAAGCTCGGAGACCGCCTCCTGACGCCGCTTCGTGACCCCGAGGAAGAGGGCGATGAACCCGGTGCAGAGGATCAGCCATTCCGAGGCGTGGGCGTCGACGGCGCTGGCGCCGGCGGCGACGCGGAGGATGAAGAGGCCGGCCAGCGTCATCACGTCGACGATCACGATCTGCTTCAGGCCGAGGCTGTACGCGACCTGAGCGAGGCCGTAGCCGACCACCATCAGGCCGACTTCCCAGTTGACGGTGGCGAACGCCAGCGCGATCGCGAACGCCGCGAGAGCCGGGGCGATCGTCTTCGCGGCGCTCTCGGAGAGCTCGCCGGCGGCGAGCGGCCGGTACCTCTTCTTCGGGTGCTTGCGATCGAGCTCGACGTCCACCAGGTCGTTGACGAAGTAGCCGGCGCTCGAGATCGCGCAGAAGGAGATGAAGGCGAGCGTCGCCTCGAGAACCGCATGCGGGTCGTTGAACTTGCCCGAGAAGAGAAGGCCGGCGAAGACGAAGACGTTCTTGACCCACTCCTGCGGTCTCCCGGTCTTGATCGCCGCTCGCAGCGGCGTGCGCGTCGGCACGACCGGCTGGTCGGCCGCGGTGTCGGGCTCCGCGGGTACCGCGATCGTCGGCTGTTCCGAGGTGATTGTTTCCATCACTGGGGGTCGCGCGGCATGCACGGTGCCGCCCGGCCAAGGGAGATACGTCGCGACAGGGTAGCGCCGCGGGGCGCTCGGCCCCTCCCTACGGGTCGATCAGCACGCCGGGATTCATGATCGCCGCCGGGTCGAGCTCGGTCTTGGCGGCGCGGAGGGCCGCCGCGAACGGGCCCGGGCGCTGGCGGTCGTACCAGGGCCGGTGGTCGCGGCCGACGGCGTGGTGGTGGGTAATCGTCCCGCCGCCCTCGATCACAGCCTCGGCCGCGGCCCGCTTGATCTCGGCCCACTGCTCCACCTCCCCCCCGCGCACCGCCGGCGCCATCACCGTGAAGTAGGGCGCCGGGCCGTCGGGATAGACGTGGGTGAAGCGGCAGCTGACCCGCGGCGCGCCGGGCGATACCTCGGCGACCTTCGAGCGGACCGCATCCATCGTCGCCGCGTGGAACTCCTCGAACCGGTCCCAGGTGATCGCCGTCTCGAATGTTTCCGAGAGCACGCCGCAGGCTACAAAGGTGTCGCGAAGGTATGGCGCGAGGAGAAAGGCCTGCCGCCAGGCGCCGACGGAGTCCCCCCGAACAAATGCTCCGCCTTCGCTCCCTCCCGAAGAATCAGATCGTGACGGTCGGTCGCTCCGGCTCGCGGCCGCGTCCGCGATGCCGGGCTCACCTCCATGCTCTTTCGCGATCTCGACCGCGATCCGCATCGGCTCCTCGACCGGGTGGTGGGCGGACTCGAAGCCGAGGATCAGGAGGTTCGAGTCGCCGCTGCCGGCGCCGGTGGTTCCCGCCTCGAGGGCGTCGAGCAGGCGGCAGTTCGACGGGTAGAGCCCGGCCTGGGAGATCTCGCGGACCGCCCGGGCGGCGGCGAGGAAGTCGGCGAACTCGACCCCGCACGATGCCTTGAAGGTGGGACGGGGACGGACTCGCACCCAGGCCTCGGCGATCGTCCCGAGGATTCCCTCGGAGCCGATCAGCGCCCGGTCCGGCGAGGGCCCGGCGCCCGACCCGGGCAGCCGCCTGCTCTCCCAGGTCCCGCGCGGGGTGATCGCCCGCACCGACTCGACCAGGTCGTCGATGTGGGTGTAGAGGGTCGCGAAGTGTCCGCCGGCCCTGGTCGCGATCCAGCCGCCGAGGGTCGAGTACTCGAACGACTGGGGGAAATGGCGCAGGGTGAGGCCGTGCTCGCGGAGCTGGTCCTCGAGGCCCGGGCCGGTCGCCCCCGCCTGGATTCGCGCCGCCGACGACTCGGGATCGACCTCCAGCACCCGGTCCAAGCGGCGGAGATCGAGGCTGACGAAGGGTCTGTCGCCGAGCCTGCCCTCGACCCCGCCGACGACGCTGGTCCCCCCGCCGAACGGGATCACCGCCGCCCCCTCGGCCTCGCACCAGCTCATCACGACCTCGATCTCGGACTCGTCGCGCGGGCGGGCGACGAGGTCGGGTGGGTTTTCGAACTCGCCGCGGAAGCCGCGCACGAGATCGGCGTAGGACTTTCCGAGCGCGTGCGAGACCCGCTCGTAATCGTCGTGGCTGTAGAGGTCGCCGAACCCGCTCGGCGCCTTCAGCCGCGGCCTCCTGATCTCGACCTCGTCCAGCGGCACGGGCTCCTCGACCTCGCCGCCGAGCCCGAGCCGGTCCCTGATTCCCGCCGCCGCCTCCTCGAGCTGCGACCTCGACGGCGCCTGGTCCTCATACCCCCACCCCCAATGCTTGAGTCGGCGTGCCATCGCCACTCGCCGGTAGAGGGCGGTTTCTCCCTCTGACGGGCGGATACTCAAAGTGCCGGTCTGATTAGACCGGCACTTGTCCGGCGGAGGGAGAAACCGCCCTCTACCAGTGAACCCCTTTCATCAGGTGGGCGAAGGCGACGGCCTCGGTCGTCGGCGCTTTGTCGGGCGCCTGCTCGCCCTTCCCCTTCGCCGCCTGCGACTCGGGGAACAGCTTGTAGGCCGTGTTGAGGATCCGGTCGCTGAACGTCGGCGCGACGGCGTAGATCACCTCGCCGAGGGTGCCGAGCCTGGTCGCCACCTTCTTCGGCTGGCTGACGATCGCGCCGGCGATCATCTCAGCGGCCTCCTCGGGTGTGATCGCCGGGAACATGTCGTACATCCGGGTCGGTGCGATCATCGGGGTCCGTACCAGCGGCATGTGGATCGTCGTGATGTGAACCCCGTCGTCGACCACCTCTGACGCGATCACCCGCCCGAATGCGTCGAGCGCCGCCTTCGAGGCGACGTAGGCCGAAAAGCGCGGCGGGTTGGTCTGGGTCCCGATCGAGCTGATGTCGATTATGTGGCCCGATTTGTGGGCGCGCATCGACGGCAGCAGGGCGAGGATCAGCCGCACCGCGCCGAAGTAGTTGACCTGCATCGTCCGCTCGTAGTCGTGGAAGCGGTCGTAGGAGAGGCCGACGGAGCGACGGATCGAGCGGCCGGCGTTGTTGATCAGGATGTCGACCCGGCCGTGATAGGTGAGGACCTCCTCGGCCATCCGCGCGACGTCCTCCGTGTCGGACATGTCGCACTGGTGTACGTGCGCGATCCCGCCCGCGGCCTCGATCTCCTCCTTGGTCTCCTCGAGCTTGTCCATCGAGCGGGCCACGAGCAGCACCGTCCCGCCGGCGTCGGCGACCTTGACAGCGGTCGCCTTGCCGATTCCCGAGGAGGCGCCGGTGATCAGCACGACCTTGCCGCGCACGGCGGCCGCCAACGGCCGGTCCCTGAAAAGGTCGGGGTCGAGGTTGCGCTCCCAGTAGTCCCAGAGCCTGTCGGCGTAGGTCTCCAGCGGCGGCACCTCGATCCCCGACCCCGCGAGGGCCGACTCGGCGTTGGTCGAGTCGAAATGGGTCGGGTAGTCGAGGTAGTTGAGGAGGCCGGGTGGGATCCCGAGCTCGCTGAGGGCGCGGTCGCCGACCCGCTTCGCCGGCGGAAACAGACGCAGCCCCGTCTTCACCACGTTCGTCGCCGGGTCGGTGATGCTCGCGTCGAGCCGGTAGGCCGCCTGGGGGGCGTCGGCGACCCTGGCGAGCAGGTTGACGAGCTGCCCGACGGTCTTCGGCCGGGGGTCGGTGAGCGAGAACGCCTGCCGGTCGAGGCCGGGCTCGTGGGCGATGTGATCGATCGCATCGGCCACGTAGTCGACGGGGACGATGTTGATCTCGCCGCCCTCGACCCCGACCGTCGGCAGCCAGGACGGGAGCACGCGCCGGGCGCGCTGGAGGAGCTTGAAGAAGTAGTAGGGGCCGTCGATCTTGTCGATCTCGCCGCTGCGGGAGTCGCCGACGACGATTCCGGGCCGGTAGACGCGCCAGGGACGGGTGCACTCTTCGCGGACCACCCGCTCGGACTCGTGCTTGGTGCGGAAGTAGGGGTGGACGTCGAGGTTTTCGGCCTCGTCGAACATGTCCTCGCGCCATTCGCCCCGGTAAAGGCCGGCGGCGGCGATCGAGCTGACCTGGTGGAAGCAGCCGGCCTCGATCGCGGTCGCGAGCTCGACCGCGTGCCGCGTCCCCTCGACGTTGGCGACCTCCTGCGCTTCGGCGCCTGCGGTCATGTCGTAGATCGCCGCCAGGTGGAAGAAATGGTCGACGTCGCCGCGCAGCGTCACCAGGTCCTCCTCGGAGACCCCGAGGCCGGGCCGGGAGAGGTCGCCGGCGACCGGGACGATCCGCGCCCCGTCGGCGCCCCACGACGTCCGCAGCTCCTCGAGCCTGCCCCGCGAGCCCGCCCGCACCAGCGCGTAGATCGTGCCCTCGCGCTGGAGAAGCCGCTCGACGAGATTGCGGCCGATGAAGCCGGTCACCCCGGTGACGAAGTAATTCATCTCACCCTTCCTGCCTCGGCCTGGTCGCCTCCGCGCTCATCGCTGTTTCATACACTCAAAGCAAGGATGGCGCAAACGGCCACTGTGCAGATTCAGATGCCCGAAATGGGCGAGTCGGTGACCGAGGGCATCGTCCTCGAGTGGCACGTCGCCGAGGGCGATTTCGTCAACGAGGGCGACACCGTCGTCGAGGTCTCGACCGACAAGGTCGACGCCGAGGTTCCGGCGCCTGAGTCGGGGGTCATCACCAAGCTGCTCGTCCAGGTCGACGACGAGGTTCCGGTCGGGGCCCCGTTGGCGGAGATGGAGCCCGGCGACGATTCCGGTGCGGGATCGGCCGCCGAGCCCGCGGGTCCTGGCGCGGGGGAGGACACCGGGACTGACCGCCCGACCGCGGGTCCTGTCGTCGAGGAGGACTCCTCGTCCTCGCAA
This sequence comes from Solirubrobacterales bacterium, assembly GCA_036557525.1. GTDB lineage: Bacteria > Actinomycetota > Thermoleophilia > Solirubrobacterales > 70-9 > VRUE01. The sequence continues at coordinate 4,320 of DATBHH010000081.1, read as the reverse complement.
GCTGCGGGCGAGGAGCCCACCTCGACGCCACCCGCGGACGGGGCGCTCGAGGCCGGCGAGCTGCGTGCCACGCCCGTCGCGCGTCGAATAGCCGCCGAACGCGGAATCGACCTCGGCCAGATCAGGGGCTCCGGGGTCGGCGCCAAGGTCACCAAAGACGACGTGCTGGCTGCCGCCAACGGGGACGGGGCCGCGCCTGCGGCTGCGGTCGCGCCCGCTGCCGCCGGGGAGGCGAAGCCGCTGCGAGGGCCGGCGGCGATGCTGGCGCAGGCGATGGACGAGAGCCGCGAGGTGCCGACCGCAACCTCGTTCCGGACGATCTCGGTCGACACCCTCGACGCCAAGCGCAGGGCCCTCAACGCGATCCTCAACGAGCGCGGGATGAAGGTCTCCTTCACCCACCTGATCGCCTGGGGGATCGTCCAGGCGGCGAAGGAGTGGCAGGTGATGACCCGCGTCTTCGAGAGCCGCGACGGCAAGCCGTTCGCGATCGAGGGCGGCCCGGTCAACCTCGGCATCGCTGTCGACATCGAGCGCAAGGACGGCTCGCGCAGCCTGATGGTGCCGGCGATCAGGGGAGCCGAGGGGCTCGACTTCGCCGCCTTCCACACCTACTACGAGGAACTGATCAAGAAGACACGCGAGAGCAAGCTCACCGCCGACGACTTCCAGGGGACCAACATCTCGCTCACCAACCCGGGCGGCATCGGCACGATCTCATCGGTGCCGCGCCTGCTCAGCGGCCAGAGCGCGATCATCGCGACCGGCTCGATCGCCTACCCGCCCGAGTGGGCGCACGCCGGCCCCGACCGGATCAAGCAGCTCGGGGTCTCGAAGGTGATGACGATGACCTCGACCTACGACCATCGGGTCATCCAGGGGGCGGAGTCGGGGTCATTCCTGCGCCGGATCGAGCAGCTGCTGCAGGGCGAGGACGGCTTCTACGAGTCGGTCGCCGCCGACCTCGGGATCGACCCCGGGCCGGTCACGGCCGCCCACCCGGCCGCCGCCTCGGCGCCGCCGTTGGGGGCGCCGCCGCCGGCGACCACGCCGACCCGGCCCGACGAGGAGCTGCTTCAGGCGGTGCAGGCCGCGACCTCGCTGCTGAAGGCCTACCGCACCCACGGCCACCTCGCCGCCCGCCTCGATCCCCTCGGCCGCGAGCCGAAGGGCGACCCGGCGATCCAGCCCGAGAACCTGAACCTGACGCCCGAACTGATGTCGCGGATCCCGGCCTCGATCCTGCGGATCGGCGTCCCCGGCGAAACGCTGCTCGAGGCGCTGCCACGGATGCGGGCCGCCTACTGCGGCACGATCGCCTACCAGTTCGAGCACCTCTCCTCCCACCAGCAGCGGACCTGGCTGCGGGAGATGGTCGAGACCGGAGCCCACCGCAAGCCGCTCGCCGACGATGAGAAACGGCGGCTGCTGGAGCGCCTGATCGACGTCTTCGAGTTCGAGCGCTTCTGCGAGAAGGCCTACCTCGGGCAGAAGATCTTCACGATCGAGGGGCTCGACGCGGTGGTGCCGATGCTCGACGAGCTGATCACGCTCTCGGGCCGCGCCGGCGCCGAGGAGGTCGTGCTCGGGATGGCCCACCGCGGGCGCCTCGCCGTCCTCGCCCACAACCTGGGCCGCTCGGTCGAGTCGATCCTCGCCGAGTTCGAGGGATCGAAGCGGATCGAGGCGGTCAAGGCGGTCGCCGCGATCCCCCATCACGGGACCGGCGACGTCAAGTACCACTACGGTCACCAGGGCGTCTACGAGACGCATTCCGGCGAGAGGATCGCCGTCCGCCTCCACCCGAACCCGAGCCACCTCGAGTTCGTCGACCCGGTCGTCGTCGGCGCCTCGCGCTTCCTCCAGTCCGACTTCGAGGGGGCGACGATCGACCACGATCCGCGCCGGGCGGTCCCGGTCCTGGTCCACGGCGACGCCGCCTTCCCCGGCCAGGGTGTCGTCGCCGAGACGCTGAACCTACAGGGACTCCGCGGCTACTCGACGGGCGGCACGATCCACATCATCCAGAACAACCAGGTGGGGTTCACGACCGACCCCGAGGAGGCCCGCTCGACCCCCTACGCGGCCGACCCGGCGAAGGGCTACAACGTCCCCATCGTCCACGTCAACGCCGACGACGTCGAGGCCTGCTCGTCGGCGATCCGGCTGGCGATGGCCTACCGCGAGCGCTGGGGCCGGGACATCGTCATCGACGTCATCGGCTACCGCCGCTACGGCCACAACGAGACCGACGAGCCGGCCTACACCCAGCCGACGACCGCGGCGATGATCAAGGCCCATCCGCCGGTCTCCGAGATCTATGCGGCGAAGCTCGTCGATGAGGGCGTGATCGCCATCGAGGACGTCGAGCGGGCCGGGACCGAGCGGCGCGAGGAGATGTCGGCGGCGCTCAAGGACCTGCGGCAGAAGATGGAGCTCGGCGAGTACGAAGACCCGACAGTCACAACGAGCGCCACCGGCGAACTCGACCGCAGCGCCAGTCCGCCGGTCGAGACCGCGGTACCGATCGAGCGCCTGCGCGAGCTGAACGGGGCGCTGATCAAGGTGCCGGAGAGCTTCACCATCCACCGCAAGCTGCGCAAACCGCTGACCAAGCGGATCGCCGCGCTGGAGGAGGGCGGGATCGAATTCGGCCACGCCGAGGCACTGGCGTTCTCGACCCTGCTGACGGAAGGAGTCCACATCCGCCTCACCGGACAGGACACCGAGCGCGGCACGTTCTCACACCGTCACCTCGTCCTCCACGACGAGAACACCGGGCTCAAGTACTGCCCGATGCAGAACCTCGCCGAGGCCACGGCGCCGTTCGAGCTCCACAACAGTCCGCTCTCGGAGGTCGCCTGTCTCGGGTTCGAGTACGGATACTCGGCGACCGACCCGAACGCGCTCGTGATCTGGGAGGCGCAGTACGGCGACTTCGCAAACGCCGGCCAGGTGATCATCGACAGCTTCATCGTCAGCGGCGAGGCGAAGTGGGGACAGACGAGCCGGCTGACGCTGCTGCTGCCGCACGGCTACGAGGGATCCGGGCCGGAGCACTCGAGCGCCCGGATCGAGCGCTTCCTCGCGCTGGCCGCCGAGGGGAACATCCGGATCGCGAACCCGAGCACCGCCGCTCAGTACTTCCACCTCCTGCGGCGCCAGGCCCTGATCCGCAAGCCGCGGCCGCTGATCGTCTTCACCCCGAAGGGGCTGCTGCGCCTCGACCGCGCCGCGGCGACGCCGCAGGAGCTCACCGACGGGCAGTTCGAGCTGATCCTCGACGACCCGAAGGCGGCGGACCGCCGCGACAAGGTCGAGAGGCTGGTCCTCTGCTCGGGCAAGATCTACTACGACCTCGACGCCAGCGAGCGCCGCGAGGCGGCGGAGGACGTCGCGATCGCCCGCGTCGAGCTCCTCTATCCCTTCGCCCAGGAGCAGCTCCGGAACCTGATCGCCTCCTACCCGAACCTGAAGGAGGTCGTCTGGACCCAGGAGGAGCCGCGCAACATGGGGGCCTCGAAGGTGATGTCGAGGCGGCTCCCCGAGGTGCTGCCCGAGGGTGTCGAGCTCGGCTACATCGGGCGTCCGACCCGGGCCAGCCCCGGCGAGGGGTACGCCGCCGCCCACGCCCGCGAGCAGGAGCGGATCGTGCTCACCGCCCTGACCCCCGGCGGCTGATGCGCAAGCCGGTGCCGGGGCCCCTGTTCCGCTGGGTCAAGCGCCTCAGCTGGGTCGAGCTGGCGATCTTCTCGGCCCTGATCGTGTTCTGGGTCGCGCCTGGGTTCGAAACAGAGACGATGGTGTTCGGGTGGGCGCACGGGCTCGGCTTCGTCGGGCTGTGTGTGGTGATCTGGATCGCGGCGGTGCGCCGGGAGGCCCCTTACACACTGCTGGCGGCCACACTCACACCGGTCGGTCCGGTCGGAAGCGTGATCGGGATCGAGCTGATCGAGCGTAAGGGTTGGGGAGTGGCGGATACGCCGCAAAACGTCCCGAATTAACCCCGGAGACACCCAAGTGGCTTGACCGGCGACGCCTGACCCGCTATAGGTAGTTGATGACTGTTCTTCCGGGCAGTCCCGTCCGGGGGAACGGCCGCGTCGGCATCCCTCCCTGGCTACCGACGCTCAGGTGCAGTGAGGGTCGCGCGGACCCCCCTGCCTCCCGCGGCCCTTGCTGTGCCTATTTCTGCCGGGCCGCCGATGGGCCCGGCTGATCATTCCCTGAGGTTCCTGAGGACCGTCTGCAGGATGCCGCCGTTGCGGAAGTAGGTGACCTCGTTCGGGGTGTCGAGGCGAACCGTCGCCTCGAACTCGG
>DATBHH010000080.1:0-91083 GCA_036557525.1 Solirubrobacterales bacterium | reverse complement strand
CTAGCCGCCGCGGCGCACCGCGATCCCCGTCAGGACCTCGCGCACGATCCGGTCCGCCGCAAGCGCGGCGAGGTCGGCCGAGCCGACCGAGGTCGGAATCACCTCGACCACCTCGGCGCCGACGATGTCGACCCGGGCGGCGAGCTCGCGGCAGGCCCGCATCAGGTCGGCGGTCGACATCCCGCCCGGCTCGGGGGTGCCGGTGCCGGGTGCAAAGGCCGGGTCGAGGACGTCGATGTCGACCGAGAGGAACACGGGCCCCTCCCCGACCGAATCGACGGCGCGCTCGATCGCGGCCTCGAGGCCGATCTCGCGGATCTCGTGCATGAAGACGCTCTCGATCCCCTGATCGCGCTGCCAGGAGAACTCCTCCTCGCCGGGCCAGTAGCCGCGGAGGCCGATCTGGACGTAGCGGCCGGGGTCGACCTGGCCCGCTTCGACCAGCCTCCGCATCGGGGTGCCGTGCGAGACCTCGACCCCGAACACGACCGAGCCGGTGTCGGTGTGGGTGTCGAAGTGGACGAGCCCCACCGGCCCGTGGCGGGCGGCGCAGGCGCGAATGTCGGGTTCGGCTATCCCATGATCGCCGCCGAGGACGATCGGGATCGCCCCGGCGTCGAGGACGTCGCCGACGGTGCGCTCGATCGCCTCGTGCGAGCCTGCCGGGTCGGCGGGCAGGACGGCCGCGTCACCGAAGTCGACCACCCTCAGCACCTCGAACGCATCGACCCCCGCCTCGAGGTGGGGGCCCGCCGGGCAGCCGGCGGCGCGGATCGCGCGTGGGCCGAAGCGGGCGCCGGGGCGATCGGAGACGAGGTCGTCGGTGGGCGCGCCGATGATCGCGACGTCGACCTCCTCGAGCTCGGCCGGGTCCTCGGTGTAGGGAGCGCCGCCAAAGGTCAGAAGGCCGGCGAAGTCGGGCTTCTCCCCGTGCTCCCGCCAGCGGTCGAGCGGATCGATCACGTTGCTGCAATGCTACGCCCGCGATAGAGGCGATCGGTTTCGTAGCGTGTTCTCCTCCGAAGTGCCCCGTCTGAGGTCGAAACACCCCCCGAGCGCGACCCCGTGTGCGAAGGTCGCCGTCCTCGTCGCAGCTCTCATCGCGGCGCTGATCTGCGCCGCCGGCGCGGCGGCGACCGCGAGCGCCGGAAACCTCGTGCCCCAGGGCAGGAAGCTCTTCTTCGGCATCTCCGACACCGGCGACCCGGCCGATTTCGGCGAATTCAGCAAGCTCACCCACAAGCACCCGGCGCTGATCGAGACCTTCCGCACCTGGGGAACCGACTTCCCCGACTCGATCGAACGCTGGCAGGACGCGCGGGCACGGCCGGTGATGCACATCTCGACCGCCGACAAGCGCGACGGCCACGAGCTGATCACTCCGCGAGGGATCGCCCGCGGCGAAGGCGACGAATACCTGATCCGCCTCAACAGGCTGTTCTGGGCGAAGCAGATGCGCGCCTACATCCGCCCCCTGGGCGAGCCCAACCGCTGCCTCAACGTCTGGGCCGCCTACGACTGCGCCGGAAATCTGCGCGACGCCGCTCACAGCCCGCGCCAGTACATCCGCGCCTTCCGCCGGATCTACCTGATCGTCCACGGCGGCGGCAAGCGCGGCGTCATCAACGCACGCCTCCGCAGGGCCGGCCTGCCGCCGCTGCGGAGTCCGGTGGGGGGCCTGCCGAAGGCGCCGGTCGCGGTGATCTGGAGCACCCTGCCGGCGGGCTCGCCGACCGTGCCCCAGAACCGGCCCCGATTCTTCTACCCCGGCGACGCATATGTCGATTGGGTCGGCACCGACATGTACTCGGATGACCCCGACTGGAAGGGGCTCTCGGGCCTCTATCGTCGATTCGACAAGAAGCCCTTCGCGCTGCCGGAGTTCGGCGTCGTCGGCGCCGACGACCCGACCTTCGTCAGCCGCCTCCTGACCTGGGTCGACCGCCACCGCCGCTGCAAGATGGCGATCTACTACCAGGACTTCGGCTCGACCAGCGCGTACCGGATTCAGAACTACCCGGCGAGCCTCGCCGTCCTCGACGATTGGCTCCACCACCCGCGCATCCCCCACTTCGTCGCCGGGCACCCGACCCCGCCGCCGCCGCCGCCCGGCGGTCTGCCGACGATTCCCGAGAAGCACTGAGCCGGATCGGACTCCCGGGCGCTCGCCTATCGCCCCTGCCTCCGGTGCTTCTTCTTCTTCGGCTTCGGGGCGACGACGCGCGAGGCGACGGCCGCCTTGTACCGGTAGGGGACGAGCGCGGTGATGCTCGAGTACCCGGTCAGGTAGAGGCGGCGGCCGTCGGAGATGATCGGCGTGTAGGTTCCGCGCGGGTAGCTGAAGACCCGGCGGCCGCTGTGCATCATGTAGCCGCTCGTCGTCTCGCCGGAGAACTCGGCGGCGTAGACGATTTCGCCGACGGCCGAGAGTGAGCCGACGACCTGGCCTCCGGCCGGCTCGCTCCACCGGACCGTGCCGTCCTTGGCATTGAGCGCGTAGATGTTGCCGTCGAAGGAGCCGATGTAGACGGTCGGCGGGCTGTGCTTCGTCGTCGCGACGGCGGGGCCCGAGTAGGCGTAGCCGCCGGTCGAGTAGCTCCAGGCGACGGTTCCGTCGTGGCGGTCGAAGCTGTAGACGCGGTCGTCGTTGTTGCCGGCGTAGACGCGGCCGAAGGCGACCGCGGGCGTCGAGTAGAACGCGCCGGACCTGCCGAAGCCGGGTCCCAGCGACCCGCTCTGCCACTCCAGCGCGCCGGTCCTCGCGTTGACCGCGTTCATGTACCCGCCGTAGTCGCCGACGTAGAGGGTCCCGTGGCTGTAGGCGGGAGCCGCCTTGATCGCGCCGCCGAGCGGGGTCGACCAGCGCAGGTTGCCGTTCGCCGTGGCAAGGGCGAACAGTTCGCCGTTTTCGCAGCCGAAGTAGACCGTGCGGCCGACGATGACCGGCGAGGACTCGGCCCGTCCCGGCAGGAAGCGTTTCCAGACGATCTTCCCGTTGCGGGCGTTGAGCTTGACGATGTGGCCGGGAACGAGGTTGACGATGTAGAGCCGGTGCCTGGCATAGGCGGGCGAGGAGGCGTTGAGGCGGCCGATTCGCCGCTTCCAGATCAGCTTGCCGGTGTCGGCGTCGAGGGCGCGGGCCCAGCCGCTGTTGTCGACGAAGTAGAGCCGGCCGGCGACATAGATCGGCGGGAACTCGAGCAGCGGCCTGCCGGTGTAGCGCCAGAGCTTGCGAAACGGCGGCCTCAAGCCTTTCGCGGGCAGATAGCGGGTGCGGGCGCGGTTGAGGCCGTAGAGAGGCCAGTTGACGGTCTTCCTCGTCGCCTTCGGCGGCTTCTGGGTCTGGAAGGGGACGCTCGCGTTGTGAATGTCCCCGGGGCGCTTGAGCTGCTCGTAGGCGAGCAGGACGCCTCCCGCCACCAGAAGCACCGCGGCGACGATCGCCGCTATCGAGGCCCGGCGATGCTCCTTCCAGGTCCTGGCGAACCAGGACCGGAGTCGCCTCGCCGCCTTCCTCATTCGCCTCGCCGCCTTCCTCATTGGCGCAGCTCCCACATCTCGATGAATCCGCGGTCGGCGAAGCCCATCCGCTCATACAGCGGCGCACCCGCCCTCGTCGCCTGCAGCGAGCCGGTCCGCAGCCCCGCCGCCCGGGCGTCGTCGAGGACCTTCCAGACCAGCCAGCCGGCGATCCCCCGCCGGCGGTGCTCGGGCGGGGTGGCGACGCCGGTGACCAGGCAGTCGTCGCCGACCTCGATCTCGCCGACGCAGGAGACCTGCACGCCGCCCTCGAGGGCGGCGTGCCAGCGGACCGCGGTCTCCTCGCCGAGGCCGCTGCGAAACCCGTCCGGCCCGTAGCCGTAGGCGAGGTCGTTGAGCAGAGCAGCCGTCGCCGCGTCGCCGGGGCGCCGCTCGATCCCCTCCGGCTGCGGGGGCTCCGGGCTGAGGTCGATCAGCTCGAGGGCCATCGCCCGCGGCGCCGCGTCGAGCAGGTGGCCGCGCGACGCGAGCAGCGCCGCGGTCTCCCGATCGGAGTCCGGGACCCAGACCGTCCAGGCACGGACCCCGGCCGAGTCGTAGGCCTCGGCGAGCCCGTCGAGCTCGGCGGCGAGCGTCGCCGGGTCGGTGTAGAAGACGGAGTTGAAAAGCGAGCGGTCAGGCGTCGAGGGCACCACGGCCGCGAGCAGGCCCTCGCGGCGGATCAGCCGCGAGCCGGACGCCCCGCTCCCGAACGCCGCGACCTCCTCGCGGACCCCCTCGATCGCCCGCCGACGCAGCTCCGCCTGATCCAGCCGCAGAGCCATCCGTGCGTTCAGGCCGGGGCGGCGGCGCGCCGCTCGGCCTCGGCAGCGATCCCGTTGAGGAGCTGCTTGACCCCCTGCCGGACGCCGGCGACGACGGCGCGGCCGACGATCGGCACCGTCGGATGCGTACGGACCGCATAGACGACCTGCGTGCCTCCGGCGTGCTCGCTCAGCTCGACCGTCCCGACGTGGTCTCGCACCGGCAGACCGGAGATGACCTTGTAGGAAAAGCGGCTCGGAGGCCGGTAGGCGAGCACCTCCTCCCGCAGCGGCGGCCCGACGGCGTGGAGGACCCGGATCGCGCCGACCCCGTTCGGCGGCGGATCCCCCTCGCGCTCGAGGTCGACGCGTCGCAGGGGTGTCAGGCCGGCGTAGCCGCGGTGGTCGGTGAGCAGCTCGAAGACGACCTCGGGAGGGGCCTTGATCTCGCGGACGAATGTGAAGCTGGCCATCGCCCCGAGAGGCTATCGGGCCGCCAGCAGCTTCCAGCGCTGGGGGTCGGTGCCGTCCACCGGCTCCGCCTCGCCGAGGATCCGCATGTGATCGAGGCAGGAGAGGACGATCTGGAGCGCCCAGGCGCTGGCCGGCGAATTGACGTTGTCGGGGCCGACGATCTCGGCGACGATCTCGAACGGCTGGCGCTCGCCCTCGCCGAGCGATGAGCGCACCTTCCCGAGCAGCTGGTCGGCCTGGGCCCGGGCCTCGGCGATCTTGGTCTCCGGTTCGCGGAACGGGCGGCCATGACCGGGGAGGCAGAGGTCGACGTCGAGCGGCTCGATCTCGTCGAGGCTGGTGAGGAATTCTCCGACCGGGTCGGGACTGTGGCCGTGGTCGAAGAAGAGCACCGTGCGCCCCAGCAGATGGTCGCCGCTGATCATCAGCCTGCGCTCGGGCTGATGCAGGATGACGTGCGAGGGGGCGTGGCCGGGTGTCTCGTGCACCTGCCAGCTGCCGAGGTCGGTCTCGACCTCGACCCCCGGCACGAGGTCGCGGTCGGGCTCGACAATCGCCTCGACCCCCGTCTCCTGATCGCCCCTGCGCGACTCGCGATAGCGCGCGAGTGCCGCCGGCGGGACGCCGCTCTGGCGCGCGACCTCGATCCGCTGCTCGATCGCGGCGGCGGGGTCGTCGGCCAGGAGCCGGATGTGACCCCACTTCGGGTGCAACCAGAGCTCGCAGCCTGCTTCCTCGACGATCGGTGCCGCGAGACCGTAGTGGTCGGTGTGGGAGTGGGTGCAGACGAGCAGCCTCACGTCCTCGAGCCCGAAGCCGGCCTGGGCGAGCGCGAGGTCGAATTGGCGCAGACGGCCGCGACCGCCGATCCCGGTGTCGAACAGTACGACGCCGCCGTCGGCGGCGACCGCCCAGACGTTTCCGTGAGGGACGCCCGGCCAGGGAAGCGGCAGTCGCAGTCGCCAGACTCCGGGCAGCATCCTCTCAGTGCGCGGCGCCTCCGGCCGCTTCCCGCCGCTCAACTCAAACTTTCGCGCTTCGCTCCCTCGCGAAGACTCAAATGTGGACGCTCGGTCGCTGCCGCGCTCATCGGATCAATCCTCGCAGGCTCGGATAGGTTTGGCCGCGATGAGCGCGGAGCGAGCAAGCGTCGCAATCTGGATTCTCGAGCAGCGAGCGAAGCGCGAACAGTTGCGATGGGCACCGAGCAGGCGATGAGCGACGAGACCCCGAAACGCGCGCCGCTCGTCCTCGCGGCGCTGATCCTCGTCGCCGCCGTCGCCAACCTCAACCTCGCGGTCGCCAACGTCGCGCTGCCCGACATCGGCGAAGCGTTCGATGCGGGCCAGACCCAGCTCAATCTCATCGCGGTCGGCTACTCGCTCGGCCTCGCCGGGTCCGTCCTCTACCTCGGGGCGCTCGGCGACCGTCACGGCCGCAAGGGGATGGTCCTGCTCGGCATGAGCCTCTCGGTCCCGATCTCCCTGCTCGCCGGGCTGGCCCCGTCGGCCAACTTCCTCTTCCTCGCCCGCGTGGCCGGCGGGATCGCAGCGGGAATGGCGTTTCCGACCACGCTGGCGCTGATCACGGCGCTCTGGTCGGGCAGCGCGCGGACGCGGGCGATCGCGCTCTGGTCGGCGATCGGCGGCGCGATCGCAGCCCTCGGCCCGCTCGCCTCCGGCGCGATCCTCGAAGGGTTCGATTGGGGCTGGGTCTTCTTCGTGACGATCCCGCTCGCGGCCGTTGCCCTGCTTCTCTCGTGGCGCTTCATCCCGGCCAACGTCAACGAGACCACCGACCCGGTCGACAACCTCGGCGGCGTGCTCTCGATCGTCTTCGTCGGCTCGCTGGTGATGGCGGTGAACTTCGCCCCGGTCGAAAGCGACGGAAGCATCGCGCTCTGGTTCGGCGTGGCAGCGGTCATCGCCGCCGCCGCCTTCCTCCTCAGCCAGCGGCGGGCGGCCAACCCGCTCTACGACCTCGAGGTCGCCTCGCGGCGGGTCTTCTGGGTCGCGGCCTGCGCCGGGATCATCGTCTTCGGCTCGCTGATGGGGGCGATGTTCATCGGCCAGCAGTTCCTCCAGAACGTGCTCGAATACTCGACCTTCGAGGCGGGTGCGGCGATCCTGCCGGGGGCGGCGGCGATGGTCGTCGTCGCGCCGCGCTCGGCGAGGCTGGTCGACGCGCACGGCGCCCGCTTCACCCTGCTGCTCGGCTACGTCTTCATCCTGCTCGGCTTCCTCACGATGCTGCTGCTCTGGAAGCAGGGGATCGATTACTGGAAGGTGGGCCTCGCCTACGCCCTGGTCGGGATCGGCGTCGGGTTCGCCGGGACGCCGGCCTCGCGGTCGCTGACCGGCTCGGTCCCCGTCCGGCGGGCCGGGATGGCCTCCGCCACCGCCGACCTCCAGCGCGACCTCGGCGGCGCGATCATGCAGTCGATTTTCGGCGCGCTGCTGACCGCCGGCTACACAGCCGCGGCGAACGAAGCGATCCAGGCCTCGGGCAAGTCCGGCCAGATCAACGAAGAAGTCCAGGCGACCCTGACCAAGTCGTTCGCCGGTGCCGCCGACCTCGCCCATCGCTACCCCGAATACGCCGACCGGATCATCCCCGCCGCGCAGGAATCCTTCCTCAAGGGGGACGAACGGGCCTATGTGGCCGGGCTCGTCGCGGTCGTGCTCGGCGCCGCGCTCGTCTTCTTCGTCTTCCCCAAGCGCGAGGAGGAGCGGGCGCTCCTGGAGCGCTATCACGAGGAAGACGCCTGAGGGCGCCGATGGCCTCAGGCGATCAGACGACCTCGCGGCTGCGGCCGCGTCTCCGCGAGGACAAAGAGGAGCGGGTGACCCCGCTCGAGCTGTTCTTCGACCTGGTCTTCGTCCTCGCGATCACCCAGTGCACGGCGCTGATGTCGCACGACCCCTCGTGGTCCGGGCTGGCGCAGGGACTGCTCGTACTCGGGATGCTGTGGTGGGCCTGGGTCGGCTACGCCTGGCTGACCAGCGTCGTCGACCCCGAGGAGGGCGCGGTCCGGCTGGTGATCTTCGGCGCGATGGCGGCCCTGCTGATCGTCTCGCTCTGCGTGCCGCAGGCCTTCGGCCGCCTCGCTCTCGTCTTCGCCCTCGCCTACGGCCTCGTCCGGGTCGCCCAGATCTGGCTCTTCATCCTCGCCAGCCCCGAGGACGACGCGCTCCGCCACTCGGTGCTCGGATTGGCGCTCAGCACCGCGATCGCGGTGTCCCTGCTGGCCGCAGCGTCGCTCTTCGACGGCATCCTCCAGGGGGCGATCTGGGCCCTCGCCTTGTTCCTCGACCTGTTCGGCCCCTACCTGATCCCGCCGGCGGGCTGGCGGCTCCATCCCGAGCACTTCGCCGAGCGCCATGGCCTGATCGTGATCATCGCCCTCGGCGAGTCGATCGTCGCGATCGGCGTCGGCGCCGCCGGCGCGCTCAGCTTCGGGATCGGGGCGGCGGCGGTGCTCGGCGTCGCCCTGGCCGCGGCGATGTGGTGGATCTACTTCGACGTCGTCGCCCTGATCTCGGGCCAGCGACTCGCCGCGGCGGAGCCGGGGTACGTCCAGAACACGATGGCCCGCGACTCCTACTCATATCTGCACCTGGTGATGGTCGCCGGGATCGTCCTCGTCGCCCTCGGGCTGAAGAAGACGATCGGCCACTTCGACGACCACCTCGACGCGGTCCCCGCCTTCGCCCTGCTCGGCGGACTGGCGATCTACCTGCTCGGGCTCGTCGCCTTCCGCTGGCGCCACATCCACACCCTCAACAGCCGCCGCCTGGTGCTCGCGATCGCCCTCCTGATCCTCGTTCCGATCGCGACCGACATCCCGGCGATCGCCTCGCTGGCGATCGCCAACGTCCTGATCTGGGTCCTGGTCGTGGTCGAGACCAGGGGCTACGGGGAGATGCGGGCGAGCCTGCGCCACCCTGAGACGGCGGCCTGAGCGGCGCTGGATGGTTGATTCCCAATTCGGGTGTGCCCGGGGACGTGCGTGGACGAGCAGATCAAGGACGCAGGGCGAAGCCTTTGGTGGGCGCCGAGATGCGAAGTGTCACGCACGCCATCCGAGCGTGCGGGAAGTGGGAATCAACCAACTAGGGGGCGACGAACTCGGATGGATCCGGCCCGGTCCGCTCCCCGGAGTCGAGCCCTTCGATCCGCTCCATCTCCTCGCCGCTCAGCTCGAAGTCGAAGATGTCGATGTTCTCCCGGATCCGCTCCGGCGTCACCGACTTCGGGAAGACGATGTTGCCGAGCTGAATCTGCCAGCGCAGGATCGTCTGGGCAGGGGACTTGCCGTGCGCCGACGCGATCGAGGCGATCGTCTCGTCGTCGAGGTGCCGGGACTTCGCCAGCGGGCTCCAGGCCTCGGTCGCAATCTCGTGTTCGGCCTGCCAGCGACGGAGCTCGGCCTGTTGCAGCCATGGGTGGAGCTCGATCTGGTTGACGGTGGGCCGTGTCGAGGTCTCATCCTCGAGCCGCTCGAGATCCTCGATTCTGAAGTTCGAGACCCCGATCGTGCGGCTGCCGCCCTCCCCGTGGATCCGTTCGAAGGCGCGCCAGGTGTCGACGAAGAGGTCCTCTGTCGGCATCGGCCAGTGGATCAGGTAGAGGTCGACATGGTCGAGCCCGAGCCTGCCGAGGCTGGCCTCGAAGGCGGCGAGCGCCTCGTCGTGACCCTGCTGCGAGTTCCAGAGCTTGGTCGTGACGAAGACCTCGTCGCGCGGTATCCCGGAGGCGGCGAGCGCTTCGCCGACCCCCTTCTCGTTGCGATAGGCGGCGGCGGTGTCGATGTGCCGGTACCCGGCCTCGAGGGCATCCTCGACGACGGACCTCGTGTCGTCGGGCGGAACCTGGAAGACGCCGAACCCGAGCTGCGGTATCTCGACGCCGTCGTGCAGCTCGATCTGCGGGATCGCGGTGACTTCGACCATCGGGCTTCCTTCCTCTCGCGGGAACCGGGTTCTACTACCCGGGACGATTCGGCTCAAGCCGGGGCGGGTCGCTCGACCTCCTGGAGGGCGCCGGCCACCGCGAAGCAGAGCGCCCCGGTGAGGGTTCCCCAGTTTGCCACCGACGCGCTCAGCACCTCGCCGCCGACGGGACGGGCGAACGAGGCCACAGCCGAGACCATGAACAGGATCGACCCGAGCTGGTTGACGATCACGATCCACCATCCCAGGTCGCGGCTCCGCCGGCACCAGGTCCGGTGGCAGGCCTCGGCGATCGCCATTTGCCCTGAGACGAGGAACAGCGTGCATCCGATCATGTCGGGCGACCAGACGAGGTGGTTCTCGGCCCTCGCGCTCAGCCCTTCGATGAACGAGTCGACCAGGAGGACGGCGAAGACGAGGGTTCCGAGCAGGAGAGCCGCAGCGCTCAGCCACTCGAGCCGGCGGGGCTCCCGCGCCCACCACCGCCAGCGGTGGCCGGCAAGCATCCCGCTCTCGTCGAGCGCGCGCGGGGCGTTCACCACCTGCAGCAGCGCCGCGTAGGCGCCCGAGGAGAAGAAGACGCCGCCGATCAGGTAGACCCAGCAGGTCGTCCTCGCCGAGGTTCCGGCCAGGGTCAGTGCCGCCCCGAGGGCGAAGAGCGAGCCCCCGACCAGGAACGAGGTGGCGGAAACCCAGTTGACGCGACGCAGCCGGCGGGCAATCGGAGGCGCCGCGTGGATTTGGCGCACCTCGCCGGCCTCGGATACGAGGTCGATCGTGCCCCGCCTGCGGGCCGCCCGCGACGTCCAGATCGCGGTGCCGCCCTGCGGCAGGCGCCATCTGGTCCGGGTGGTGAACGGCCCCAGCCCGTCTCGATCGGATCCTCCCCACTCCTCGGGGCCCTGAACGGGACTGGTCGCCGCTGCGGTGATCAGCTCGTCGCTAGGCCGAGCGCGAGGAGCGGGAACCCCGCCATCAGGCCGAGGAATGCGCCGATCGCGAGGCCGGTGAGAGCCCCCGTGGTGGGCGAGCGGGCGCCGGCGAAGAGGCCGACGAGGACCCCGAAGGCGGCGATTCCGAAACCTAGCCAGAAGATGCCGGGCATGAGCGCGGGCGAGATTATCAGCGAGCGCGACGGCGGGCGCCCGAGCCGCTAGGTTTGCAGCCGTGAGGATCCTCGCCTTCAGCGACCTCCACCGGAACCTCGGTCAGGCCGCCGAACTGGTCGAGATGTCGGCCGACGCCGACGTCGTGATCGGCGCCGGGGACTTCGCGTCGATCCACGAGGGCCTGACGGAGACGATCGACGCGCTGGCGCCGATATCGGCCCCGACCCTGCTCGTCCCCGGCAACAACGAGACCGAGGAGGCGCTGCGCGAGGCGGCCCGGGGATGGGCCGCCGCGACCGTCCTCCACGGCGAGGGCGCCGAGATCGCGGGGGTCGAGTTCTACGGGCTCGGCGCCGGCATCCCCGTCACCCCCTGGGACTGGAGCTTCGACCTCGACGACGAGGCGGCGGCTGAGAAGCTCTCGGCCTGCCCCGAGGGCGCGGTTCTCGTCCTCCATTCACCTCCCCGGGGGCACTGCGACACCAACGGCAGCGGCGACCACTTCGGCAGCGAGGCACTGCTGCGGGCGATCGAGCAGAAGCGGCCGCGTCTCGCCGTCTGCGGCCACATCCACGAGTCCTGGGGCTGCGAGAGCGCGATCGGCGGGACCCCGCTCCACAACCTCGGGCCGAAGGGAACCTGGCTCGAGGTCTAGCCCGCCCGGCGGTACTTGAGGTGGGCGACGCCCGGCGCCTCGACCACCCGCACCTGCTCGAGCCCGGACCCGGCGCCCTCGCGCCCGTGGGCCCGACGCCATGCCTCGAGCTCGAAGGCCCACCCGTGGAGCTGCTCGCCCCCTTCGCCGAGCGGGTGGTCGACGCTCTGATTCGGCCCGGCGACAAACCCGTCGAGGGAGTTCGAGATCTCGAACTTCAGACACGACACCCAGCGCACACCCCCCGCCCTGGCCGGTCCCAAACGCTAGGAGACGGTCCAGGTGTCGCCCGAGTGCAGCAGGTCGTCGACGTCCGACATCGACGCCCCGGCGTAGGCCTCGCTCAGCTCGCGCTGCCGGCCGGCGCCGTAGACCGGCCGCTCGATCGCGCGCAGGACGCCGATCGGCGTCGGGCCGTTCGGCCGCTCGGAGAGCCTGGCGAGCGCCACGGCGTGGCTCTGGTTCTCGAGGTGGGCGTCGTGGACGACCAGTGCCGACTCGCCGACCTCGTCGATGTCGGCGACGGTGAGGCTGCCGTCGGGGGCGCGGACGACGCCGCGCTCGTTCTCGGCGCCGAACCGGATCGGCTCGCCGTGCTCGAGGCGGATCTGGTTCGGGGCCCCGCCCTTGCCGCGGACGGCGTCGAATGCGCCGTCGTTGAAGACGTTGCAGTTCTGGTAGATCTCGACGAACGCAGCACCCTCGTGCTCGGCGGCGGCGCGGAGCGTCTCGGCGACGTGCTTCTTCTCGACGTCGACGGTGCGGGCGACGAACGACGCCTCCGCGCCGAGCGCCAGCGCCAGCGGGTTGAACGGCGGGTCCTCGGAGCCGAACGGGGTCGACTTGGTGATCTTCCCCTTCTCACTGGTCGGCGAGTACTGGCCCTTGGTCAGCCCGTAGATCTGGTTGTTGAAGAGCAGGATCTTGATCGGGACGTTGCGCCGCAGCGCGTGGATCAGGTGGTTGCCGCCGATCGAGAGCGAGTCGCCGTCGCCGGTCACCACCCAGACCGAGAGGTCGTCGCGGGAGGCAGCGATGCCGGTCGCAAGCGCCGGCGCCCGGCCGTGGATCCCGTGCATCCCGTAGGTGTCCATGTAGTAGACGAAGCGCCCGGCGCAGCCGATGCCGGAGATGAATACGGTGCGCTCGGGCGGGATGCCGATCTCCGGCATCAGCGCCTGGACGCTGGCGAGGATCGCGTAGTCGCCGCAGCCGGGGCACCAGCGCGTTTCCTGGTCGGACTGGAAGTCGGCCTTGGTCATCACCGGCAGCGCGCCGCCGTTGCCGCCGGCTCCGTTGCCGCTGCCGTTCTCGCTCATGACGAAACCTCGCGCTTCATGACAGGGCCTCCAGGATCGCGTGCTCCATCTCTTCGGCGAGGATCGGCAGGCCCTCGACCTTGTTGTAGCCGATTGCGTCGACGACGAACTCGGAGCGGATGACGCTGAGCAGCTGGCCGGTGTTGAGCTCGGGGACCAGGACCTTCGGGAAGCGCCTGACCACATCGCCTGTGTTCGCCGGCAGCGGGTGGACGTGGCGGAGGTGGGCGACGGCGATCGGGACGTCCTTTTCGCGGACCCGCCGGGCGGCGGCGCGGATCACCCCGTAGGTCGAGCCCCAGCCGAGAACCAGCAGCTCGGCGCCCTCGTCGGCGTCGACCTCGAGCTCAGGCAGTTCCTCGGCCAGCTTCTCGAGCTTGGCGGCGCGAAGCTCCGTCATCAGCGCGTGGTTGCCCGGGTCGTAGCTGATGTTGCCGCTCCCGTCCTCCTTCTCGAGCCCGCCGAGGCGGTGCTGGAGGCCGGGCGTGCCCGGGATCGCCCAGGGACGGGCGCCGCGCTCGTCGCGCAGGTAGGGCATGAACTCGTCGCCGGTGTTGGGCGCCGCGGCGAAATCCGGGTCGATCTCCGGCAGCCCGGCGGAATCCGGGATCCGCCACGGCTCGGAGGAGTTGGCGAGGAAGGTATCGCCGAGGAGGATCACCGGAGTCCGGTAGCGGACCGCGGTGCGAACGGCTTCGACCGCCACCGTGAAGCAGTCGGCCGGGGTCGCGGGGGCGAAGACCGGGATCGGATTCTCGCCATGGCGGCCGTGGATCGCCATCAGCAGGTCGCCCTGCTCGGTCTTGGTCGGCATCCCGGTCGAGGGGCCCGCCCGCTGGACGTCGACTATCACCATCGGCAGCTCGACCATCGCCGCCAGCCCGATCGTCTCCGCCTTCAGGTCCATCCCCGGGCCGCTGGTCGCGGTCACCCCGAGCTTGCCGGCGAAGGCTGCGCCGAGCGCCATGTTGGCGGCGGCGATCTCGTCCTCGGCCTGGACGGTGCGGACGCCGAAGCGGCCGCGGCTGGCGAGCGCGTGCAGGAGCTCGGAGGCCGGGGTGATCGGGTAGCTGGCGAAGAACATCTGCAGCCCGCTTCGGACGCTGGCCGCGATCAGGCCGATCGCCATCGCCTGGGTCCCGTCGATGTTCCGGTACTCGCCCGGCTCGAGCGGCGCCGGCTCGATCTCGACCGGCGTCGCCGCGATCTCGGTGGTCTCGCCGAAGTTGTAGCCGGCCTTGAACGCCGCGATGTTGGCGTCGCGGACGGCCGGGCGCTTGGCGAATTTCGTCTCCAGCCAGGTGATCGTCGACTCGGTCGGCCGCCCGTACATCCAGGAGATCAGCCCGAGCGCGAAGATGTTCTTGGTGCGCTGCGCTTCGGCCGGTTTCAGGCCCTCGACGTCCTCGGTCGCACGCGTCGTAAGCGTCGTCATCGGGACCCGGAAGAGCTGGTAGCCGTCGAGCGAGCCGTCGTCGAGCGGGTTCTCCTCATAGCCCGCTTTGGCGAGGTTGCCTTTCGTGAACGCGTCCTCGTTGACGATCACCGTGCCGCCCTGCTCGAGCGCCGCGAGGTGGGCCGAGAGGGCTGCCGGGTTCATCGCGACGAGCGTGTTGGGGTAGTCGCCCGGGGTTAGGATGTCGCGCGAGGCGAAGTGGATCTGGAACGCGGACACACCGTGGGGCGTCCCCGCCGGAGCGCGAATCTCGGCCGGGAAGTCGGGCAGTGTCGAGAGGTCGTTGCCGACCAGCGCCGTCGCCGCCGTGAACCTGGCGCCGACGAGTTGCATGCCATCGCCAGAGTCTCCAGCGAACCTGACGATCACCCGCTCTTGCTTTTTTGCCGTGGTTGCCACCTTCGAACTGGCCCGCTGGCCAGCCACTTCCACAAGTTAGTACTTCGGGCAGTCGGGCCGCCCACCGGCTGGGCCTCGGTTCGCCGCCGATCGCCCGATTCCTAGGTCGGCGCCGGGGAGATCGGTAAAGAGCTGTGCGAAATGAGCCGATAGCGCAGGGAAGTGGGTGAGAAGCGATGACATCGGGCCCACCTCCGCGCTATACGCCGGGAGCCGACTGGGGGTACTCGGCGGCGCCGGACCCGGGCCCCAGCCCGGACCGCATGTCGCAGACGCTGCTGAAGATCGTCGCCGGGCTCGCCGTCCTCCTCCTCGTCCTGGTTGCGATCGCCCTCAAGTACGGCGGTGGTGAAGCGGATCTCAATCCGATCGCCGAGGCGGCGGAAAGGACCGCGGCCATGCCCGGGGCGAAGATGAGCCTTACCGCCGACTACTCGACGCCGGACCGGAACCTGACCTTCAGCGCCCAGGGCGAGGGCGAGATGAACTGGCGAACCGATCGCGGCCGGGCGACTTTGACGACGTCCCTCGCCGGTCACGAAATCACCGTCGAGACGATCACCGACGCAGACACGATCTACCTCCGGACCTCGGCGCCGGATCAGGGACTGCCGCCGGGCAAGGAATGGGTCGGGGTCGAACCGTTCCTGGGACACGAACCGGACACCGCGCTTGCGGGCAGCGCCGATGCCGGGGAAATACTGCGGTCGCTGGAATCCACGGGGGGTGACACCGAGGACCTCGGCGAGGAGACGGTCCGCGGGGTCGAAACAACGCACTACCGCGCCACGATCGAGCAGAACCGGCTCGAAGAAAAACTTCGAAGCGAAGGGAAGGCCGATGTGGCGAAGCTCGTCGAGCACTCGTTCCCGGAAGACAAGACGTCGATCCCGGTCGAGGTCTGGATCGACGGGGAAGGGATCGTCCGCCGCATCCGCGAGGTGATGCCGCTTGAGAACGACAGCGGCGGCACAGCGCTGACGATGGACATGCGGATGGAGTTCTACGACTTCGGGACCGAACCCGAGATATCGCTGCCGCCGGCAAGCAAGGTGTTCGACGCCACCCCCCTCGTCAAGGCCAAGCTCGGCAGCACCGATGCGCCCGGGGAATCTCCGCCGGCGAGCGGCGCCGGTCCGACCAGCGGCAGGCCGCTCTCGCGGGCGAGCTTCCAGGCGAGGGTCAACGGCATCTGCGGCGAGATGCAGGGGGAGGCCGACCGGCTGAAGCACGAGAGCCGCCCCCTGCTGCAGCGTTGGCAGCGCGTCGCCAAGCGGGCAGACCTCCAGGCGACGCTGCAAGCCGGCCAGGATGTGGCCCGGGGGTATTTCAAGCCGTTCCTCGAACTCGTCCAGCGCTGGATCGACCGTGTCTCGGCGCTCGCGCCGCCTTCCTCGATGGCGGCCGAGTACCGGCGTTACCTGAAGCTGAACGGGCTCGAGGCTGAGGACCTGCGGGCCGACACCCACGCGATGGAAGTCGGCGACTACGGGACCATGAAACGCATCTCCCGGAACTCGGATCAGCTGTCGAAGTCGGCCAAGAGACTCGCGGGCAAGCTCGGCATCAGCGCCTGCGAGAAGGACGAATAGGAGCCGCCGGGCCGAGGCCCCGCCGCACCCGGCTGAGGGAAGTCCCCGAAATTGGTCGCAATCCGTCCAGGCGGGGAGACGGGCCGGAACCCACTCTGAGAATCTTTGGCGCCCCCGCCATCGATTACGCAGAGGAGATCATGCGCCCGCTCGTCCGTTCCCTTCTGATCGCCACCGCCTGCCTCGCCCTGCCCGCCGGCGCGCAGGCCGCAACTCCGTTCACCGCCGGCTCGGGGGCCTATCCGGACGTCGCCGTCGGTTCGGACGGGAGCGGCCACATCGCCTGGGAGACGGTTGCGGCCAACACCCAAGTCGGCTACTGCCGGGTCGCGGCCGAGGCCACGAGCTGCAACCACACCGAAATCCTCAACTTCCCCGGTTCGACCGAAGCGCAGAGCGCCGGCAAAGCGCGGGTGTTCGCGCCGGCGCCCGGCAAGGTCGTGATCGTCGCCGGCTGCTGGGAGTGCCCAACGGGGACCCAGAATCGGACCTATCGCTGGATCTCGACCAACAACGGCGACAGCTTCGGCGCCCCGCTGGAAATCGGGACCGGGCCGGAAACGAGCGGCAGCGGCGCCTGGCTCGACGACGTCGGGATCTTCGTCGGCGCCAGCGGCGCGAACGTGAAGGCGGCCCTCGTCGACGGCGAATTCGGCGTCCAGTTCGCGACCGGCGGGCTGTTCGTCTACGGGCCCGAGGTCGTCCGCCTCCAGGGCACCACCAAGCTGGTGGCCGCATCCAACGACCTCGAAGTCGTCAAGTACGGCGTCTTCAAAGGCGGAACGCTCAATGCCGCCTCGATCAACAACGTCGGCAACTGGGAAGTCGACAAGACGCTGACCTCCCCCGAGCCCGACAACAGCGAGACGGCCCTCGACAGCGGTCCGAACGGCGTCTTCCTCACCTACCTCAACTTCGTCGCCGGCGACGACCACATCGCCCTGCGCCATTTCGACCCGGGGACGAACACGTTCGGGGGCTCGACCTTCATCGAGGGATCGAGCCAGATCGAGAACAGCAGCATCGGCGCGCCCGACAGCTACCAGGACCCCTCCGGCAGGGTCCACGTCGTCTGGACCTCGCTCTACGAAGGCGGGCGACTGCGCTACACGGTGAGTGACACCTCGGGCTCCAACTTCTCGACCCCCGGCACCCTGGCCGCCTCGGAAGGGTTCTACCAGCCGGAGGTCGCGGCGGGCGCCGACGGCCGCGGGTTCGCGACCTGGACGCCGGGCATATCCGGTGCGATCAGGGTGGTGCCGCTCGACCCGCAGCAGGAACCGAGTGCGTCCGCCCCCGACACGACGCCGCCGAGCGTCAGCGGCCTCGGGATCGACAGCCGCACGCTGCGGCCGGGACAGAGCGCCCGCTTCAGCTTCCAATCGACGAAGGCCGGCCAGGCGGTGCTGACGATCGAACAGCGCTTCAGGGGGACGAAGAAGAAACGGAAAGGCAAACGGCTCTGCGTTGCGGCGAAAAAAAGGCAGAAAAAGAACTGCACCGCCTACCGGAGGGTCGGCGAGATCCGCCAGGCGGTGACCGCGGGTGCCAACACGATCGAGTTCAACGGCCGGATCGCCGGCCGCAAGCTGAAGCCGGGGCGCTATCGCGCCAGCCTGGTGATCACCGACGCCTCCGGCCAGGTGTCGCGAACAGAGACGGTCAACTTCAAGGTCGTCGGGCCGAAAAAACGCAAACGCTCCAGGCGCTAGCCGAGCAACCGCTGGAGCTTGTCGAAGCTGTCCGACCAGCCCTCGCGATGGAGGGCAAGGCGGGCGTCGGTCTTGAACGGGGACTGGGTGAAGCCGACCTCGGTCGACCCGCCGCGATCGACGAACAACAGCGTGGCGATGTTCTCGACGTCGTCGGGGTCCGGCTCCTCGTAGCCGAACGTGAAGACGAGACGCGTCGGAGGCTCGACCTCGCGGAATTCCCCCGCGAGGAAGAAGGGGTCGCCCTCGGGGGGCTGCATCTCGATCCTGTAGCTCTCGCCGGCGCGGGGGTCGAACTCGAGGCTCGAGACAGTGAATCCCTGCGGCCCCCACCACTTGGCGAGGATCGCAGGATCGACGAAGGCGGCCCAGACGCGCTCAGGAGACGCGGGGAGAACTCGACTCAGTTCTAGCCTGAGCGCGGTCAGCAGCTCGGCAGCGGGTCCGGGAATACGGTCGCGAAGACGTTGTGCGCCCAGCAGTTGCCGCTCCCGCTCCCGTCCCAGGCGAGGTCCTTGGCAAAGACCGGCGGCAGCGACGGCGCCGGGTTCAGGCCGTTGCCGAGGGCGACGTTGAAGATGACGTGGTTGTTGTCGGGGTTGGGCTCGATGTCGAGCGCGGCGCACACTTCTTCCGGCAGTTCCTGGGCCTGGCAGATATTGGCGACCGCGATCCCGTAGGAGTCGTTGCCGGTGACCAGATTGGCCTTGACCAGGTTCTGGTCGACCGCCATCAGGAGGATTCCGGTTCCCGGCGGCACCTGGCACACCGTGTCCTCGGGGTCGGTGCAGGTGTTTTCCCCGTCGTTGTTCATCACGACGTTATGGTCGATCACGTTGCCACCGAACGCCAGCTTGATTCCCGAACGCATCAGACCTCCTGGGAGGGACCCCTCGACCCTACGCACAAACCTGCCGGCGGGCAAGCCGACGTATTCGACCTCGTCGCCGTCGAGGAAGAAGTCAGGTGAGCGCAGGTCGACCCGACAGGCATGCCGGGATACCGCAGTACTCCCTGGTGCAGATCCTCGCGGTCTGGGCCGCGGCCGCGATCCCGATGGGAGTTCTCTCCTGGCTCGTCGCCCCCTGGCTCGCCGACCGCCTCGGCGGGGAGGAGCCGCTGGTCCAGGCGCTGCTGATCTGCATTCCCCTGGGGCTGATCTGGGAGTGCGCCCTGGTCGTGATCCTCACCCGGCGCGAGCAGGGAACGCTCTCCTGGCCCCGGCTTCGCGACGGGCTCTGGCTGCGGCCGCCGCGGGATCCGAGGAGCGGGCGGACCGGGGGACGGGTGTGGCTCTGGGTGCTGCCGTTCATGGCGATCTTCGGCCTCGGGTTCGTGCTGCCGGGCATACCCGCCCCCTCTCCGCGTGGCCTCGCCGAGTTCCTCGGGACCGGCGCCGGCGAAGCCTTCTTCCAAGGCGCCTGGGGCTGGCTCGCCGTGGTCGTAGTCTTCGCCGTCTTCAACACGGTGCTCGGCGAGGAGCTCCTGTTCCGCGGGCTGCTGCTGCCGCGGATGAGGGGGGTCTTCGGACGCTACGACTGGGTCGCGAACGGAGTGCTCTTCGCCTGCTACCACCTGCACACTCCCTGGGTGATCCCGACCGCGCTGATCAACGTCTTCGCGATCTCCTACCCCTCGCGCCGCTACCAAAGCGCATGGATGGGGATCCTCGTCCACTCGACCCAGAGCGTCGGCCTGATCGCGATCGTCGTCGTCCTCGTCGTCTCCTGAGGCACAATCCGGGTATGTCGGAGCCGATCGAGCTCGAGGGCAAAGTGGCGCTCGTCACCGGCGCCAGCGCCGGGATCGGCGCCGCAGTCGCCCGCAGCCTGCACGGCGCGGGCGCATCGATCGGCCTGCTCTCCCGGCGCGGGAACGATCTCGGCCTCGAGCGGGCATTGGGGCTCGCCTGCGACATCCGCGACCGCCCCGCGGTGATCGCGGCGACCGAGGCCGTCGTCGAGCGCTTCGGCGGGCTCGACATCGCCGTCGCCAATGCCGGGATGGGCGCCTACGGGCCGTTCCTCGAGCTCGATCCCGAGCTGGTCGAGGAGATGATCGACGTCAACCTCAAGGGCACCATCTACACCGCGGCCGCCGCCCTGCCCCACCTGATCGACTCCGGCGCGGGCGACTTCGTCTCGATCGCCAGCGTCGCCGGCCTCCGCGCATTTCCCGGCGAGTCGGTCTACAACGCCTCGAAGTTCGGCCAGCTCGGCTTCACACGTTCGCTCGACCACGAGCTGCGCGAGAAGGGCGTGCGGGCGGCCTGCATCTGCCCCGGCGGAGTCAAGACCGGGTTCGCGATCGGGATCGGCCGCGAAGAGGGCGATCCGGCCCTCGATGAGATGATGAGCGCGGAGGAGGTCGCCGAGGTCGTGCGCTTCACCGTGACCCGGCCACGCGGGATGCGAATCCTGACGACCAGCTTCCGGCCCAACTCCGAGCCGTCCTGGGGATAGCACCGGTTTCGAGGGGGCGGATAATCGGCCGATGACCCCGCCGACCCGCGGCCGCGCGCTCCCAGCGATCCTCCTCGCCTGCGCGGCGATGGCGGCGCCGGCCACGGCGCAGGCCGAATCCTTCTTCGTCGACCAGTCGGGGTCGGGGACCGAATGCACCGAGGCGGCGCCCTGCGCGACGATCTCGGAGGCGCTCGCCGCGTCGCGAGCGACCCCGGGCACGGGAGACCGGATCGAGGTCGCGCCCGGCCTCTACGAGGAACGCGTGGTGATCGACAAGGCCGAAGACTCGGGGCTGACCCTGCACGGGGCCGGGCGCGGGCCGGACCAGGAAACGACCCCGCCCGACGCGACCACGCTCCGGGCGCCGGAAACGAACAAAGGGGCCGAGGTGGAAATCACGACCCCCTCGGCGGTCTCGATCGAAGCCCTCCGGGTGGAGGTACCGGCCGGGTTCTCCAACGGTGGCGGGATCTCGATCGGGGGCGCTGCCGAGAGCGTCGACGACGTCGACGTCCGCAGCGCCGGCGGCATCAACACCGAAGGGATCGAAGTGACGCCGACCGCAGCCGACGCGTTCGTTCGCGATGCTCGGGTCCGCAGCGCCGAATCCCGTGCCCTGGCGATCTTCGGGCCCAGGGCCACCGTCACCGACTCGGACATCTGGAGCGCTGTCGCCCAGGCCCTCGACGTCGAGATCGCGGGGGAAGGGACGCGCGTCGTCAGGACCCGGCTCGCCACCGAAGGCAGCCATCTGGTGACCGTCCTCTCACCCGAGGTCCTGATCGACACCTCGCTGCTCACCGGTGGCCAGATCGGCGCCGAGGTGCACGCGAGCTACGGGGCATCGAACTCGCTGACGCTCTCAAACGACACGATCGACGCCGGCGAACCGAAGGTCGTCGACAAATTCGCCGCCGCGGTAACGGCTGAGGCAGAAGGCGCCAGCACCGCCAGGTTGCGGCTCGTCAACACGATCGCGTTGGAGAAGCAGGAAGTCGAAGGCGGAGGGACGCAGTCGGTCGTCTGCAGCTCGAGCATCGTTCCCGTCCGGGAGGTCGATGGGCCCGAAGGCGTGATCGAATGCGGCGCCGGCGCCGGTAACCTGTTTGCGCCCCCGTCGAGCGTGTTCGCGCCGGGCGCCGCCGATTGGCACCTCTCAACGGGCTCGCCCGCGGTCGACAGCGGCACCGAAGGGGAAGCGCTCTCGACCGTCGACCTCGACGGCAACCCCAGGGTCCTCGACGGCGACGGCGACGGCGTCGCAGTCATTGACCGGGGCGCCTATGAGCTCCCCACGCCACCACCCCCAACCTCCGGGCCGCCCGCCATCGGACCCGCGAACTCCTTCAGTTTCGGCAAGCTTAGGCGCAACAAGCGCAGGGGCACCGCGAAGCTCGACGTGGAGATCCCCGGGCCGGGGTCGCTCGCCCTGTCGGGCAGGAAGGTGAAGCGGGCGGCGGTCGAAGCCGGGCGCGCCGGCGCGTTCTCGCTCTCGATCGTCCCGAAGCGGAACCTCGCCCGGGCTCTGCGGTCGAAGCGCTCGGCGAAGACCTCGATCGAGGTCGCCTTCACGCCGACCGGCGGAAGCGCCGCGACCCGGGCGCGGAGGATCCGGCTGATCCGGAAGGCCGGCCGCCCGGGGCGGGGAGAGCCGTGAGCGACCTCGACGCCCGCTGCCGCACGCTCCGCTCGCTCCACGTCCCGGGCCGGCCGCTGCTGCTGCCGAACGCCTGGGACGTCGCCAGCGCGCGGGCCGTCGAGGCCGCCGGATTCCCGGTCGTCGCGACGACCAGCGCCGGCGTCGCGGCGGCGCTCGGCTTCGAGGACCACGAGGGCGCCCCGGGCGATGAGATGCTCGCCGCCGCGGCCCGAATCGCGCGCGGGATCGCGGTGCCGGTGACCGTCGACGCCGAGGCCGGCTACGGGATGGACCCGCAGGACCTGGTCGCCGCCCTGCACGAGATCGGGGCCGCCGGCTGCAATCTCGAGGACACCGATCACCGGACGGGTGAGCTGCGCGAACCCGGCGTGCACGCCGAGTGGCTGGCGGCGGTTCGCGAGGCTGCCGCCCGGCGGGAGTACGAGCTGGTGATCAACGCCCGCATCGACGTCTTCGTCCGGGCTGCATCGGCCGGGGCGGAGCAATCGCAGTCGGAGCTGGTCGAGGAGGCGCTGCGTCGCGCCGCGGCCTATTCCGACGCGGGCGTCGACTGCGTCTACCCGATCCTCCTCTGGGAACGGGAGGCCCTGCGCAGCTTCATCTCCCGGCACCGCGGGCCGATCAACGCCGTCCGGATCCCGCCCGGCCCCTCGCTCGCCCAGCTCGCCGAGCTCGGGGTCGCGCGCGTGAGCTGGGGAGGCCAGCTCGCCCACCGATCGCTCGAGTGGCTCGGCCAGACACTGGGGTCATTGGCCGAGAGCTGACGCCGGGCTTTACAGCCGACAGCGAGGTCGAAAGGATGGACCCGTGCCGATCGGCACATCCCCACCGATTGGATAGGAGGTCAGCGATGGAGTCGAGGACTGGTGGCGGTTCGGGCTGGGTCGCGTTCGCCGGGATCATGTTCGTCATCGCCGGTTGCGCGAACGTGATCTGGGGCATCGGCGCGATCGCGGACAAGGCGTACCTCTCCGACAACGGCGTGCTCTTCGCCTCGCTGGGGTTCTGGGGCTGGGTCGCCGTGATCTGGGGCGCGATCGTGCTCTACGGCTCCTACCTGCTGCTGACCGGCTCCCCGAGCGGCCGCGAAGTGGGGATCGTCCTCGCGATCATCAGCGCCGTCTTCTGGTTCATCGCGCTTCCGGTCCTGCCGATCTTCGGCCTCACCGCGATCCTGATCGACTCGTTGATCATCTTCGGGCTCTGCTCGGCCTCGGCCTCAACCGCCGGCTGACCGCGGGCGCCAGGCGGTCGGAAGGTCAGGTCGCCCTGATCACGGCGATCGGTCCCTGCCCACGCCGAACCGGCTCCGGGACGAGCCCCGTTTCGCGAATCCACGAGGCGATCTCCGCGTCTGTCCAGGTGAAGCCGCCCTCGTTCTCGACCAGCATCATCGGAGTGAAGAGGGCAACGGCGGGGGGAGCGTCTCGATCGGGGTCGATCACCCACTCGTAGACGATCAGGCTCCCACCCGGCCCAAGCAGGCTCACGGCCTCGCGCACGTAGCGGGCGCAGCGCTCGGGCGGGTGGTCGTGGAGGATGTTGGCGAGGAGAACAGCGTCCCAGCGCTCGCCCTCCGGCATCCCGAACCGCTCCGATTCGAGGTCGCCGCCGACGAACCCGACCCCCGGGTTGCGCTCGGCGACGAGCGGCTCGACCGCGGGGAGGTCGAGGACCGTTGCGGCCAGTCCCGGATTCGCCTCCACCAGCGCCGCCGAGTGCGAACCGGCCCCACCGCCGACGTCGAGCAAGCTGCCCTGGCACGGTCCCGCCAGGGAGGGCAGCTCCCCACCGCCGAGCCGAGCGAGGTCGTCGAGGGCGCGCAGGAACTCCAACGAGGTCTCCGGATCCTCCGCGAGGCGCTCGCGCCACGGCGCGATGCGGGCGTGGCCATCGCGCACCGCGCCGGGCAGCTCGGCCCAGGCTCGGTAGAAGAACCACTCCTTCCGGACTATCGAAGCGATGCTCTGAGGGTGGTCGGTTGCGAGTGGGGCTCCCAGGGCGGTCAGCCGAAACCCATCTCTCCCCCTCTCGGCGATCCCGATCGCGGACAGCCCCGAGAGGAGGGCCTGGGTGCCGCGGCGGTCGGTGCCGCAGGCCCTTGCGACCGCGTCGACCTGCCGGGGCGCGGGCGCGAGGGCGTCGGCGATCCCGGTCTCGACCGCAGCTGCTATCAGCGCCGAGCGCTGATAGGCGGTGATCGGCTCGAGCAACTCCAGCGGGCCCGGGGAGTCCGTCATGCGGCCCTCCGCAGGGCGCGGGCCGCACGGGCAGCGTCGCGCAGGACGCCGATCTGGGCACGAATTCGGGCGCCGCGGGTTCGGCGCGAGATGCCGAGATCGGCGAGGACGACGGCCGCCGCGTTGCGGCCCGGCATACCGGTGACCCCACCTCCCGGGTGCGTCCCGGCGCCGGTCAGAAACAGCCCCGCAACGGGCGTCCGGTACCCGGCCAGCGCGGGCGAGGGGCGCAGCGCCATCAGCTGGTCGATGCTCATCTCGATGTGGTTCGGGTTGGCGCCCGCGTTTCCGTGGCGAGCGACCCACTCGTCGGGTCCGGTGATGACCCTCTCGGTCGCCGCGAGCTCGGAGCCCAGCGCCCGCTCGACCGTCCCCCAGGCGAGGTCGGCTGCGCGCTCCAGGCTCCCGGACCCCCAATCGCCCCCCCGGAGCCTCCAGGGGACGAAGGTCGAGATCCAGGCCACCTCGCCGCCGTCGGGGGCCCATCCCTGCTCGAGGGTCGAGGGGAACGCAATCATGACCGGCGGTCGCTCGGGGAGCTCGCCGAGGGAGATGCTGGCGAAGGCGGAGGCGATGTCCGTCCCCCGATTGGCGGAGAGCATGAACGCGCGCTCGAACCCCGCCGGGCCGGGGATCGCGGGCAACCTCGAGAGGATCGCGTCCACCTTCAGCTCGGAGACGTTGTGCTGGGTGCCGTGGATGCGCTCGACCTCGGCCAGAAGGGGCGCAGGCACGGCATCGGGGTCGATCAGCCCGAGGAACACCCGACGCGCGTCGATCGCGGAGACGACCGCGCGGCGCGCCTCGATCCGCTCGCCGCCGGCGACCACCGCCCGGGCCCGCCCGCCGGAGACCTCAATCGCTTCGGCCGGCGCCGAGCAGCGCAGCCTGCCGCCGGCCGCCTCGAGGCAGCTGACCAGCGCGTCCACGGTCCCCCGCGACCCGCCATGCGGCCGGATCGCCGACGAGCCGTGGGCGGCGGCGAGGAAAAGCGCGCCGGCCCCCGTGCCTGGCATCTGTGGGGGGAGCTGAGAATGCGCCGCCCAGTGCGCGAGCGCGCCGCGCAGGCGCCCGTCCTCGAAGATGCCGGCGACGAGTGAGCTGGCCGGAGCGAGGAAGGCTTGGATCAGGCGCTCTCCCTCGCGGCCGAGAGCCGCCTCGGCCAGCGCAGCGAGCTGCCGCAGGGTCGGCGGCGGGCCCCCGTCGGCCTGGCTCAAGACTCCCGTCGCCGCGTCGGCCCAAACCGCGAACCGGCGGTATGCCTCGGCATCGGCGGGCCCGACCACGCCTCCGAGCGCCTCGACGGTCCGCTCGAGCGAGCTCCAGAAGGCCAGCTGGGTGCCGTCGTCGCAGGGCGAGAGGGTCAGCTCCCGGCGCTCGTGGAACCGCAGCCCGTGGCGGCTCTCCAACTCGAGGTCGGCGACCACCCCGCTGGCGCGGATCCCCCCGTGCTCGTAGGCGCCGAGCTCGAGCCGGCCGCGACCGTCCGGCAGCTCCACCGTCGCGATGCACCCCCCCGGCTCGCGGGCCGACTCGACGACGAGGACGTCGAGGCCGGCGCGGGCCAGGTAGCAGGCGCAGGCGAGCCCGTTGTGCCCGCCGCCGATCAGGCAGACGTCAACCGATTCGCTCAAGGATCGCCTCGGACTCCGTCAGCCTCCCTGGCCCGGCGTAGACGGACTCCGCGCCGAGACCGGCGCGCTTCGCCAGCGCGACCGCGGCCTCGCGCGCCTCGCCGCTCAGCGCCCGCAGGTCCGCACCGATCACCTCGCCGCCGCGCAACCGACGTGTCCCGTCGACCCAGACGTCGGAGACGCACCGGGCCGTCGCGCAGTAGACGACCTGCTGGAAGGGGTCGTGGATCGCAGCGAGCTCGGGCGTGTTGCCGTCGAGGAGGACGATGTCGCCCCGCTTGCCGGGGCTGAGGCTGCCGATTGACCCCTCGAGGCCGAGCGCGCGTGCACCGCCGGCCGTCGCCATCTCCAGCACCGCCGGCGCCGTCATCGCTGCGGCGTCGAGGGCACCGACCTTCTGCAGCAGTGCCGCGCACTTCAGGACTCCGAACATGTCCTGGTTGTCGTTCGAGGCGGCCCCGTCGGTCCCGAGGCCGACCGCGACCCCCTCGCGCAGGAGGCGGGGGACGGGGCAGATCCCCGAGGCGAGGATCATGTTCGCGACCGGGTTGTGGGCGACCGCGACGTCGCGGCTCGCAAGCAGGCCGATGTCCCGCTCGCCGCACCAGATGCAGTGGCCGGCGATCACCTCGAGCTCGAGCATCCCGACCCGGTCCGCCTCCTCAATCGTCCCGTGCCCGTAGCGGACCCTGGCCTCGCTTAGCTCCTCGCGGACCTCGGCGAGATGGGTGTGCACTCCCCATCCGTGCTCGCGACCGGCCTCGACCGTCATCTCGAACAGGGCTGGGCTGATCCCGAGAACGGTGCCGACCCCGAGCCGGAACCCGATCAGCGGCTCGTCGGAGATCCGGTCCGCCAGCTCCTCGTGCTCGGCCATGAAGGCCTCCGGCCGGGGGGCGCCGGGATAGGCGTCCTCGGCCCCGAAGCTGACGATCGCCCGCATGCCCATGGCCGCCAGGCCGTCGACGGCTCCGAGCGCGACCTCGGCTCCGAGGTTCCGGTGGCAGGTCATGTCGTTGACCGTCGTGATCCCCGAACGGAGCATCTCGATGCTCTTGAGCCGGGTGCCGACGTTCATGTCGGAACGCTCGATCACCCTCCCGGCCGGGTTCACGACCCGCTCGAACCACTCGAAGAGGTTCGCCGTCTCGCCCATCCCGCCGATCAGGCACTCGCTGAGGTGGGTGTGGGCATTGACGAGGCCGGGAAGCACGATCCCGTTGCCGTCGCCCACCACCTCGGCCTCGGGGTCGGCGGCGACGATCGCCTCGGCCGGGCCGACGTCGAGGATCGAGCCGTCGGAGCCGATCGCGACCGCACCGTCGCGGACCGGGCCCAGCGCGGGGTCCATGGTCAGCGCCCAGGCGCCGCGGACGACGGTGGCCGGCTTTCCGCTCACGACTGGCCCGTGTCGATGCCGAGGCCCTCGGGCTCCTCGCCCCGTCCCTCGTAATACCAGGGCAGCGCCAGGTGCTCGAGAAGGCGGACGAGGAGGAAAAGGCCGATCCCGATCGCGGCGAGGACGACGATCACGGCGAACATCGCGGTCGTCGCGGTCTGGTTGTTGAGGAGCAGGATCAGGTAGCCCAGCCCTTCGGAGGAGCCGACCCACTCGGCGAAGACGGCGCCGATCACGCTGAAGGCCGCGCCGACCTTGAGGCCCGAGAAGATGAACGGCAGCGCCGCCGGGAGCTGGGCCTTGCGGAACCGCTGCCAGCGGCCGGCGCGCAGCGTCTTCAGCAGGTTGAGGAGCTCGGGGTCGGCGGCCCTGAGGCCGTCGATCGCGTTGACCGTGATCGGGAAGAAGCAGACGAGGGCTATCACGATCACCTTCGGTCGCAGATCGAAGCCGGTCCAGATGACGATCAGCGGTGCGATCGCCGGAATCGGGACCATCTGCGATGCCACCAGCCAGGGGTAGATCGCGCGTTCGATGATGCGCGAGGAGCGGATCAGCACGGCGAGGATGATCCCGACCACGATCGCCAGCCCGAACCCGAGCAGTATCTCCTCGATCGTCACCCAGGCGTTTTCGAGCAGGAGCGACCGTTCTTCGACCAGCGCCTTGGCGATTTCGGTCGGCTTCGGCAGCGTCGCCGAGGAAACGCCGCTCACCGTCGCGTAGAGCTGCCAGAGCCCGAGGGCGATCGCGGCGAACACCAGCGGCGGCAGCGCCCCCTTTGCGGCGCGCCCCAGGCGGCGGCCGATCGAGGCGGGCCCGCGCGGCCTCGCTCTGCGGCCGAGCCCCATCACCGAGCCCGCGGTCGCCATCAGGCCTCCCGCTTCCCCGGAGGCCCGATTGCCTCCTCCAGTGGTTCCATCAGGCGCTGCTTGAGGCCAAGGAACTTCTCGGTCATCGTCACCTGCGGATTGCGCGGCCGGGGCAGGTCGACCTCGAGGCTGAGGACTATCCGGCCGGGCCTTCCCGACATCACGTGGACCCGGTCGGACAGGAATACGGCCTCCTCGACGTCGTGGGTGACGAAGACGATGGTCTTGCTGTCTTCCTGCCAGATGTCGAGCAGCCACTCCTGCATCCGCTGCCTCGTCAGGGCGTCGAGGGCCCCGAACGGCTCGTCGAGGAGCATCACCTGGCGACCGGCGAGGAAGGTCCGCAGAAGCGCGGCCCGCTGGCGCATCCCGCCCGAGAGCTTCGCCGGCCAGTGGCGCTCGAACCCGGTCAGGCCGAAGCGCTCGAACTCGTCGAGCGCACGACGCCGGGCCTTCCGGCGCGATACTCCGTTCAACTCGAGGCCGACCGTGGTGTTGTCGAGGACGGTGCGCCACGGCATCAGCAAATCGCGCTGGAGCATGTAGCCGATCTCGCCCAGGAGCTGCTTCGGCTCGCTGCCGTCGAGCAGGACGTTGCCCGCCGACGGCCGGATCAGGCCGGCGATGATGCTGAACAGCGTCGACTTGCCGCAGCCGGAGGGGCCGACGATCGAGACGAACTCCCCGGCGCCGACCTCGAACTCGACGTCGCGGAGGGCGGCGACGTCGCCGGGACCGCCGGCGCTCGGATAGGTCTTGCAGAGGCCCTCTGCGCGCAGCTTCGGGACCGACCCGTTCGCGATCCCGGCCCCGGCGTCAGCCATCGTCGCGCACCTCGATCTCCAGGGCCGCCGGTCGCCAGCCGCTGACGGCGTCGTCCGGGCAGGCGCTGACGGCGACCTCGACCGGGCGCAGCGCGCTGAAGGTCACGTAGTCGCCGGCCTCGACGACCGCGGGGCGCGAGAAGCCCCGATAGACGCCGCCCTCGACCTCGCCGTCCATGAAGAACGACAACATCCCGGTCAGCTCGCGTCGCTCGATCCCGAGCGCAGCCGAGATCAGGTCCTGGCACCCGAGGCGCCGGTCCTCGTAGATCTCACTCCAGCACCCCGGATAGGTGACGTCGAGATGGCCGGGACCGCGGCTGGGCCCCACCGCAAGCACCGGCTCCGCGTCGACGTCGAACAGTCGCATTCCCTCCTCGACCCAGAGGACGAGCCAGGGCTCGCCGTAGCGCTCCCAGCCGTTGGCGTTGCGGGTCAGGGCCTGGTCGAACCCGGCGAAGGAGAGGTCGCCCCCCTGGCCGCCGTCGGGAGCCGTGACGACGAGCTCCTCTCCCTCGACGAGCTCGATCGCCACGGCCTCGCCGGGCTCGATCCTGGCAGCCGTCCCGCTCACCTGGTCACGCTCGACCCCGCGTCACCCTTCTTCGCCGGTGACGAACTCGTTGGTTCCGTAGCGTTCGGGCGTGAACCCCGACTTCGCGAGTTCGTTTTCGACCATGAACTTGGACAGCGCTTCGATGTTCTTGGTTTCGAATTCGCCGTATTCACCTTCTCCTTCGAACAGCGGCATATAGGCGCTCAGCGTCGCTTTCGCCAGTTCTTCGTTGATCCCCGGATTCGCGTCGACCAGGTCTTCGATGCTCTTGTCGGGGGTTTTGAAGGTTTCTTCGTACCCCTTGATGGTCGCCGAGACGAACGCCTGCATCAACGCCGGATCCTGCATGATCTTTTCCTGGGTCGAGAAGACGACCAGCCCGGGATAGCTGGGCCCGCCCCATTCGTCGAGCGGGAACGATTCGATCGGGTTGCCGTTCTGTTCGACCTGGACGCCGTCGGCCGGGACGAAGCCGGTGAAGGCCGCGACCTTTTCGTTTTCCAGGTTCTGGACCCCGTTGAACCCGATCGTCACGACGTTGATGTTTTCGGGGTTGCCGCCGGCGTCGGAGACGACCGTGTTGAGAATCGCAGTGTCGGAGGGCACGCCGGTGATCCCGACCGTTTCGCCTTCAAGTTCCTTGGGGTCGGTGATCCCGCTCTTTTTCAGTGTGATCAGCCCACCGGGAGGATGCTCGAGCAGCGCCATGACCCCCTTCGCGTCGCGACCTTCGACGATCTGGTTGCCGACATCGATCCCGTCGGCGATCCCGAAGTCCGCCTTGCCCGCGTCGATCAGTTTCAGGGTGTCGGCCGTCGACGTCGGCTGGATGATCTTGAGGTTGATGTTGTTTTCGCTGTAATAGCCTTCTTCCAACGCGCGGTAGATGCCGGCGTGAACCCCGTTCGGGATGAAGTCGAGCACCAGGGTGGCGTCGGTCATCGAGCTGAGCGCTCCGCCCGAGCTCGATTCGGCCGTCGTCGATTCTCCGCTGCCGCCGCATGCCGCAACGCCGATGCTCAGCGCGGCCGCCGCAAGCAGGGCTGCCGCGGTTGCCAGCGGCCTCTTCGTCGATCCATTCATGGGTGGCTCCTATCCTTGCCTTTGACTGCCTCCTCAGCTGGCACGACGGGGCCATCCCCGAACCGCCACTGAAGCCATCTCCACGCCCGGGCCGCCTCGGGCGCAAACCAGCGAGAGCGAGCAGCCGTGTCCGCGTCGGACAACTCCACCGCGGCGGGACCCGCGGCGAGCGCGACCTTGCATCGCTCCTCCAGGAAGTAGGCGCGCACGCACGCCCGGCCGATGTCCGGGCCGGTGGCGATACCGCCGTTGGCGCGCAGGATCAGGCAGTCGGCGACCCCGAGCGAGCCGACGGCGTCCTCGCCGGCCTCGCGCGAGGCGATCAGACCGGTGGCGGGATGCAGGCGCACCTCGCCGGCGAGCCCGCCGAGGCCGTGGAACAGCGGCGGGACCTCGCCGCGGGCGCCGAAGGCGACCATCGCCGGCGAGTGGGTGCGGCAGATCGCCGCCACGTCGGGACGCGCCGAGTAGACGGCGGCGTGGAGCGGGGCCTCGATCGGGACCCCCTCGGCCTCGGGCTCCGCCTCGCCGGTGGCGGCGATCGCGTGGACCCGCGCCTCCGCGGCACTGCCCAGCGGGTCGGTCGCGGTGATCAGGAAGCCTTCCGGGGCCCGGACCGAGACGTGGCCGAACCCCTCGACCAGCCCGGCGGCCGCCAGCAGTCGCGCCGCCGAGGCGACCGCCTCGCGGGCATCGGTGCCCGGCCCCGCGGTCACCACGCTCATGCCTCCCCTCGCACACCGAGCGCCATCGAGGTCGGTTCGTAGGCGTTGCAGGGCGAGAGGTCCTGCGGACAGGCGGACAGGGCGACGACCATGTCCTCGAGAGCCCTCAGCGTGAGCTTCGACCCGGGGCCGTGCTCAGGCTCGTGGGTGACGATCCGGCCGTTCTCGTGGCGGTTGTTCATGAACACGTTCCAGCACTGCTCGCCGCGGAGGGGGAGATCCCGCCCGGACTCCTCGAGTGCCTGCTGCAGCGAGGCGAGGCATGAGGGATGGCCCTCGACCCCGTAGTCGCGCGAGTAGCGCTCCGGGTCGCAGCAGGGGACGATCAGGTCGTGGCGGCCGACCTCGTCGGCGACGATCTCCAGCAGCGGCCGCCTGTGGTTGGAGAAGATCCTGTCCCCGACCTCGGGCGTCAGCTTCGTCAGGCAGGAGAGGGTGTGGCCCGGAGACATGTACTCGTCAGGGTCGGCCGCCATCCAGGCGGCGAGATCGCCGACCTGGCGGCCCTCGACGTCGATCACCTCCAGGATCTGGCCGGCGCCGACCTCGATCGTGCGGGCCTCGCGTGCGGGTACCGCCACCTCGGTCACGCCCCCACCCCCGCCCCCTCGACGATTGCGCATCCGCCGGCGGGCGCCGGGGTGTTTCGCGACCTCAGCGCCCGCAGGCCGCCGTCGATGACGACAGCGGCGATGCCGGGGATGTCGCCGTGCTCGATCGCCGCCACCGGGTCCTCCCAGGCTGACCCGAGCGGCGCGAAGCAGAGGAACAGGTCGGCCGGCCGGCCGGGCTCCAGCACGCCCTCCTCCCGGCGCAGGACGGCGCCGTTGTTGCCGGTCGCCAGAGCGACGGCGTCCCCGGCCGGGATGCGCCCGAGCGAGGAGATCTCGCAGACCGTCTTGACCATCCCGAGTGGCATGACCCCGGTGCCGGTCGGGGTGTCGGTGGCAAGCACGATCCGGTCGAGCGCGTCGCGCTCCCTGGCGATCTCGAGGATCGCCAGGGAGGAGCGGAGGTTCCCCGCCTGCACGAGCTGGATTGCGCCGGGCGCCTCGAAGAGCCGCGGCAGATCGGCGTCGGGAAGCGCCGTGGTCCCCCCGTTGGCATGGCCGATGATGTCGCAGCCGAGGGCGAGAACGTCATCGATCGTGACCGGCGAGGAATCTGGTATCGACGCCCCGCCGGTGTGGTTCATTACCACGAAGCCGGCCGCCTGGGCTGCGCGCACGAGCGGCGCCGCGTCGGCCTGAGGGTGAAAGTCGCCGAACCCGACCTTGGCGAGGCCGACCCCGTGAGCGGCGAGCTCGGCGAAGTCGGAGGGCTCGAGGCTGGGCTCGATGATCACCGACCCGGCGAGGACCTTGACGCCGCCGGGCCGGAACTCCCGGAAGGCCCGCTGGGCGGCGACCGCCAGCGCCTTCACCCCCTCGCGGTCCCGCGGTCGGCCGGGGAGGTGGACCTCGGAGGCGGACATCATCATCGTCACCCCGCCGTGCATCGAGGACTCGATCCACCCGAGGGCGGACTGCCGCGGGGTCCAGTCGCCGAAGACGACGTGGACGTGGGAGTCGATCAGCCCGGGGACGGCGATGGCGCCGCCCGCGTCGATCACCGTCTCGGCGCCCTCGCCGGCGTCGAACGACGCGATTCGCCCGTCCTCGATTCGGATCGCCTCGACGTCGCGCAGCCCGTCGCCGAGGCGCCCGCTGAAGAGGCCGCCGAGGTTGCGGATCTCGAGGAGCTCGCTCAACCGCTCTCCCCTCGTTCGGCAAGCGCCTCCTCCTTGCTCTTGCCGCCGAGGCGGGCGTTGAGACGGCCACGCGAGGCGACCGCCCCGATCAACACGATCTCGTCGGGCGCCGGCGCGTCCGGGACGAAGATCGTGATCGTGTCGTAGTGCGAGCGGACCCAGATCTCGTCCTTGAAGCACAGGGGTACGTCGATCTGGGCGCCCGGCGCACACCGCTTGGTCGTCGAGGGGAGCCATGCGGCGCCACCGCCGAACGCCTCCCGGAAGGGATTCCCGAAGGTGGTCGTCTTCACCGCATTGCCATGCTCCTGCTCGCCGGCGGTGCCGACCATCACCGCCTTGCCATGGCTCTCGACCGGCGCCCCGAGGGCGGTGGCGCAGCGCTCGCCGATCAGCGTGCCGAGCTCGGCGCTCGGCTCGATCAGCTCCGAGAGGTCGGCCGAGTAGCCGCGGCCGGCGTAAGGGTTCGCGAACACCGCGGCGACCGCGGCTTTCCGCAGCGGCTCCCCGTCCTCGCGGCCGCCTTCGGAACGCACCTCGTCGACGAAGGCGACGATCCTGCGGATCGAGAGGCTCATCTCAGCCCTCACGGCCGTCCCCGACCGTGGTCGGCACCTTCTCGTCGGTGTTGGGCATGCCGGTCGGGGTCGTCTCCCCGCACGGCCTCTGCGGCAGCGAGCGAAGGTAGGAGATCACCTCGTCGGTCGACTTGACGTCGCCGTACTTCATCTGGATGTCGAAGAGGTTGACCTTGTGGGTGAGCTCCCCCCGGTCCCAGACGCACTCCTCGGGAACGACCGAGCGAAGGTTGTACTGCGCGGCGTCGACGGCGGTGGCCCGGACGCAGCCGCTCGTAGTCGTCCCGGTCGTGATCACCGTGTCGGCGCCGAGGTAGACGAGGTGGCCAAGCAGCGGCGTGCCGAGGAACGCGCTCGGCTTGCGCTTGACGAAGTAGACGTCCTGCGGCTCGGGGGCGACCTCGGCGACGATCTCGTTGCCGAGGGAGCCGACGATGTCGGACGCGTCGGCGGAGCGGCTCGACTTCCAGTTCCATGAGCCCTGGTCGAATCCGTCGGGGCGCCGATCCATCCCCGTGTAGATGATCGGCACCTCCTTCTCGCGCGTGGCGGCAATAAGCCGGCGGAGGTGGGCGACCCCCTCCCAGCCGCGCTCGCCACAGCTGTAGCGCCAGCGCCGGATCGAATCGAGGATCGGCTCGGGCCGGTCGCCGACGAAGTTGTAGATGACGTCCACGACGAGCAGCACCGGGCGGCTGCCGAAGCCGGCGTCCCGGCCCCACCCCGCCGCCTCGTAGACGGCCCGGTCCTGCTCGGGGAGGACGTCGTCCCAGACCGCCATCACGCCTCCAGCGGAGCCTGGAGCTCCACCAGGTCGCGGCCAGGAACCCGACGCAGGTATTCGCCGTCGGCGTCGCCGATGAACTCAGGGCCGGGGGCGCCGTCCTGCCAGCGCGACATCTGCTTACCGCGGAGGAAGGTGGCGACGTTCCACCCGTGGATCGTGTGGCCGTCGAGGACCGTCCAGCCCGAGCGGGTCAGGACCCGGTCGTTGGAGACCTCGACCACCCTGTCGAGGTCGACGAGGACGAGGTCGGCGTCGGCACCGATATCGAGGGTGCCCTTGCGCGGGTAGAGGCCAAAGATGCGCGCCGGGTTGGCGCAGGCGACCTCGACCATCCGCTCGAGCGAGAGTTTCTCCGCGTGCACGCCCTCGAGCAGGACCGGCAACAGCATCTCGACCCGGGACGTGAACCCGGTCTTCAGCTCCCAGAGGTTCTCGTTGAACGAGCTCTCGTAGTCGGAGGGCTTCCAGGAGACGACGTGGTCGGAGCCGACCGAGTTGATGACGTCGTCGCGGAGGGCGCGCCAGATGTTGGGATTGTTCTCGCGCGAGCGAAGGGGGACGTTGATCCGCCACGCGTTCGGCTCGCCCTTGCCGAAGTGCAGCCAGTGCGGGCCGGTCTGGGCGTGACAGGTCACGCCTCTGCCGCGCAGCTCGAGGATCTCGCGGTAGCTCTCAGGCGTGGTCGCGTGCTGAATGTAGATCGGGCAATCGAGCTCCCCGGCCATGTCGCCGTAGGTGCGGATGTGGGTCGACTCGAGGAAGTGCGGCGAGCGGTCCGACCAGGCCGCCCAGTCGGTACGGCCTTCGGAGCGGAGCCGCTCGTCGAAGATGCGCGCGATCTCCCAGTTCTCGCAGTGCATGCAGACCACGCCCGGGGAGCCGAGATCGGCGACCGCCTCCATCACCAGCCAGCAGGTGCCGTCGTCGAACCCGTGGCCGAGCCCGGCGCGCCGGCCCGGCCAGTGCGGCTCCGCCTCC
Source organism: Solirubrobacterales bacterium (assembly GCA_036557525.1). Lineage (GTDB taxonomy): Bacteria > Actinomycetota > Thermoleophilia > Solirubrobacterales > 70-9 > VRUE01. Next base: position 55,581 of record DATBHH010000080.1, on the reverse strand, counting down.
GGGCTCATCGACTGGAGGTAGAGCTTGTAGGAGGTGACACCGTGGTCACGGGCGTACTCGGGAATCTCCCTGGCCTGTTGATCGGTCTCGACCATGTAGGTGAGGAAGATGTCGACCGCAGAGTCGGTCTCGGTGAGGTTGGTGAAGTGCTCGAACGAGTCGTGGAACGAGACGACGTCATCGGGCTGGACGAAGTCGACGAAGTTTGGATGCCCCATCCGCGTCGAGGGCGCGTGCACCCCCCAGGTCGTGACCCCTGAGGTGACGGCCGCGCGGGACTCGGTGGCGAGGTCGTCCTTGAGCGGGGAGTAGCAGCCGGGGTGGGACTCGGTGTCGACGAGCCCCGGGATCACGTGGAGACCGCTCGCGTCGTAGGTCTCCCGCGCCGGCGGCAGCAGGTGATCCTCGGCGACGGCTACGACCCGCCCGCCGTCGATCGCGATCCCCACTCTCCGACAGCCGCTCGGGGAGACGACGGTACCGCCGGTGATCGCCAGGTCGACCAGCTCGTGGATTGCGCTCATCAAATTCTCCTTCCGGCACCGCGTAGCGAGTACGCTTGTTCAGCTGACTGAACGTAGTTCAGTGGGAGAGTCTTTATATCCCAGCGGCTCAAAACGTGTCAAGCCGTAGGATCGGAGTAGTCGTAGAGCCCTGGAACGGGCTTGGAGAGATCGCCGTAAAGGCACGGCCGGCGCGCCCGGAGCAGGCCCGGGAGCGACGAGAACGGCTTCGGCTCGCGCATCGAGTCGTCCGTCGCGCGAAGCCAGCGAGCCCGGTCGAGGTCGAGGTCGGCGACGACCACTCCCTCCCCTATCAGTCGCGCGAGCGTCTCCTCCGGCCCGGCGATCAGGGCCGAGCCCTCCTCCTTGCCGAACAGATGCTGGGTGAGGCCGACGTGGCACTCGTTCTCGACCGCCCGCGCCCGCGCGATCAGCCGCCAGTTCGGCGCGACCTCGTGGAAGCCGCCGCCCGCAGGAGCGAGCAGCAGCTCGGCGCCGGCGACCGCCAGCACGCGCGCGGCCTCCGGAATCCAGAGCTCCGAGCAGATCAGGACCCCGACCGAGACGCCATCCACCTCGGCCGGCTTGAGATCGTCGCCGGGAAGGATCGGAACGCCGGAGAGGGTGGGGTGAACGTCCCCCGTCGCGGGATGGGCTCGCTCGTAGCGCAGCCGAACCTCGCCCGAGCTGTCGTGCAGGTACGCCACCATCCGGTGCCTCCCTTCCTCCTCGGCCTCGACCCTGCTCCAGCAGATCCCGCAGCCGAGGGACCGCGCGGCGGCGGCGAGGTCCGGCATCGCGTCGTACTCGCTCGCGGCCCGCAGCGGGCCGGGGTACCCCTCGGGAAACAGGGCCAGCCGGGCGCCGTCGGCCACCGCCTGCTCGAGGAGCTCGACCGCCCGCCCGACCTTGTGCTCCTCGGGGCCGGAGCCCGGCCGCGGCTGGATCACCGCGAGCCTGACCGACTCCGGCGCGCCGCTCATGGCTGGGTCGGCTCTGGGCGGGTCGAGCCGGCCGCCTCCATCACCGAGTCGGCGACTCCGCGGAGCATCTCTCCGATCTCGGCAAGGCGGTCCTCCTCCAGCTGCGCGGGGAAGCCGAGACTGATCAGGAACAGCTCGACGTCGCCGCTCGGCCCCCAGACCGAGGCCGCGACCGCGTTGTTCTCGTTCAGCTCCTGGGCGCTTACCGCCCAGCCGCGCTCGCGGGCGCGGGCGACCTCGCGCAGGAGGGCATCCGGGTCGGTGATCGTGAGGTCGGTGTGAGCGGGCAGCTTGCGCCCCGAGAGAAGGCGCTCGGCCTGATCGGCGTCCATCGCGGCCAGCAGCAGCTTGCCCAGAGCCCCCTCGGAGATCCCGAACCGGCTGCCGAGGGTGATGCCCACGTGAACGTCCTGCGGGGGGTAGAAGCGCTCGACCACCTGTGCGAAATCGTCGGCGGTGCGTTGCGCAACCGCGAAGGAGAGATCGTGGTGGGCGGCCAGCGGAGCGACCGCGTCGGAGGCGAGCCTGATGAGCTGGGTCTGCCGCAGGGCCGCGGCGCCGAGTGGGATCAGTGCGGGGCCGAGGCAGTAACGCCGCGTGTTCGCGTCGCGGCGGACAAAGCCCTCCGACTCCAGGGTGCGGACCAGGTTGTGCATGGTGCTCTTCGAGACGCCGAGCGCCTCAACGAGCTCGGACTGGGTCACCCCGCCGTCGCCCTGGGCGTCGAGATGGCCGAGGACGCGGATCGCGGACACGACGGCGGGAACCCGGTAACCACTCATCCGGCGTCTCCGGGCGCCCGGAAGCGGCGCAGGACGAAGGTCTTCTCCCGCGATAGCTCGGCGATCGTGTAGCCCAGACCCTCCCTCCCGAGCCCGGACAGCTTGACCCCCCCGAACGGAATCACCGGCGGCCGGTAATTGTCGGTCCCGTTGATCACCACCCCGCCCGCCTCGATCCGCTCGCCGATCGCCACCGCGCGGCGGACATCAGCCGAGAAGACGCTGGCCATCAGCCCGAAGGAGGACGCGTTGGCGACAGCCAGCGCCTCCTCGTCACTGTCGACCGGGATCAGCGCAAAGACCGGCCCGAAGATCTCGTCATCGCGGGCCACCGCGGCACTCGCCGGGACCGAGCCGAGCAGTGTCGGCCCGACGTAGGGTCCGTCGGCGATCCCCTCCCCGGCGACCAGCTCGGCGCCTTCCTTCCGCCCTCGCGAGATCTGGGACTCGACACGGGCGGCGGCCGTGGGCGTGATCAGCGGCCCGACGGTCGTCGTCGGGTCGGTCGCGGGCCCGACCCGCTGCGAGCCGAGCGCCGCGGTGAGCCGCTCGGCAAGGTCGTCGTGGACCGAGGCGTCGACGACGATCCGCTTGCTGGCCGCGCAGGCCTGACCGTTCATCAGCAGCCGGCCCCGGATCACCTCGCTCGCGACCAGGTCGAGGTCGGCATCGGCCCGCACCAGGCACGCGTTGTTGCCCCCAAGCTCGAGATGGAGGGGGCGCAGGATCGGCGCCGCGGCTTCGGCGACGGCGATTCCGGCGGCGGTCGAACCGGTCAGCGAGACGGCGTCGACCTCGGCTGCTCCCGCCAGAGCGGCGCCGACGTCGGCGCCGCCGTTGACGGCCGCGACGGCGGCGGGCGGCACCCCGGCGTCGATCAGCGCCCGACGCAGTCTCTCGACTGTCAGCGGGTCCTCGAGCGGCGGCTTGACGACGACGGAGTTCCCCGCCACGAGCGCGGCGGCGCACTTCTCGATGAAGAGCTCGACCGGGAAGTTGAACGGGAGGATCGCCGCGACGACGCCGAGCGGCTCGCGCCTGGTGTAGGCCAGATCCCACTCGGTGCCCGGGTTCCCCTCCGTAGGAAGGACTCGGCCGCCCAGCCTCCGACCCTCCTCGGCGTTCCCGTGGAGAAGGGCGATCGCTCCACCGATCTCGAATTCGGCCTGGGCCAGGGGCTTTCCCGACTCGGCGGCCAGCAGCCGACCGAGCTCCGGAGCCTCGGGCTCGAGCGCCCGCGCCGCGGTGTCGAGAATCCGCGCTCGCTCCGCGACCGGCAGCTCACGCCACCGGCCCTGGGAGTCGCTTGCCGCGGCGACGATGGCTTCGACGTCTGACGGAGCGGTCAACGCGACCTCGCCGAGTGCTTCCTTCGCGTCCGGTGTCGTGATCGAGGAATTCATCTCTCGGAACCGCAGTTCGAGATACTAGACGCTCGACGCGGGCCCTCGCTGCGGGCCCCGCCGTTAGCCGGCCGGGATCAGCCGGCCGTTTCAGGGACCGACCGTCATCGTTCGGCGCGAGGTGAAGAAGTCGCGGGCGGCGCGGCCCCGCTCACGCGGGCCGAAGCCCGAGCGCCGCTCACCGCCGAAGGGCGCGCAGTAGTCGACCCCCGGGGTGGGCGCATTTACCCTGCGCATCCCGCAATCCAATCTCGACGCCACCGCGGCAGCCCGCCCAGGTCACGACCGTGGACTGCGCCGACAGGGCCGAAGGCCGTTGATCCGCCTCGAGGCCGAGATCAAGCGGGCCTTCGACCCCAAGCTTCTTCTCAACCCGGGCAAGAAGGTGCCGCTCCCGTAGGCTGCCGCCCCTCAGCCGAGCAGGTCTCCGATCGCCTCGGCGAAGGCTTCGGTGTGGCGGTCGACGTCCTCCGCCGTGGTCGCGGGCGACATCAGCGCCATGTTGTGGAACGGGGTCATCAGGATTCCGCGGTTGAGCGCGTGGAGGTGGAGGAAGCGGTCGAGCTCACGATCCTGAGCCGCCGCAGCCTCGCCCCCGTTGCGCGGCTCCTCGGCGCTGAACGCGTACTCGACGCGGCAGCCCAGCCGGGTCACGTGCCAGGGGAGCCGGTTCGACTCGATCCCATCGCGGACGCCGGCCTCGAAGCGCTCGCCGAGGGCGATCATCCGCGCGAAGGCCTCATCGGTGAGGACGCCCTCGAGAGTCGCCCGCATCGCGGCGAGCGAGAGCGCGTTGCCCGAGAGAGTGCCGCCGATCCCGCCGACGTCGGAGACCTCGAGCACCTCGTTGTGCTCGAGGACACGTGCGGCGACCGCCTCGCTCATTCCGTAGGTGGCGGCCGGAACCCCCGCCGCGAGCGGCTTGCCGATCGTGAGGAAGTCCGGCTCGAGGCCATTGGCCGCCGTGTAGCCGCCGGGCCCGGCGCAGATCGTGTGGGTCTCGTCGATCACCAGCAGGGTCCCGTGCTCGCGGGTCAGCGACCGGAGCGCGTCGTGGTAGCCGGGCTCGGGCAGGACGATCCCGATGTTGGTCATCGCCGGCTCGGCCAGCACGCAGGCGATCTCGCCGCCGGCCAGCGCCGCATCGAGCGCCCCGACGTCGTTCCACTCGACCGCGACCGTCGTCAGCGACGGATCGACCGGCGGACCGATGTTGTCGGGCCGCGACCTCGTCTCGCCCTCGACGGCGATCGCGAATGTCTCGTCGACTGTGCCGTGGTAGCACCAGGAATAGACCAGGACCTTCGGGCGTCCCGTGATCGCCCGTGCCAGGCGGATCGTGAACCGGTTGGCGTCGGTCGCGGTGAGCGCGAACTGCCAGTAGGGCAGGCCGAAGCGGCGCTCGAGCTCGGCCGCCACCCAGGTCGAGTCCTCGGTCGGGAGCATCAGGGTGATCCCGCGCGCCGACTGCTCGGCGATCGCCGTCACGGTCGGCGCCGGCGAGTGACCCGTCATCGCCCCGGTGTCGCCGAGGCAGAGGTCGACGTACTCGTTGCCGTCGACGTCGGTGAAGTGGGCCCCCTCGGCGGTTGCGGCGAAGACCGGATACGGGCCGGCCCACTCCGTCATCCACGGCATCGGCACCCCGGCGAGGAGAGATCCACTGGCCTGCTCGAAGAGCTCACCCGAGCGCCGGTGGGTCGAGAGGAAACGCTCCTCCTCGGCGGTGAGGGCTTCGCGCAGCCGGCCGCGGTCGATCTCACCCATCGTCAGCCGCGAATCTAACCGACGGCGTCTGTAATCGAATCGAAAGATGTCGCGCCTACAGTCGGGTGCTCGTGGCCCCCGTCGAGGAAGACCGGCGCGTCGACGCTTCGGACGAGCGCGATCTGGTGGCGCAGTTGCGCGGCGGCGACGAGAGCGCCTTCAGGGCACTCGTCGAGGCACACCACGGACGGATGGTCGCGGTGGCGAGCGGCTATGTGAAGACGAGGGCGGTGGCCGAAGAGGTCGTGCAGGAATCCTGGCTCGCGGTCCTTCAGGGGCTCGACGGTTTCGAAGGCCGTTCCGCTCTCGGCACATGGATACTTCGCATCGTGGTGAACAGGGCGATGACCCGCGGGGCTCGCGAAGCTCGAAGCGTCCCGTTCTCCTCGCTTGCGGCCGAGGATCGGTCGGCGCCGGCCGTGGAGCCGGAGCGTTTCCTGCCCCCCGGCGAGCCCTTCGCCGGGAATTGGGTCAGTTTTCCCGCCGACTGGGGATCGATGCCCGAGCAGATGCTGCTCGGGCGTGAGACCCTCGACGTCGTGAAGCGCAGAATCGGGGAGCTGCCCGAGGCCCAGCGCGCGGTGATCACGATGCGCGACGTCGCCGGCTGCAGCGCCCAGGAGGTCTGCGAGGTGCTCGACGTCTCGGCCGCCAATCAGAGGGTTCTCCTCCATCGCGCCCGGACGAAGGTTCGCGGCGCGATCGAGAGCCACCTCGATGGCTGATGCCGTGAACCACATCCCCTGCCAACGGCTGGTCGAGCTGGTCAGCGATTACCTCGAGCTGGCGCTGGAGAGCGAAGACGCGGAGCTGTTCGAGCAGCACCTCGTCTATTGCGAGGGCTGCGAGCGATACGTCGACGCGATGCGCAGGACGATCGGGATCGGCGCCGGGCTCCGCGACGACGCCGTCCCGACCGCGACGCTCGAGCGCCTGTTGGACGAGTTCCGCCGGGAGAGGTCGTCGTGATCGGCTACAAGTTCCTGCGGGCCGACGGAACCGCCCCGTTCTCCGGATATCGCTGGGAGCTGCCCGGCGGGCGTCCCGGCGCCTGGGTGAATGCCACGGCCGATCCCTGCCGCAGCGGGATCCATGCCTGCCGCCCGGCGCACCTCCCGTACTGGACGGGTCACTCGCTCTACGAGATCGAGCTCGAGGGCGAGATCGTCGAATCCGCCAGCAAGGTCGTCGCCGTCCGGGGCCGGCTGCTGAGGCACATCGACGCCTGGGAGGAGGAGGTGCGCGCCTCCTACCAGCGGATGTGCGGAGAGCGCGCCCACCGGCTCGCCGCGAGCGCCGCGCCGACCCTCGCCGACTGGGACGAGCTGGTCGACTCGCTCGCCTCCCAGGGCCCGGGGCCGGCGGGCTTCGCCGCCGCCAGGATCGCCGAAGAGATCGATGGCCCCGACGGGTTCCGCGCCGAGCGCGCGGCCCAGGCCGCCTGGCTGAGCGAGCGGCTGGGGCTCGAGCCGCAATAGCTCGCCGCCCTCAGGCCGGCGGCGAGCCGCGGCGCCCGAGGACGCCGCGGCTCGCGTGGTCGCGATCAGAGGGCGACGATGCCCTCGCCGCCGACGGCGCTCGGAACGGTGACCGAGCCGAGGGCGCTCAGGCTTCCGCCCGCGCCGATTTCGAACTCGTCGACCAACCCTTCGGCGCCTGCCTGGACATAGAGGAAGCGACCGTCGGCGGATATCGCCGCGTCGACCGTGCCGCCGGCCGTGCCCGTGTTGCCCAACAGGCTCAGGCTTCCATTCAGCCCCTCCCCGAACCGGCTGAGCGATGCGCTGCCGGCGTTGGAGGCATAGAAGAACCCGGCGGCGCCCGCGACCCAGCATGTCGCGGCCTGGCCGGTGCCGACGGAATCGAGCTTCGTCAGCGTCCCGTCGTCGTTGAGCGTGAAGCTCGCGAGCGCGTTCGTCCCGGCCTCGGCGACCAGCAGCCGGCCCCGATTGTCGAAGTCGACCGCGAACGGCACCTCGCCCGGAAGCGAGTTCACCACCGGTTCGGCCGAAGGGCGTCCGAACGGGTGGATGCGGAACACGTCGATGGCGCTGCCGTTGCCCTTGGTCGTGACCACGAGCCGGCGGCCGTCGGGTGAGAAGGCAACCTGCCCCGGGGTGCTGGTGAAGCGCGGCTTCAATGCCGGGTCCAGGCCGAGCGAGCGGTTGGAGCCTGGCAGCCGCAGCAGGCGGTCGCCGAGGACGGCGTATCCCTGGATCGAGCCTTCGCCTTCGGCGTTGAGAACGTAGACGATCCCCCTCCGGACGGCGACGCTGACCGGGAACGAGCCGCCGGAGTCGATCACCTGGCGCAGCGCCAGATGGTCCCCGAAGACACCGAATACCGACACCGTGTCGCTGCCGGCGTTCACAGCGAAGAGAAGGCCGTGCTGGCTGTCGTACGCAAGAGCGCCCTGCGAGGCGAGGTGGTCGACGGCCGACCCTTCGAGGACGCCGCCCTTGCCGCCCGTGTCGTAGACGCCCGCCTGCGACAGCCTGCCGTCGGGAGCACGGTCGTAGGCGATCACCTGGTTGCCCGCCGGGTTGTCGTTCTGGACGAACACGGGAGGCCTCTGCCTCAGCGACGCATTTGCGGTCCCGCCCAGCGCGACCAGCATCGCCGCGAGCGCGAATGCCGCCGCGGCGGCACGAGTTATCGATTTCATTTCCCTCTCCTTCGGATTGGAGTGACGCCGGTTCAGTCCCGCGGGGCGGCGCGGCGTTACAGTCGGGCCGCGACCGGAGGGGGCGTCTAGGCTGGGAACATGAAGCGGGTTGTCGTCGTCGGCGCCGGTTTCGCCGGGCTCGCTGCGGCCGACGCCCTGCGATCGTCGGGCGCCGAGGTGACGGTCCTAGAGGCCCGCGATCGGGTCGGTGGCCGGGTCTGGTCGGTCCCCTTCGGCGATGGCGCCGTCGTCGAGCGGGGTGCGGAGTTCATCCTCCCCGGCTACGAGACGATGGCGGCACTCGCCGCCCGCTTCCGAATTCCGCTGACTCTCAAGGGAACGCCGTACGGACGGCGGGTGCCGGTCGGGCCGGAGGCGGTCCCGCAGGCCGCCCTCGAGTCGGCGTTCGAGCGGCTGGCCGGGGGAGTCCGCGCCGGCGCCGGGAGCGCGGCCGACGCGATCGACGCGCTCGACCTCGACCCGCCCCTCTCGGCCCTGATCCGGACCCGTGTCGCGATATCCAACGGCCACCCCCCCGACGACCTCGAGCCATCGGTCCTCGACGAGGGCGCGTCGACCTTCGGCGACTTCGACAACCACACGCTCGACGGGGGCAACATGCGGCTCGCCGAGGCGCTGGCGTTTGACCTCGGCCCCGCCGTTCGGCTCTCGTCTCCGGTCAGGAGGGTGCGCTGGGCCGGTGGTGGCGTGACGGTCGCCAGCGACGATGGGGATGTCGTCGCCGACGCGGCGGTGATCGCGATCCCGACCCGGCCGCTGGGCGAGATCGATTTCGACCCGCCGCTGGAGGGGGCGACCGCGGAGGCGCTCCGCGCCGTCACCTACGGCCAGAACTCGAAGCTGTTCGTCGGCCTCCGCTCGCCGGCGCCGCCGAGCGCGATCATGTCGGTGGCCGGGCATTTCTGGTCCTACACCCAGCTCGGGTCCGGCGGCGACCCGGCCCCGTACGCGGTCGCATACACCGGAACCGCCGCCGCTGTCGCCGAGATCAGCAGTCCGGAGGCGAGCGGGCGCTGGCTCGAGGCGCTGACGGCCCTTCGGACCGACCTCGACCTCGATCCCGACCCCGGCGCGGCGCTGCTCTCGAGCTGGCACGACGACCCCTGGGCCCAGGGGTCCTACTCGGCCCGCGCCCTCTCCTCGCCGCTGCGCGACGCCGATCTCGCGCGTCCGATCGGGCCCCTGCACTTCGCCGGCGAGCACACCGCCGGCGAGTGGCACGGCCTGATGGAGGGCGCACTGCGCAGCGGGCGGCGCGCCGCCGAGCAGGTCCTCGACTCGACCTAGCCGGAGATCGCGATACGCCGATCGCGATAGATAGCCTTCACGCGGGGAGGAAGCACCCCGACTCGTCCGATCGCTGGCCATCGTTGTCGCAACAAGGAGGACGCTGATGATCCGCCCCAGGCTGACCTACTCGAATGTCGTTTCCACCCTCTGCCTCTTCCTGTTGGTCGGAGGAGGAGCCGCCTACGCGGCCGGCAAGTTGGCGAAGAACTCGGTCGGCCCCAATCAGCTGAAGAAGAACTCGGTCACCACCGCAAAGATCAAGACGGGAGCGGTCACCGCCGCGAAGATCGCGAATGGGACGATCACCGGGACCCAGGTCAAAGCCTCCTCGCTGACCGGCGCCAACGTCGCCGACGGGTCGCTGACCGGCGCCAACATCAATCAGTCGACGCTGAATTCCGTCCGCGCCTCCAACGTCTACGGCGTCGCGCTCAACGGCAACTGCACGGCGGCCGCTCCGTTCCCGAGCGGCGTCTCCGCGTCCGCGGTCGGGACATCGGGTTGCAAGGTGGACTTCCCCGGCAGCGTCCTCAACTGCGCCGCGACCGCGACCCCCGCGCTGCGGACCTCGGGCCTGATCGTCGTTGAGACGAGGACCGTCGAAACGCTGCGAAACCCGCTGATTCCCAACGAGATCAAGACGTTTGCGAAGGCCGACGGCTCCAACAAACAGGAGTCCGTCGATCTGACGCTGGTCTGCTAGCGACCCCTGCGGCGAGACGTCCTTCTCCGTCTGGCCGCGAGCGTGATGCTGACCCTGCCGTCGGCGGGACTGGCGCCGACCGCGGGCGCTGAGGACCGGACGACCAGAGCCCGCCGTCTCCGGCCCCTGGGCCGGTGCGGCCTCCGCACCCTGCCGAGCCTGCAGCCGGCCGCCCTCAACGCCGCCTTCGCCCGCGGGAGCGTCCTGCCGGCCAGCTTCGGGACGATGCACGCGGGGGTCTGAGTGACGGTGCCGGTGCTGGTGCCGCTCCCCGGATTCCCCTGCACGCGCTGCTTGGTGCTCGCCGCCAGGCGCCTGTAGGAGATCGGCGCCGAGCAGGTCGATGTGTTGCCGCTCGCATCGGTCGCATTCGCCGAGAACACGGCGGTCTCGCCCTCGGCGACCTCGACCGGAATGCCCGGCGAGGCAAGCTCGTCCGCGCCTGCGGTGGCGACCGGCGGGCCCGCGCAGACCGAGCCCGCATGGACCCTCACCACCGACCCGGGCTCGGCGGTGCCGAGGATCCGCGGGGTGCCGCTCGCGTTCGGCGAAGCCGGGTCGGTGCCGGTGAGCTGGGGTGGCGCCGGCGGCACGACGTCGCTGCTCTCCGTATAGGAGATCGGCGCCGAGCAGGGCGATTCGAGAGGAACCATGTCGGTTGCGCGTGCGGAGAGCTCGGTGAGGGTTCCGCGCTCGACGGTGACGGCGATGCCCGCTTCCGCGAGCTCGGCGGCACTCGCGCTCGCCACCGCAGGGCTTTCGCAGCTCGCGTTGGCATAGACGTCGACCGTCGTGCCGGGTTGGGCGGACCCGATCACTCGCGGCTGGTTGCTCGTCGACGGGGAGGGCGGGTCGGTGGAGCTCAGGATCGGGGTCGGCGGCGGGACCGAGTCGAAGAGGTCGACAGCTGCGGAGACGTCGAGGCGGCCGCCGGAGGTCGTTTTCCCAGCCAGTGCCGGGTCGGGATCGACGCTCCCGAGCAGCGCCTGCCGGACTTCGGTGACACTCGCGCTCGGTTTCATCGAAAACAGCAGGGCGGCGGCGCCGGTCACGTGCGGAGTGGCCATCGAGGTGCCTTCCATGAAGGCGTATCCGCCCGGTTCGCCGACCTGCGAGATGCAGTGCAGGTCGATGTCGTCGAACCAGGCGCCGGCGGTGGGACTGGGATTTTCGGCGGCCGTGTATTCGACGTCGACGGCCACTTCGCCGCCTTCGCTCAGGTCGCCGAGGAGGCGGTGGGATATGCGGCCGGAGGTGGTGTTGCCGAAGCCGAGATCGATTTCTCCGTCGAGCAGGACATCGAACCAGGCGACGTGGTTGCCGGAGACATGGCGGGTCACTTCCACGACGCATTCCTGGAAGCCGGGCGGGATCGTGACCGGGGCCGACGTCGACGCCCGGGTCGAGCCGGGGTCGGGCGGCGCCCCGGGCGTGTCGGTGATGCCAAAGGAGGTCAGCGGCGGCTCGTTGGTGCGGGCGAAGCCTCCGTCCGGCCCGGTGGCGGTCCACCTGGTGGCGAAGTCGTCGACCTCGAAGTCGTCGGCGATCAGATGTGTGATCGGGAAGGTGCTGAGCGTCTGGGTCCCCGGTGCGCCGATGTCGACCGTCCGCGCGCCCCAATTCGAGAATTCGGCCAGCCGGTCGGCCTGATCGGTGGCGGCGACGCAGATCACGTTGTCGACCGCGCCCTTGCCTTCGGCGAGGGGGTCGTAGTCGCACGGGTAGTGGGGCGTGACGTCGTTGTCTTCGTGCCTGTTGCCCGCGGCGATCGCGAACAGAGTCTGCGGATTGGCGGCGAGCGCGTCGCGGACCGTGGGGATGCCGACCGCGGTCCCCAGCGAGATGTTCGCCACCCGCGCTCCATGGGCGCCGGCGTAGTTGATCGCCGCGATGACGGCCGAGGTCGGACAGGAGCTTTCGTTGGCCAGGAGGAGATGGGAGCAGACCCGCAGCGGCATGATGCTGACGTCCTGCGCGACTCCGGTGATCCCGATTTCGTTGTTCCCCTGAGCGCCGATCGTCCCCGCGGTGTGGACTCCGTGGCCGCCTTCGAACAGATCGTCGTCGGTCGGGTCGCCGTCGGGGGTCGGCGATTCGGCGTTGGCGCCGACGAAGTCGGCGCCGTGGACGTCGTCGACGATCCCGTCGTGGTCATCGTCGATGCCGTTGTCCGGGATCTCATCCGGGTTAGTCCAGGCGACGTTCGCAAGGTCCGGGTGTTCGAAGCGGTAGCCCGAATCGATGTCGGCGACGACGGTGGTCGGAGTGCCGACCGTCCGATCCCAGGCGCCGCTCGCGTCGATGTCGGCACCCGCCACGGCGCCGGAGAAGCCGTCGATGCCAAGGCCGGTGTTCTGGAGTCCCCAGAGCTGGTCGAAAAGGGGGTCGTCGGGAACCGCGTCCATCCCGATGTATCCGTCGCGTTCGGCGAGGACGACGCCCGGCTCGGCCTCGAGCCCGCGGACCGCCTCTCGCGGCGTCTGCCCCGGCCCTGTCTCGACGACCTGAAAGCGGCGACCGCCGAGATCCTCGCCGAAGCCGACGCCGGCTTCCTCGCGCACCGCACGGCGCTGGGCGGGATTCGCGCCCGGGGCCCACTCGACGATCACCCGGTCCGGCGCGGGCGGCGGCCCCGCCACGGCGCTGCCGGCGGCAATCAGCATCGCCGAGAGTGCCGCCACGGAGACGGAGCCCATCCTGAACATCGACGCCATCGCGGTCACCGATCGGGGAAGCCCGGAGCGCTCGGCGAGGACCGCCCCCGGGCGGAGCCGAGCCTCTCGCGGATCTCGGCCCGCAGGCGGCCGACCAGTTCGACCGTCGCGTCGCGCAGAGCGTCGAGGTCCTCGGTCAGCGTCCGGCGCCCGACCAGGCTCACGCAGAGGGTCCCGTCGACGTACTCGAAGGCGAACCCCCGCGGCGCCCGTTCGAGCAGGAAGACGATGAAGCTCGGTGAGAAGAGCTCGCGGACCCAGACCGCGTCGCTGTCGGGAGAGACATAGATCCGGTAGCGGCTGTCGAGCTCGGCGCTCTCGAGGTCGAGGCGGTCGTGCCCATGGATCAGCGCCTCGGCGGCGCGGCCGAAGACGCCCTCATCCGCCCGCCGGCAGAGCAGCCAGGGGATGAACCGCTTGGCCCTGGGGACGTGCGCGACGGCTACGGTGAAGTGGGCGTCGCCCCTGGTCTCGCCGCCGGCGGCGTCGGTGGTCGTCTCCTCGCGGGTGATCAGCGCCATCTGCGCTTCGAGGTAGGTCCCGAGCCAGCCGGTCATCAGGGCGTCGACTGAGCGCAACTCCCCCTCTGCGAGGAGCGGCGTGGTGCGCGGCAGGTGGGCGCCGGGCTCGAGCGTCAGGCCGCGCGCCGCGGCGTAGGCGGCGAAGCTTTCGAGCCCTGCATCGGCGGCCACCGGGCGTGTATAGCACCGCCCCGGCATTCCCACCGCACCTGATCCCATAATCACTCGCCGTGAACGCGCGCCGTCACGTGAACCACGCCCGCCGCGAGGTGATCGCCGTGGCGAGCGCGAAGACCTCTACGCACGCGCACCTGCGCCGTCGGCTGCTGACGATCTTCGTCGTCACGGCGGTGTTCGCGGTGGCCTGCACGATCGTCGTCTTCCTGACCGAGCGCCACGCGCGGGGAACCGAAATCCACAACCTCTTCGACGCCTTCCTCTTCTCCACCTCGCAGCTGTTGACCGCCTCCTCGGTCGCCAACCCGGCGACCAACGCCGGCAAGGTCCTGGAGCTCTTCTTCGACATCTACGCGATCACCGTCGTCGCCACCCTGGCCGGCTCCTTCGGGGCCTTCTTCCACCAGCGCAGCAAGGAGATGGACCGCCTCGAGGGCGGGCTCGCAAAGGACGCGCACGAGCTGCGCGAGCGGCTCTAGAGGGCGGGCGCGCCCGGCGAGCCTGCCAGCGATCGCCGCTACCCCAGCTCGGACACCGCCTCGACGGTCAGCTCGTCGATCTCGCCAAGGACCAGATCGGTCGCAGCCAGCGCCTCCTGGCCCGGGGGGAAGTCCCGGTTCGGCACGGCGACGACGCGCATGGCGGCCGCCGCCGCGGAGAGGATCCCGTTGCGGGAGTCCTCGACTGCCGCGCAGCGCTCCGGCTGCGCCGAGAGGCGGCTCGCCGCCAGCAGGTAGACGTCGGGGGCCGGCTTTCCACGGCTGACCTCTTCGGAGGAGACCGTCGCGGCGAAGAACGAGTCGAGGTCGGCGAGCTGCAGCACGAGGTCGATCAGCTCGCGGTTCGCCGAGGAAGCCAGCCCGAGGGGCCAGTGCCCGGCAAGGCGCGTCACGGCCCCCCTGGCCCCCGGCAGGAGGGGCAGATGCTCGCGGTAGGCCTCGCCGACCTGGCCCGCGACCTCGGTCGCGATCGTCTCCCGCGGCCGGTCGACCCCGAGCCGCTCGGCGAGGTAGCGGGACCACTCGGTCGAGCTCATGCCCATCATCTCCCGCGTAGCGCGTTCGTTCCAGCGACCCCCGTGCTGCTCGACGTAGCTGCGCCGCGTCCGGTCCCAGACCGACTCGGAGTCGATCAGGACGCCGTCGAGATCGAAGACGACCGCTTCGATCAAGAACCGTGGCTCCGAAGGGTGCGGGACAAGCTCGATCCAGCCTAGACGCTGCCAACCCATCCGGCGGCCCATGCCTATCGTGCTCTGCCCTTGCGAGTCCATCCCCGTATGCGCCGCGCCGTCGCACTCGTGCTCAGCTCGATCGTCTCCGTCCAGTGCGGGGCGGCGCTGGCGACGACGCTGTTCGACGAAGTCGGGCCGGCCGGAGCCGTGTTGTTGCGCTCTCTCTTTGCGGCGCTCGCCCTCGCCGCCATGGCGCGCGGTCAGGTCCGCCGGGTCGGCCGGAGGCAGATGACGGACGTCGCGATCTTTGCGCTGGCCCTGGCGGCGATGAACCTCTGCTTCTACGAGTCGATCGACCGCCTGCCCCTCGGCGTCGCCGTCACCTTCGAGTTCGTCGGGCCTCTTGGCGTCGCGATCCTCGGCACCCGACGGCGCATCGATGCCGTCTGGGGGATTCTCGCCACGGTCGGAATCGTCCTCCTCTCCAAGGGCGGAGGCGGCGAGGTCGACGCCCTCGGGATTGCGCTGGCGCTGACGGCCGGCGCCTTCTGGGGCCTCTACATTCTCCAGAGCGCCAGGGTCGGGCGCGAGCCCGGCCTCGGCGGTCTGGCGCTCGCGGCGATGCTCTCCACCCTGCTGGTCACGCCTGTCGGCATCGCCGCCGGCGGCGCCGACCTCTTCGTCCCGGCTGTCCTCGCGGTGGGATTGGGCGCCGGCCTTCTCAGTTCGGCCATCCCCTACGCGCTCGAGCTGGAGGCGCTGCGGCGGCTTCCAAACGCAGTCTTCGGCGTGCTCATGAGCCTCGAGCCCGCGGTCGCGGCGATGATCGGCTTCATCGCCCTCTCGCAGAGCCTCTCGGCGGCGCAGCTGATCGCGATAGCACTCGTCGTCTGCGCCAGCGCCGGAGCTCTGCGCACGGCCTCGACGCCGTCGGCTCCGGAGATCTAGCCGGATGCGCCGAAATTCTCAATGCGCTCAACAGGATTCGAACCGGCGACCCTCGGGTTCGCAGAATCCCGGTCTCGGAGGAGAATCACACGCGATGCGCTTGCTCAGCCTCGCTGCGATGTCGATCGCGCTGCTGGCGCTGCCGAGCCTCGCCTCGGCGGCGAAATCGGTCACGGTCCCGGATCCCACCGCACCGGGACCCTCGGTCAACGGCGCGATCTTCATCCGGGAAGACGGCGGCTACGGCCGCTGTTCGGGGACGTCAGCGGTCGCCCCCAACAGGAGCCTCGTGATCACCGCCGGCCATTGCGTATTCGACGAAGGCCATTGGTCCGGCCGGCGCTGGGTCTTCGTCCCCGGGTACCGGCACGGCGAACGGCCATTCGGGACCTTCATCGCCGATTGGCTGGGCACGACGCCGCAGTGGCGTCGAGCCGAGAACGACAACTTCGACGTCGGGGCCGCCGTCGTCGGTCGGAACGAACGGGGTGAACTCCTGGCCCAGGCAGTCGGCGCCGACCGGCTTGTGACCGGTCGCCATCCGCGCACCTTCGACGTGTACGGGTATCCGGTCGCCCGCCCTTTCAACGGCGGGACACTTCAGGTCTGCCAGGGAGCGGCACGCCGCGGTCCAGACCTCGAGGCCCTCCTCATGCCCGGTCCGCTCGAGCTTGGCGTTTCCTGTCGGATCAGCGACGGCGCCTCGGGAGGCGGCTGGTTCATCGACGGCGATCTGCTCAACGGCGTCACGTCCAGCTCCTACTACGACGACCCGGTAACCGACTATGGGCCCTACTTCGGGGACGCCGTCGCCAGGTTGGCGCACGTGGCCGGGAGAATCCGGTGAGGGCACGAGCAATCACGTCGCTCGTCTTCTGGGTGGCATTGCTGCTGCCGCTCGGCCCCTCCCACGCTCTGGCGGCGAGATCGACCGTGTTGCGGTTCTCGTTCAAGGACCACGGCTACCTTGTCGCGGTGGGCGGCAGAGGGGCGACAGTCGTCATCAAGGTCAGGCGCCACGAACGCGCCAAGCATCGCCGTGCGGAGACCGACTACATCGCACGTGGCGCCACGGCCGGCGGTCTGCGAGCGGTCTTTCCCGGCATCGGGCGGATCGCGATGCGTTTCGAGCCGACGGGCCACTGGCACACCGTTGCTCACTGCGCACCCGGGCACCCTCGCATGAAGCGGGATGGCGTCTTCGCCGGCAACCTGCGCTTCGTCGGCGAGCATCGCTACCTGGCCGCGGTTCGCAGGCGGGCCCGTGGCAGCGAGCTGGGGGGTGGCGCCTGCCGATCGAGTGGCGAGCGGGGGGATCGTCGGAGCCTGCGGGTCGGACGGCGCGCCGGATTCCGTCCCCCGGCCACCGAACTGTTCCCGACAAGGCGGAGGCCTCGAACCCGTCTGTTCGCCGGCTTTCGCTCGGGACCCGTGGCGCGAGCCTTTGAAGCTACGAAGCGGGCCCGGGGCAGGGTCCGGATGACCGCAGCCGAGGAGGACGTGGTTGACCGCCTCGGGACGTACCGCATCGTCTCTGCGTCTGCCCCCCGAAGTGACCTGCGAGCCTCCCGCGCACTGAGCTCAGCGAGCGTGAAAGGGGTTGCGCCCTTCGCCGGCACCGCCGCCCTGAGCCGGGCAGGGAACGGGTCTCGCACCTGGACCGGTGATTTGACGGCATCCTTTCTCGGCGACCCCGACGTGGCGATGACCGGCTCGCTGTTCAAGTCCCACCTTTCGCGTGGCTTCTAGCGGCGAGAGGGGCGTCCGCTCCCGGCGCCGGGCGAAAGCAGTCGCCGCGAGGCAGCGGGAGAGCGGGGTCATCTCGAGATGCGGACCGAGGCATGGCGGGCCGCAGTACGACGCGACGGGTGATCTGCGCCGCCGGCGAGGGCCGCGTTGACCTGCAGGCGGTAGTCGCCGGCGGGGACCCGGGGCAGGCGCCAATCGAAGCTGCGGCGGCCGCGCTTCGGGTGCTTGATCGCGATCGCCTTCTTGGCGAGGATGCGGTTCCCGCGGAGGAGGCGGAGGACGAGGCCGCCGACCGCCGGCTGCGATACGTGGAGGAAGCGGAGGGGAACCTCGGCCCGGTGGCCCTTGAGCCGTGGTCGGCCGATGGCGAAGCGCTCGCTGGCTCCGGCGGTGTTGCGGAGGACGCGGGTCCTGGTCTTCCCGCCCCTGAGCCTTGCCGTGACCCGGACCCGGTGGAGCGAGTGCCAGTCGAGCGGGGTCATCTTCAGGCGCTCGCCGCGGCGAACGGTCATCCCGGGCGAGCGGAAGGTGGCGGGGCCGCCGGCGCGGGCCACGTTGGTGAGCGAGATCCTCACCCGCGCCGCGCCGCCATCGTGCGTGTAGACGAGCGACTTGCCGTGGCCCAGCGCGGCCACGTCCTCGCCACCCTTGCTCGCCGTCGTCTCGACCGACGCCCCGCGATGCACCCTGCCCCTGTCGATCGCGAGATCGAGCGCCAGCTCGCGATCGCGGCCGCCGACGAAGGTGACCCTGCCGGCCACCGGCCTGATCGACATCCTGTCGACGACGCCCTTCGCGGTCTCGACCTTGGGCGTCGCGGCGACGAAGCCGGGGCCCGCGATCAGCTGTGAGTAGCTGCCGCCCTTCAGGCCCTTCATCCTGTGGCTGAGGGAGTCGGCGCCCTTCCTCGCCAGCACCATCCCGGCAGCTTCGTTGCCGCCCGCGCCGGCCACAAGCGGTTCGTCCTCTGCCCCGGGCGAGGCGCCACCGGTCGTCGCCGCGCCCTCCACCGAGCCGAAGATGTCGACGATCAGGTCGAGGTCGGTGAGGCCGGGCAGACTCGGGTTGTCCGGGATGTCTTCGAGCGGCACCGCATAGAGGGTGCCGTCGTCTCCTCCGCCCGAGAATTTGGTCCCGCCGGCGCTGGTGAATTCCCAGTGGTCGTGGGCGGCGTTGATCCTGATCGCCCCGCCGTCCGTCTCCATGAAGCTGTGGGTGACCGGGTCTTCCAGCTCTTTCTGCGTCTGCGGGAAGTTGTTGTCGTAGCTGAGGATTTCGAGCGAGCCGTCCGGGTGGTGGACCATGTCGGTCGCCGTCACCTCGTGTCCGCCGATGGTCCCGCGCCTCATCGTCACGCCGGGGTGCATGCCGTGTTCGAACTGGTACTGGATGCGTTCGAGCTGCACGTCGAGGCGGGGGTCGCGGGTGAGCCGGCGGTAGAGCGCCTCCGCGGTCAGCTGCAGCGCCTGGCGCGAGTCGAGGTAGCTGCCGAGGCCGTTCTGGGGGCCGCCTGCGCTCGGCAGGTCGAAGACGTCATGGACGCCGGAGGCGAAGCGATTGTAGGGGACCTTGTGGGCCATGAACTCCTGGACGGCGCGGTTCATCCCGTAGCAGTGGCCGTCACTCCCGATCAGGATGCCGCTGAAGAGCGGCCACTCGATCGCCGCGATCGGATCGAGGATGCCGGTCGGCACGTAGCAGCTGCCCCAGGGCCAGCAGGGGTTGATCTGGAGGAAGAGGTCGTCGGCGCCGACCGCTTCGGTCAGCTCGGACAGGGAGAGGCCGGAGAAGTCGTAGTTCCGGAAGGCGAAGCCGAACTCGCCGCGGAAGCTGCGGACTTCGATTGAGTTCTGGGTTGGATAGGAGGGCGCGAGTCCGGGGAACGCGACACCGCCGCCCGCGAACGGCGGCAGGACCGTGACCGGCCCGCTCATGCCCGCCCGCGGCACCTGGAAGGTGAGGCTGTGGAGGTCACCTGCCACGGTCGCTTCCGCCCGGGCGGGAAGGTTGGGTTCGCCCGAGGGGGTCGTGCCGACGTCGACCTCGCTCCCCGGGCAGAAGCCGTTGCCGTCGAGGCGAACGGTCGTCCCGGGCTGCTCCCGGCGCGGCGTCCGCGCGAAGCCGGGGCTCGCTGTCGCCATCGGCGCGGCGTTGTCGATCGGCACCGCGAGGGTCTGGTCGGGGAAGCCGGAGGCCCTCGCGCGTAGCGTCAGCACGCTTTCGGGCGGGACCGGTTCGGCGCCGCGGCTGACCCGCAGCGTGCCGTTCACGTTGAAGTTGCCGCCCGGCGGGACGACGCTGCCGGGCAGGATCTGCACCTGCACCCCGGCCGGCGCGCCCTCGACGCTGAGGAAGAGCGTGCCGGCGAACGAGCGGTCGCGTTCCAGCACGAATTCGCGGTCGACCGGGGCGCACTGCGGCAGGTGAAGCGCTTCGCCGCTCCCCGCGATCCCGAACGACCGCGCCACCCGGACGTTGAACTGCGCGCTGCGCGGTTCCGGCGCGACGTTGGCGTCGCCCTGCGGGTCGGCGGTGACCGTCGCGGTCTTCAGCGGGGTGACTTCGGCGTCTTCGGCCGCGGTGAGGTGGATGACCGCATTGGCCTGGGTGCCGGGCAGCGGTTCGGGCGTCACCGTGCCCGTCACGCCGGCTGGCAGCCCCGTGACCGAGAACGCGACCGGCCCGTTTGAGCCGTTGAGCCGCGTCACCCGCAGCGGCGCTTCGACCGAGCCGCCCTCCAGGACGGCGACGGTTTCGATCGGCGCGGCCAGTGAGATGTCGGGCAGCGAGTTGGTCGGGAAGTCGAGCGTGAGGTCGTCGAAGCCGAGCGCGGCGCCGTACTTGCCCGGCCCTTCCACGGTGAGGATGAAGCTGGCGATGTTGGCGGCGGCGCTGCTGACGCTGATCGGTGTCGTGAAGCCGACGCCGATCGGCACTTCGGCGCTGTCGAGTTCCTGGTGCGAGGCGTCGTAGGCGGTCAGCTTCGCGCTGACCGCTTCAGCGGAAGCCGAGGAGAGCCCCGCGTAGAGCGTCACGCCGCTCGCGGTGCGGACCAGGTTGCCCTGCGTCCCCGGGATGAAGATCTCGCAATCGCCGGCGTTGTCGCTCTCGCCCGGGTAGCAGTGGTCGCTGATGTCCGCGTAGACGCTGCCGGATTGAGTCGGCACCCCCAGTGGTGCCTGCTCGCGGTAGGGACGGAAGCCGGGGTCGGGGCGTTCCCAGAAGACGAAGGCGCTTTCGCGGTACTCGGCTTCGATCGGGGTGTCGAGGGGCGGGCCCGACTCAAAATCGAGTTTCAGTTCGTCCGCCGCGGCCGGGGGCGGGGACAGCGCGCCCAGGCCGGCGAAAAAGCCGGCGCCCGAGACGAGGATGAGACAGACGGTGCGAGTTGCGGCCCCCGGACCCACACCCCATCCTAGGCGCGCCGAAGCCGCGTGGACAACCTCGGTCGAACCCGATGCGGTGTTCCCCCGCCACCCTCGGCCTAAGAGGCGGCCCTAGCGGCCTGAAACCGGGCCCGCCAGTCCTCGGGGTCGAACCGCGCCGGCTCGGTCTCGGCCAGGAACCGCTCGAGCACGACGACGAAACGCGACGGCGCCTCGAGCTGGGGCAGGTGACCCACTCCCTCGAAGACCTCGAGCCGGCTGCCCGGGATGTTGCGGTGGGCGTGCTCGCCGTGGTGAGCCGGGATGATCGGATCACGGGCGCCCCAGACGATCAGCACCGGAACGGCCTCGGCCAGATAGAGGCGATCGCTGGCGTTGACCCGTTGGCCACCGGTGCCGATTACCGAGTGCACCGTGGCCAGGAATGCGGCGCGGCGCTTGGGGTCGGCCAAGGAGGCATAGCCGCGCGCAACCTCGGCGATGTCGGCGTTCGGTCGCAGGCCGATCGCCCCGAGGCCGCCCGCGAGCGCGGATCCGACCCGCCCTCCGACCCCGGCGGTCGCCGAGATGAAGAGCTCGGCGCCGGGGAGCGCCGCGGCGCGCAGGATCGGGCTCACCTCGCGGCCGAGGCCGCCGCTTGAGACCAGCACCAGGCGCTCGACCATCTCCGGGAACTGGTAGGCGAACTGCATCGCGATCCCGCCGCCGAGCGAGTGCCCGACGAGCGTGACGCGCTGATGGCCGAGCGCGAGGAGCAGATCACGCAGGCCGGCGGCCAGCGCCCCGATGGAGTAGTCACCGCCGCCCGGCGCCGAGTCGCCGTGCCCGGGCAGGTCAGGGGCGATCACGGTGTGATTACTCGCCAGCGGCTCGATCACCTCCTGCCAGTTTTCGAAGTTCCCCCCCATGCCGTGGATCAGCAGCAGGGCCGGGCCCTCGCCCGCCTCGGCGTAGCTCACCGAGCGGCCGTGGAGCGTTTCGGTCTTGACCTCCATCGCGCTCACGCCGAAGCCCCCTCGGGGTTTCGCGCCGCGGTCAGCACATCCCCGACACAGGCATCGCGGACGCGCTCGGGCTTGACTTCGAAGGTGGCGGCGACTCCGGGCGCCACCTCGCGCACGCCGGCGCCGATGCGCGCCAGCTGCATCGAACCGAGCATCTGCGTACACAGCAGGTTGGCCGTGAAGGTGGGGTCCTCGATCGCGAACACCCCGCGCTCGGCGCCGGCGGCGAGAATCCGCTCCAGCCGGCCCACGCAGGCGGCCATCGCCTTGCCGAGGCGAACCCAGACCGCGTCGGAGACCTGCTCGCGCAATCCGTCGGCGGGCCGATGCATGAGCGACAACGCACAGTCCATGAAGGCGGGGTACTCGAGGCAGAACTCGACGTAGCGGAGACAGGCTTGCCGAAGCGCGGCGGCCGGGTCTTTGGGTTCACGCGCCGCGGCGCTGCGGCCCTCGAGCTCGGCGAGGTAATCGGCGAGCGTCAAGACGAAGATCTCCTCCTTGGAGTCGAAGGTGCGATAGACGTCCGGTTTGTGCATGCCGGCGGCATGGGCGATCTTCTGGACGGGCGCGTCGCTCCAGCCGCGCTCGTCCAGGAGCGTGCGTGCCGCCGTGACGATCGCTTGCTCGCGCTGGCTGCGGCGCTCGCGTCGCGTCGCGCTTCTCCTTACTCGACTCGCGGACACCAGGTGATGGTACCAATGGTTCTACCAATAGTCCAACCACTGGTCGCATTTGAGCCCAGCCCGGGCAAGCCGGCTGAAGGCTTTTGTCGCCCCTTCCGTCTACCTGTGGATCTTGTGTCTCTTCCTCTTATGGGAGATCCCGAATTTATGGCTGGCGGGGCTCGGGTCGATCTGCCCGGTCGAGTCAACCGCCCGCACCTCGAAGATGTGTTTCCCCGGCCGAAGATGTTTGTACCTCTTTGGCGAGGTGCAGGTACGGAAGGGCCCTTTGTCCAGCTTGCACTGGAAGCTGAGGGCGCCACTGCCCCCCGAGCCACTGAAGGTGAACCTGGCCTTGCGGGCCCTGCGCTTGACCTTCGAGCGGATGATGGCCGTGTCCGGCGGACCGGGTGCCGGAAGCGGCGGAAGGTCCGCCGCGACCCAGCAGGGGATGTTGGCGGAGGTGAGGCTTTCGTTGACGCCGGTGGCATCGAGATTCGCCCTCCCGATCGTGTTTCCGAGCGGGTTGGCCCAGTAGATGGAGGAGCTGTCGACCGCCACGCCGCAGGCGTAGCCTTTGGTCGTAACGAAGCTCTGGTTCACGCTCCCGGGATTGCGGTCGAGATCGGCGCGGCCGATCGTGCCGGATTTGAAGTTGGCCCAGTAGACATGGGCGGCATCTACGGCGACGCCGCAGACGTCGTCGCTGCCTCCGGCTATGAAGCTCTGGCTTACGGAGACCGCGCTACCGTCGAGATTGGCCCGTCCAATCGTGCCGAAATCGCGGTTTGCCCAGTACAGATGGGAGCCATCGACAGCCACGCCGCAGGCATAGCCTTCGGTGGGAACGAAGCTCTGGTCGACGCCGGTGCCGTCGAGGTTGGCGCGACCGATCGTGCCGGTCGCGACGTCGTTGGACCAGTAGATATGGGCTCCGTCGACGGCGAGGCCGCACGGATTGCTGGCGCCGGTTATGAAGTTCGGTTCGGGGGCGCTGCCGTCGAGATTGGCACGACCGATCGTGCCGGCACCGATCATGCCGTTCGCATTGCCGGTCCAATAGATGTGGGCCCGATCGACCGCGACGCCACAGGCTTGGCCGGAGGCGAGGAAATTCGGATTCGCCCCGCTGCCATCGGTGTTCGCCCGACCGATCGTCGTTCCTGTGTTCGCCCAATAGATGAACGCACCCGCGCTCGCCGGCAGAACCATCGCGCCAAGCACCGCGACGAGAACGGCCAGGTGCATTGCCCGGGTCCGTCGGTGGGTGCGCTCCTCACTCGGTGGCAGTCCCACGACAGGCTGACCCTTTCAGCCGACCACGGGCCTGTCAAGGCGTGCCCTGAGCCGTGCCGGCGGGGCAGTTTGGTTGGCAGAGTGAGCTCAAGACGGGGGGCGCCAACCCCGCGCCAGCGTCGTCTGGCCGACCTCGATGATGTAGCCGTCGGGGTCCCGGACGTAGCAACGGAGCTCCGTCTCATGCTGCTTGGGCGGCGTCAGGAACTCGGCACCACGCCCTTTCCACTCCTCGTAGACGGATTGGATGTCGGCGACCCGGATGTTGAGGAAGCTCGACACCCGGTCGGGGTCGGGCGGCGTCTCGAGGGTAACCGTGGGCTTGTCGTCGGTCGGGCCGCCCCCGACGTTGATGATGATCCAGCTGTTGGCAAGGGCAACGTAGGTCACCTGGTCGCCCGCCTCGCCCCCGATCACCGTCCTGCCTCCGAGGACCTCGGTGTAGAAGCGGCGGGACCGCTCGATGTCCTCGGCGACGATGAAGTGGGCCAGGACCATCTGGTCCTCGTCGATGCTCATGCTGCACTCCGCTCCTTGGATTTGAGCCGAAATTCCCGCACAACCGCGACCCGGCCCTCAGCGTAGCGACTGAAATCCGGCCCGGGTCTCGACAGGATTCGAACCTTCGATTGGCGATCGCGTCGGGCACGCCTTAAGATCGGCTCGTGCGGTGGCTTCGAACTCGCTTGAGCTTTGCCAACGTGCTCGCGGGGGTCGCGCTCTTTGTCGCCCTCGGCGGCGCCTCCTATGCGGCCACCCATCTGCCGAGGAACAGCGTCGGCGCCAAGCAGTTGAGGAAGAACTCGGTGACCTCGCCGAAGGTCAAGAACGGATCCCTGGAAGCGCGCGACTTCAAGGCCGGCAGCCTGCCCGCCGGCAACCCCGGCCCCGTGGGTCCCCCCGGCCCCCCCGGACCGACGAGGACGATCGCGGCCAGCGTGACCAATGACGAACCTCAATCGTTCAACACCAACACCGTCGTGCCACTCGATTTCGACGCCGAGGAATTCGACACCGCCGAGATGCACACCGGAAGCGGGCCGCGGCTGACGGCGCCCGTCGACGGCATCTACCAGGTCTCGGCGAACGTCAGCTTCGCGGCCAACTCCAACGGCTTCCGGCAGCTCAAGGTCGAGGTGAAGGAAAACGACAACAGCCCGCCGGCGGTTCAGCTCTCGAACGCCGTGCCCAGCCCCGCTCCCACGAGCCTCTCGGTCTCGGGCTTGGTCGCACTCCGCGCCGGCGAATACGTGGTCGCCGAGGTCGAGCAGACCAGCGGCGGCTCTCTCGCCGTCGAAGGCACCGATGGCTCCCGGGGGCCGCACTTCTCGATGCACTGGGTCGGGCCTCTGTCGTAGCCGAATTCAGAGCCAATTCCGGCGAAATAGCCCTGCTGACCGGCGACTTTCGCATCCACCGAAGCGCGCGAAGGAGGCCAGCCCAATGCCGCCTACGTTCGCGTCAACGCGGCGCCGGTACGATCGAAAAGCCCTTTCGCTTCTGCTTCGAGGTGTTCCCGGACCCGTCGGTCGCCGTCACCACCAGGCGATAGCGGCCAGGCGCCAGCGGGCGGCGTCCGATCCGTCCTGAGAACGGCACGACGTTCCGCCCCTCCTTGCCCCGGCGGGTCAGGGTGCCAACCTTCTTGAAGCGCTTCCTCCTCCCGGTCTTGGACTTCCGCTCGAACACGATCGTCGTCTGCGCCGTCTCGGACAGCGAGTAGCGGATCTTCGCCCCTCGCCGTATTCGCTTCGCTGCCGATGCCACGGCCGACTTCGCGGTCGGCTTGGAGCCCGGTGCAAAGCGCCCGGCGATGGCCAGCCCGCTGATGACCGGCGCCTTCGAATCGACGACCGCGAGCGTCCTGGCCGATGTTGCCGTCGGAGGCCCGTTGCAGAGGGCGGTCTGCCCGGTGAAGACGGTGTTGCCTGTGAAGACGGCGTCGCTCGCGCAATCGTTCCTCACCGTCAGGGTGACCCGGTACGTGCCGAGCGCGGCGTAGGTGTGGGTTGGTCTCGGACCGCCGTCCGCCAGCTTTGTGCCGTCACCGAAGTCCCAGTCGAAGCTGGTCGCCTCCCCTCCGTCGACCGTCGTCGCAGACGCATCGAACGCCGTCGGGTCACCCAGCTCCGTGGTCGACGGCCCGAAGGCGGGTCGAGGAGTCTGGGTGGGGACGATCGCGATCGGGAAACTTCCGGAGAATTGGTCACCGGTCGGATAGGGAGAGCCGGCGAGGGGCGAAAGCTCGCCCCCTCCTTCGATCGAGAATCCCATCACGACACCGGGTTCGGCGCTCGTCATTGCGTAGACCCTGCGGCCGTCCGCGGATACGGCCGCTCCCCTCACTTCTCTTTCGTCCGTGCTGAATGGGGAGCCGAAAATCGGGGTAATTACCCCGCTGGCGAAGAGGTCGTATACCGATACTCCCCTGGCGAACCCGGCCGCCCGCTCACCCGAGAGCAACCGCGAGCCGTCCGGGGTCATGGCGAGCCCTACGGGCGCCGTCCCTGCGGTTGCGAAGGGCGACCCGAGGACCGGGCTGAGGGCACCGGTTTCCTGGTTCACATCCAGCACCGAGATGGTGTTTCCCGAAACCAGATTCACGTTGCCGACGAAGACTCGCTTTCCATTCGGAGATACGACTATCGGGACCGCCTGTTTGGACCCGCTCGCGAATGGGGACCCCCCGACCTGGCTGATGAAGCCGGTGCCGGGAGCGATTTCGAAAACCGCCACCCGCGGGTCGAAGGTCGGGCCCGCGGCGTCTCCGGTGACAAACACGTGGCTTCCGTCGGGTGCAACCGCGATGCCGTCCGGATCCTCGAGTCCCGTGACCCCGAACGGAGAACCGCCCACGGGGGTCAGCGAGCCACTGGCGGGGTCGATGTCGTAGACCGCTACTGAACCCGGATCCGCCGCGTTGTTGAGCCCGGTGCCGCGATTCGTGACGAAGAGCCTGTCGCCGGAGGGCGCAACGGCGACGCCGGAGGTGTCGATCCCTTCGCTTTTGAACGGCGACCCGGATACCTCGGTGAGGGCACCGCCCTGGCCGATCGCGTAGCCGCGAACGCCCGGCGAGACACTTGTCGCCACGTATAGGAAGCGGCCATCGGGGGTGATCGCCATGCCTTCGGGGCGGTCTCCGACCGAAACGACTTTCTGGGGGACGAGGCTGCCATCCCCATTCACCGTGAACGGGGTGATGCTTTCGATCCCACCAAGCGAGCCCGAGTTCGAGGCGAAGAGGATGCCTCGGGCATCAGCCGACGGGCTGCCGGTGAGCGAGAGCCCCAACGCGAGCGCCAGGGCTGCCCGATTTGCGCCGCGTACACGTCTGCGCCACCGATCGGTTGAACGTCTCGACCTCAGGGCATCAAGCTTAGCCGCCTCCTCGTCAACCACCGCGCTCAGCGGCGGCCAACCTTCAGAATGGGTGACGGCGAACGCTGATCCTCTTGCCATCGCCACACTTGCTCACGGAAGGTGCATCAGCCGCCACTCGACCGATGGAGCGGGCAACGCTTCGCCGGCGATGACGGGAACCCTGGTGACGCTGGTCCCGTGGGCCGTCAGAGTGGCGAGCCGTTGGCGGTCGGCGACCGAGCTGCCGGGCGCCGCCATCCTCAACCTCACCCGGACCGGCATGCCGGACCAACCCAGCTGGCGCACCGGCGCTGCCGTGATCCCGTCCACCGTGTGAAGGTCCGGGCTGCGGGCGACAAGGACCTTGGCCCCGGCCGGGATCGCGGTCCTGACACGGAACTCGGCGGCAAGGGAGCTCGCGAGCCGATTTGCGCTGGCAAGGGCCCCCTCGAGCAATTCGCCGTGGTGCTGGCCGAAGACCGCACCGAGGACCATCAGCGTGCGGCTCCCCGCCTGGATTCGCCGGGCAAAGAGCAGGCAGCCTCCTGCCGCTTCGTCGGAGCCGGTCTTGATCCCCAGATAGCCGTGGTGGCCCACCAACTCGTTCGAGTTGACGACCCGGCCCGCGACCGGCAGCTCTGCCGATCGCATCGCGACGATCCGGGCAAATGTCGGGTCTGACATGGCCTCGCGCGCGAGCTTCATCTGGTCGCTCGCGGTCGAGACGGTGCTGGCCTTGAAGCCGCTGGGATCGGTGTACTGGGTGTGGCGCATACCGAGTTTGGCCGCGGCGCTGTTCATCTGGGCGACGAAGGACCCGATGCTGCCTGCATCGCGAACGGCGAGCAGGGCGGCGACGTTGTTGGCCGAGGGAAGCAGCAGCTCCTCGAGCGCCTCGCGCTCACTGAGGCTCTCGCCGGCGCGCACCTCCGCAACCGACTCATCGCGCGCGATCCGTTCGTGCAGGTCATCGACGTCGGCCTGGCTGATCCGGATCCGAAACCCTTCCCGGCCCGGTACCAGCGGGTGCTTCCTGAGGGTCAGGTAGGCGGTCATCACCTTGGCGACGCTCGCGATCGGAACCGGGACCTGCTGCCCGTGGGTCCCGAAGCTGGCGAGTCCCTCGATCCCGACCGCAGCCTGCCCTTCACGCGGCCAGGCAGGGTGGAAGGGCTTGCCGGGAAGGTGCAGCAGCGCGGGGATGGTGCGATGCAAGACGACTCGAGGCGTCGCCTTGGTCTCGGCGCGGACGATCGCCGCCCCAGCGAGGAAGAGCAGGATCAGCAGGGCGAGCACGATCCAGGGGCGGCGCCGGTGATTCGGTCCTCCGCCAAGCGGGTCGGGCCCTCCCGTCATCTCTGCAAGCTAGCGCGGGCGAGCGGCGACACCACGCTTCAGGAGGCCTCCCAGCTATGGAGCCGGCTGGACCGCTGCGGAGCGCCCGTTTGCGGACGGCCCCTCCTCTGAGCCGCGGAACAGAAAGATACTCATCGCGATCAACCAAACCGGCAGGGCGATCGCCGGCAGGAAGAAGCCGCCGAAAAGCAGCACGACGCCGCAGACAAATCCGAGCCAAACCAGCCAGCGCGGGAATATGCCGGTGCGAAGGCCGACGACCGAGGCTGCGTCGATCATCGCGATCGCGCCGAACATACCGCCGACCAGGATGGCGCCGAAGCCGGCCTGGGGCAGGAACCGCGCCAGGTCGGGATTGGTGATCGCAGGCTCTGAGCCGAAGGACTGCCCGGCGGGGATCGCCGCGAGGGCGAATGCTCCGCCCCAGACCAGCGCGACGCAGAGCACCGCGCCCCCCAGCGCGACGTTGGCGAGACGACCGTCTTCGCCAACCGCGGTGCGCAGGCGCTGACGCAGGCCGGCGGCAAACCAGAGCAGAAAGAGACCGAAAAACATCAGAACGTAGGCCCCGACAATCACGCCGGTGCGATGACCGCTGTCTGCATACCAGGCGAGCACCTTTGCATTGGAGTCGCTGCCTTCAGGGCTATTGCCAACCATCACAACGCCGACGATGAAGGTGATGGTGGCCGCAATCCCGGCGATCGGCGTCCATACCTCACGGCGCGATCCACTCATCGAGACTCTCCTTTCGCGGTGGTGGGGGCCGCGAGTGTCTCACCGCGTGCGGCGGATCCGCCGTAATTCCAGGGCCCGAGCCGGGATATCGAGGTGGCAGAAGTCGGGAGATCGCTGCTCAGCGCGCCCGACAGGATTCGAACCTGTGACCCTCGGTAGACCGATTCGGCTTGGGTGCCGCATTTGCTCTACGGAGCGGTTCCCGCGAAATGACCCTGCCGAGCGGGGACCTTCGCGTCACCGAAGCATCCTGCGCGAAACCGTTTTCGACCCCTTCACGCCCTTCTGCTGAGCGTTCTGCGCCAGCGCCGCGGGGTTCTCATCCGACGATCTTGAAATTCGCGCGCTTGGCGACGCCACCCGCGCTGCCGGCCAGGCGGTAGCGGCCGGGCTTCAGTGCCTTGCTGCCCAGACGCCCGGTGAACTTGAAGCGGTTCTGCCCGGTGGCCCCGGTCTCGGAGAAGCCGCCCTTGAGCCGCTTGGTCAGATCGCACTTCTTCTTCCCCTTGTTCGCCGGAGTCTGTTTCACGCACTTCTTTCCGACCTTGCGGCCGGTGGTGAGCTGTTCGACGGTAAAGTCGACCTTGCCGGCCAGGGAGAGGGAGTAGGTGACCGTCGTCCCGACCGGTCCCTTCGATTTCTTCTTGGCGCTGGCCACGGCGGCGCCTGATTTCGCGGCGCGGAATGAGGTCGGCGACAGCTTCAGGGACTGCAGCTGGGCCACCGGCGTCACCGTCATCGGGTTCGAGGTCTCATAGGCACCCATGTCGGGCGCGGGACCCAGGATGCGCGGGCTGCCGTCTAGGTCGAGCGGGCCGAGTTCTCCCGCGATTCCGGCGTCGATGGTCGGTGAGCCCGCCGCCTCGTGGTAGTTGCGGTTTTCGGCGTCGACGAAGAGCGGCGGCGCCGTCTGGTTGCCGCCCCCGTCGATCACTTTCGCTTCGCCTTCGGCTTTCGAGGTATCGAAGTTGGAATGGTTGACGGCGATGGTGCCGACGCCTTTTGCACCTGCGAGCGCCTTCAGGTCCTGTTCGCCCCCCTGCGCGATCGAGTTCAACAGATCAAGGGTGTAGCTGCCTTCGACCGGTTCGTCGTACTCGGCGCTGACGCCGGTTGATACCGAGCCCGACGCGATCGCTGTCACATTCCGCACGAAGGTCGAGCCGGTCGGCGCCAATCCGATTCCGCGGATTCCGATCGAGCCGGCGCCTTCGACCCGGAAGAGGCTGTTGCGGATCACGCATTCGGGTTGCGCAACGGCACCGATGGCGCTTGCGCCGACTATCCGCACGCTGATCCTTTCCAGCCTTGCGCCGAAGCAGGCAGCACCGATGCCGTTGTTCGCACTGTCTTCAATGTCGACGTAGCTGAGGCTGTCACCGGTCTGGAAGAGCGAGAACACAGCGCCCGCGAAGGCGGCAATGATCCTCGGCTTCGGACCGCTCGTGTCACCGTGGATCTGCACGTTTGTGACTGCTGGGGCAAAGATCGGGCTTTTCGCTTCGTAGGTCCCGGAGGTGATGATCACCTCGTCGCCGGCATTCGCCGCGCCTACGGCATCTTTGAGTTCGCAGGGTTTTTCCTGCGTGCATTCGGTTCCCGTCCCGGCGGGCGCCGCGTAGCGCTGCCCGGCAGAGGCGGTAGGAGCCAGCGCCAAGAAGACGACGCTCGCTATCCCCCAAATCCCGAGGCGCATTGCAGCAGGGTACCGGCGATCTCAGGTTTCTCAAACTCAGCCCAGGATCCTGAATCGGGGACCTGCTGGTGAGAGGGCAGCGCCAAGTCCTCGCCTGGCCTTCCGCCTGGGAACAGTCAACGGCGCCTGGTTCACGGCGAAATTCTCAACGCGCCCGACAGGATTCGAACCTGTGACCTTCGGTTTCGTAGACCGACGCTCTATCCAACTGAGCTACGGGCGCGGGAGAAGGCGGATTCTACGGGTGGCGCGGAGCAGGCAGCCGGCCGGACGCGCCCGGAGATTTCGCGAGAAACCGATTGACTGGTCGCGGATCCGGCGTACAGTCTTCCTCGGTGCGCGGAGCGATGAGACTCGCAGCCTGCCTTGGGGCCGCGCTCCTGATGCTGGTCGCGCCGGCGGCGGCGCAGGCCAAGATCGACCTCGGGGTCAGCGCGACGCCGTCGGCGACGGTGGTCAGCCCCGGCCAGTCGGTCAGCTTCGACGCCATCATCGCCAATCACGGGACCGAACCCTACGAAGCGGTTTTCGTCGAGCTCTTCTCGTTGCGTGGGCACGGGCTGGGCGCCGACAATCCCTACACCTCGGTCTCGACGTCGCAGGGGACATGCAAGGACAACTCGGCGAATCTCGCCAATCAGTACAACGACTGGATCTGCGAACTGGGGGCACTCGCGCCCGGCGCGAGCGCGCAGCTGAAGGCGGCGGTCACGGTGAACGAATCGATGAACCACTTCGTGAGCCTGCTCCCAAACCCCTACGAAGGCGGATACCAGGACGACGACAACTCGAACAACGAGGTGATCCAGAGGATCGCCGTCAGCACGCCCCCGGCGGTCAGCGGTTCGAAGGCGATCAAGCTGAGGGCCCTTCCCAAGGGCTGCGTGACGGGCGACTTCACCCTCCGCGCCTCGACCAGGGCGCCGGGCGTTAAAAAAATGTCCGCCGCGGTCGACCTCGGCTTCGACCAGGAGGGCGTGGGACACAGCTGGCGGCGGGTCGTCCGGGGAACGAAGCTCGTCGCCAAGGTGCCGGGGTCGCAGTTCGCCGCCGAACTCGGCAAGACCTACACGCTCCACATCAAGGCGAAACGGGGCGGCGGCAGGAAGCTCGAAACGGTAATCGTCCTCAAGGCGTGCGGCGCCTGACCAACGGATAGTCGTGCGCGTCGCCACCGAGCGGGACCTCGACCGGGTCACGGAGACGCTGACGGCGGCTTTCGCCGACGATCCGCTCTGGAGCTGGGCCTTCCCCGAGCGCGAGATCCTCGAGGCCTGGTGGCGCTTCCACGTCTCGAGCGCACTCCGCTACCCGTGGGTGCTGGTCGCCGACGACGGCGCCGCTGCGTCGGTGTGGATCCCGCCCGGCGGGGTCGAGCTGACCGAGGACGAGGAGCACCGGGTCGAGCCGCTGCTCCACGACCTGGTCGGCTCGCGGGCACCGGATGTCCTCGAGTTGCTCGATCGGTTCGAGCGAAGCCATCCCGACGACGAGCCCCACTACTACCTGAGCCTGCTCGGCACCCACCCCGACCACCGCGGAAAGGGAGCCGGGATGGCGCTGCTTGCCGATGGCCTGACTCGGATCGACGCCGAGCGGATGCCCGCCTATCTCGAGTCGAGCAACTCCGCCAACGATCCCCGCTACGAACGACTCGGGTTCGAGCGGGTCGGCGAGTTCAGGCGTCCCGACGAGGCGGTCACCGTCTCGACGATGTGGCGGGAGCCGGGAGCCGGGCGGGACTAGCGGCCCTCGAACTCGGCCTGGCCCGGGCCCTCCTCGAGAAAGCTCCGAACCGCGCGCTGGAGGTCCTCGGTGGCGAACAGCTCGGCGGCGTCCTCGCGGATCGCGTCGTCGGCCGCCGGGATCCCGCCCTCGCGGAACCGGCGCAGGACGTGCTTGGTCATCGCGTGGGCCCGGGTCGGTCCGGAGGCGAGATCGGCCGCGAGTGCGCGCGCCCGCGCGTCGAGCTCCCCGTCCTCGTAGACGTGGTTGACGACGTTCCAGCGCTCGAGCTCCTCGGCGCCGAACAGGTCGCCGGTCATCACCAGCTGCCGGGCGCGGCCGCTGCCGGCCCGCTCGGCGAGGCGCTGGGTCCCGCCCATCGACGGGGTCAGGCCGACGACGCGCTCGACCAGCCCGAACCGGGCCGAGCGGGCGGCGACGATCAGGTCGCAGGCGAGGGCGAGCTCGAACGCCGCGGTCAGGGTCAGCGCGTGGGCGGCGAACACCACCGGCAGCGGCAGCAGTTCGACCTGGTCGACGACCCGCAGCAGCTCGGCCCAGAGCTCGGACCCCTGCTCGGGCGTCACGCCGGCGAACTCATGGACGTCGACCCCGCCGGAGACCGCCCGGCCCTCGGCGCGGAAGAGGACGGCGCGGGGCGGCTCGCGCTCGATCGCGTCGACCGTCTGGCGCAGCGATTCGAACATGCTGCTGTCGAAGAGGTTGAGGGGCGGGCTGTCGAAGGTCACGACCGCGAGCCCGCCCTCCTCGCGCTCGAGGCGCACAGGTCCCTCGCTCATGGCACGCGGTGGATCTCGAACAGGTTCGTGCCCAGTTCCTGCTGGGGCAGGCCGGCGGTGATCGCGATCAGGTCGCCGGATTTCGCGATCCCCTGTTGGACGGCGAGGGCGGCACAGTCCTTGAGCAGGGCGCTGACCTCTTTCTCATGGTCGCTGTGCAGGGCGGTGATCCCGAACAGGACGTTGAGCCGGCGCACGGTCTCGATCCGCGGCGAGATCGCGAGCACCGGGACGTTCGGCCGGTGGGCCGAGACGAGGCGAGCGGTGCGGCCGCTGAATGTGGGGACGACGAGCGCCGCGAGGCCGAGCCGGTAAACGGCGCCGACCGCACCCCAGGAGACCGCGTCGGCGACCTCCTGGTCGGTCTGGTCGGTGCGGCTGAACAGCCACTCGCCGTAGGGGAGGTCGGGCTCAGTCGCCCGCGCAATCCGGTCCATGACCCGCACCGCCTCGACCGGGTTGCCGCCGACCGCGGTCTCCTCGGAGAGCATCACGGCGTCGGTGCCGTCAAAGATCGCGTTGGCGACGTCGGTGACCTCGGCCCGGGTCGGGCGCCGCTCGGTCACCATCGAGGCGAGCATCTGGGTCGCGGTGATCGCCGGCTTCGAGCGTTTGCCGGCGGCCCGGATCAGCCGCTTCTGGACGAGCGGGACCTCGGCCAGCGGCAGCTCGATCCCGAGATCGCCGCGGGCGACCATGATCCCGGCTGTCGCCGCCTCGATGATGTCCGCGGCGTTCTCGGCGGCCTGCCGTTTCTCGATCTTCGCGATCAGCGGGATGTCTGAGCCGAGCGAGCGCACCCGCTCCGCCACCGGGTCGAGGTCGGCGGCCGTCGAGACGAACGAGACCGCCAGCAGGTCGACGCCGTGCTCGACCGAGAACTCGACCCAGCCCATGTCGCCGTCGCCGGTCGCCTGGGCCGTCGCCCCGGGGACGTTCATCCCCTTGTGCGAGGAGAGGGTCCCGCCGACCTCGACCTCGCAGTCGACGCCGGTTCCGTCGGCCTCGGGCTCGCGGACCCGGAGCCTGATCGCCCCGTCGGCGAGGTAGACCTCCTCGTCCCGGCGCAGGGTCGAAAGCCCGGGCCACTGGACCGGGATCGTCTCGGCGTCGCCCTCGACCTGCCGCGGCGTCAGCTTCACGTGCATCCCGGTCTCGAGCTCGGCGACGTCGTCGCGCAGCTCGCCGATCCGCAGCTTCTGCCCCGGCAGATCGCCGAGCACCGCGACGTCCCGCCCGACCTGATCGGACGCGTTGCGGATCGCCTCGATCGTCGCCGCGTGGCGGTCGCGGTCAGCGTGGGAGAAGTTGAGCCGGAAGACGTCGGCCCCGGCCTCGATCAGCTGGGCGAGCATGTGCTCCTGCCAGCTCGCGGGCCCGACGGTCGCGATGATCTTCGTCCGCCGCCCGTCCCTCTTCCGCGGTTCTGCCTCCATGGTCATAGCGACTGTAGATGGTCGGCGCCCGCTTCTATGCGACACCGATCGGTGTAACATCCATCGGGATGAGCTCGCCCGCCGGATCGACCCTCGCCGCGGCCCCGGATGGGGCCCCGAACGACCTCGCCGGCGAGGCCCCCGCCTCCCCCGCGGGTCCGATCTCGAGCTCCGAACAGGCGGCGCTCCCGGCCCCGCCGGTCGTCGAGATGCATCCGGCGGCGCAGATCCTCCGCTTCAACCAGCGCCAGATCCAGTTCGTCTTCGGCGCCCGCCGGCGACTGGGCGAGACCTTCCGGATGCGGACCGCGATGCCGGGCGGGCTGATCATCGTCAGTCATCCGGACCACGTCCGCTCGCTGTTCACCGCCTCGCCGGAGCTGGCTCCCTCACTTGCGGCCGAGTCGCCACTGGCGCCGATCGTCGGCCCCAACTCCGTCCTCACCGCGCTCGAACCGCGCCACATGCGGCAGCGAAAGCTGCTGCTGCCGAACTTCCACGGCGAGGCGATCGAGCGCTACACCCGCTCGATCGCCGCCGCGGCCGAGCGCGAGATCGGGACCTGGCCGCTCGGGCGCCCGTTCGCACTCGCCCCGCGGATGCAGGCGATCACCCTCGACGTGATCATGTCCGGGATCTTCGGGATCGAGGGCACGCCGCGGCGCGACACGCCCGAGTTCTGGCTTCGATTCGCGACCAAGCGGCTGGTCGCCGCCTCGACGAAACCAGCGGCCCAGATCAGCGAGCTGATGAACCTGTTCCGCGACGAGCCGGTGGGTTTGACGCGGGTCGGGCTCGAGATCCTCGATCGGCCGACCTACGCGGTGATCTCCCGCCGCCGCGCCGCCGAGGACCTCGGCGAGCGCCGCGACATCCTCTCCCAGCTGCTGCAGGCGCGGACCGAGGACGGCGAGGCGCTGAGCGACCGCGAGGTCCGCGACGAGCTGCTGACGCTGGTCCTCGCCGGCCACGAGACGACGGCCAACTCGCTCGCCTGGGCGTGGGAGCGGCTGGTCCGCGCGCCCGACGCCCACGATCGCCTGCGCGATGCGGTCCGCTCCGGCGAGGAATCCGCCGAGCAGGTCGAGGCGACGATCCTCGAGGCGATGCGGTCGCGGCCGGTCGTGCCGATCGTCGGCCGCCGGGTGATGGCGCCGTGGCAGTTCAGTCCCTACGCGATCAGGGCCGAGACCCCGATCCTGGTCAGCATCCTCCTCCTCCACCATCGCGAGGACGTCTACCCGCGGCCGTTCGAGTTCCGCCCCGAGCGCTGGAGCGGCCGCAGGCCCGGCACCTACGAGTGGATTCCCTTCGGCGGCGGTACCCGCCGCTGCCTCGGCGCGGCGCTGGCGATGGCCGAGCAGCGCGTCGTGCTGGAGATGATGGCGCGGCGCCTCGACCTCGAGGCGGCCGAGCCCGAGCCGGAGCGGGCCCGGCACCGCAACGTGACGATGATTCCCGCCGGGGGGGCGCGGGTCGTCGTTCGCGCGCGGCGGGGCTAGGCCCGGAGCGGAGAGGGAGGGATTCGAACCCTCGAGAGAGCTTGCGCCCCCTACTCGCTTAGCAGGCGAGTGCCTTCAGCCACTCGGCCACCTCTCCGGGAGGGAACAAGATACCGCCGCCTCCTCTGCCCTCGCTCCCGCGTCCGCCCTGCCGGGCTAGGCTCGTAACGCGGATGGCGACCCACGCGGAGTACGAGGCGATATTCGAGGAGGTGGAGGCGCCGTTCGCGTTCGTCGACCTCGACGCGATGTCGGCGAACGCGGAGGAGATGCTCGGGCGGGCCGGCGCCAAGCCGGTTCGCGTCGCGAGCAAGTCGCTGCGCTGCCGGGCGGTCCTCGACCGGATCCTCGACTCCGACCGGCGCTTCGCCGGGCTGATGACCTTCACCCTGCCCGAGACCCTGTGGCTGGCCGAGCGTGGCTACGAGAACCTGCTCCTCGCCTACCCGACGGCCGACTCCGACGCGCTCGGCGAGCTGGCGCTGCGCTCGGCCGCGAACCCGGACGACGCCCCGATCGTGATGGTCGACTGCGCCGAGCATCTCGACGCGATCGAGGCCGTGCTCGGAGCGGGAGCGGCGCCGGTCCGGGTCTGCATCGACCTCGACGCGAGCTGGTGGGCGCTGGGCGGCCGGCTCAAGGCCGGCCCGAAGCGCTCCCCCGTCCACACCGTCGAGCAGGCCGTCGCCCTGGCGCGGGAGATCGAGCGACGTCCCCAGCTGCGGCTGGCGGCGCTGATGGCCTATGAGGGGCAGATCGCCGGAGTCGGCGACACGCCCCCGGGGCGGCGCCTGCGGGGAGCGGCGATCCGGTTCATGCAGCGCCGCTCGGCCGCCGAGATCGCCGCCCGCCGGGCCGAGACCGTGGCCGCGATCAGGGAGTTCGCCGAGCTCCCGATCGTCAACGGCGGCGGCACCGGCAGCCTCGAGCTGACCGGCGCCGAGGAGGCCGTCACCGAGGTCACCGCCGGCTCGGGCTTCTACGCGCCGACGCTCTTCGACCACTACAGCCGCTTCTCGCTGACCCCGGCGGCGGGGTTCGCGCTGCCGATCGTCCGCAAGCCCTCGCCGCGGATCGCGACCGCGCTGGGCGGCGGCTACCTCGCCTCCGGCAGCGGCGACCCCGCCCGCCTCCCCGCGCCCTGGCTCCCCCCGGGGCTCGAGCTCGACGCCGAGGAGGGGGCGGGCGAGGTGCAGACACCGCTGCTCGGCCCGCCGGCGGCCGAGCTGCGGATCGGCGATCGCGTCTACATGCGCCACGCCAAGGCGGGCGAGCTCTGCGAGCGGTTCGACACCCTGCGCCTGGTCGAGGGTGGCCGGATCATCGACGAGGTCCCGACCTACCGCGGCGAGGGCCGCGCCTTCCTCTAGGCGAAGTCGAAGCACGCTTTCCATCCCAGGGATGGAAAACGTGATGGGCGAGGACGGGGGTCAGGGCCCGAGGACCCGGATCGCGTACTCGTTGCCGAACACGCGACCGGGGTCGAGCTCGTCGCGGGCGGCCGCGAACGCGCCCCAGCGCGGATAGCGGGGCGCCAGCGTCTCCGCGGTCTGGAAGTGGCGCTTGCCCCAGTGGGGACGGCCGCCGTAGGAGTCCATGATCGCCTCGACCGCCTCGAAGTAGGGACGCCACTCCATCCCCCGGTACTGGTGGACCGCGATGTAGGTGGTGTCGCGCTCGTGCGAGGGGCTGAGCAGAGCGTCGTCGCCGGCGGCGACCCGCATCTCGATCGGGAAGAAGACCGGATAGCGGTTGGCGCGGACCCACTCCACCACCCGCCGGGCGGCCTCGGGCCCGCTCTCGCGCGGGACCCCGTACTCCATCTCGGTGAATCGGACCCGGCGCTCGCTGGCAAACACCCGGTCGCTGCGGTCGACGACCCGGCCGCCGGATGCGAGCCGCGCTGCGGTCCGCGAGAGCAGTGGGATCGACGCCGGGAGGATCTTCCCCGCGCCCGAGAACGCCCCCAGCGCCCAGTTCTCGAGGACGATGTCGTTGAGGTAGGCCCCGACCCTGCCGCGCGGGCGCGGCTCCGACTCGGTCCGGTCGCGTTCGAGGACGAGCGCGGAGTCGGCGTAGGGGAAGGTGAAGAGCTCGAAATGATCGTTGGCCTCGGCACGTTCGAGGAAGGTGTCGAGGACCTCTTCGCGCGGCAGCGGCCTCGAGACGATCTCGAGGACGAAGGCGGGGACGCAGCGCAGAGTCACCGCGCTGATCGCCCCCAGCGCGCCGAGTCCGACCCGCGCCGCCCGCAGCAGGTCGCCATCGGACTCGGCCAGGTCGCGCACCCTGCCGTCGCCGGTCACCAGCTCGACCCCGACCACCTGGGTCGAGAGGTTGCCGAGCTTCAGGCCGGTTCCGTGGGTTCCGGTCGAGATCGCCCCCGCGACCGTCTGGCGGTCGATGTCGCCGAGGTTCTCCATCGCCAGGCCGAGCCGGTGGAGCTCCCGGTTGAGGTCGGCGAGGACCGTCCCGCCGCCGGCCCGGACGAGGCCGGAGGGGGGATCGGCGTCGATCACCCCGCTGAGAGCGCCGATGTCGATCAGCGTGCCGTCGGTCAGCGGCGCCTCGGTGAACGAGTGCCCCGAGCCGGCGACGCTCACCTTCCCGGAGGCCTCCGCGGCCGAGGCGACCGCCGCCGCAAGCTCGTCGCGGTCACGCGGCGCCACCCGCGCGGCCGGCCGGCAGGACTGATCGCCCGCCCAGTTGCGCCACTCCGCTCCGGCCACCTCTACCCGCCCTCGGGGGTCATCTCAAACCTTCGCGCTGATCTCGACGCTTGCTCACTCCGCACTCACCGGCGCAGGGTATCCGCCCTTCAGCACCCGGCTTGCGTAGACCGCGGTCGCCGCCAGCAGCGCTGCGACGGCCAGGTTCGGCGTCGCGAACCCGGCGGCGCTGGCCAGGCCGCCGCCGACGATCGCGCCGACGACCTGCCCCGAGGCCCAGGCGACGTTCGAGAGCCCGGCGGCCACGCCCTCGTGGAGGCGCGCGGTTTCGCCGGCCTCCGAGAGCGCCGCGATCGCCGGGGTGAACGAGAGCCCGGCGCCGAAGGAGATGACCAGGAGCGAGCCGATCACGACCCCGAGCGCCTGGCCTGCCGCGATCCCGACCATCGCCGCCGCGCAGACCGCCGACCCGAAGACGTAGGGGGCGCGCCGGCCGACCCGGTCCGAGTAGCGGCCCGCGATCGGAGCGAGAGAGGCCTCGATCCCCGCCCCGACGACGAACGCCGCGGCGATCAGCGTCGACCCGCCGTCGAGGTCGTCGATCCGCAGTGGCACCAGCACCTCTATCGCCCCCGCCATCAGCGAGGGGACTGCGACGAACGCGGTGGCGATCACGATCGGGCGGGTGGCGATGATCCGCAGCGCGGTGCGAAGGTCCTGGACCTCGCTCACCCCGAGCTCCGGCGTGCGGGCGGCGGCGATGGCGAGAACGACGGCGATGACGGTGACGGCGCCGAAGACGGCCCCGGTCCCGATCTTGGCCGCGATGCCGCCGAGCAGCGGCCCGAGCAGGGCTCCGGCGACCGCGGTGCCGAGCGCGGTGCCGATCACCGCGCCGCGCCGGTCGGGCGGGTAGGCGGCGATCAGCCAGGCGAGCGCGCCGGACCAGATCAGCGCGCCGGCGCAACCCTGGCAGAACCGCGCGAGGTCGAGCACGGCGATCTGGTCCCCGAACCCGAACACGAGCCCCGAGGCGCCGAACACGGCTAGGCCGCCGATCACCGTCCTGCGCGGCCCGATCCGCGCCGCGAGCAGGCCCGACGGCAGGGCGAGGAGCAGCGTCCCGGCCGCATAGGAGGCCTGGAGGATCCCGGCTTCGGCCTCGCTCAGGTCGAACTTCGAGACGTAGTGAGGGAGCAGCGGCGCGATCGCCGCATAGAAGGCGACGTCGAAGAAAACCATCGTCGAGGCGAGGACGAGCAACCTGCGCATCGCTCGATCCAATCACCTACGCTCACTCGCCTAACCCCCGGAGGGGTGGCAGAGCGGTTGAATGCGGCGGCCTTGAAAGCCGTTAGGCCTCGTCAGGGGTCTCGTGGGTTCGAATCCCACCCCCTCCGCTTTCTAACGGGGCAGTCGGCTTGGTTGAGCGAAAAACCGGGAGTAGCCCTGCAAGCCCGGCCGGGTCCGCTTTCCGCTCAAGACCGCCTGACCGGGCGCGCGACTATCGCGCACCGATCACAGTGTCGCGCTCTTCAGCGTCGGCTAGCTGCTTCGCGGCTTGTGGGAGCGCGGAGGACCTCACGCGGAGAAGGACTCACAAGGTCGGGGGTTGTCAGATGCAGGATCGATCCTGCCGGTGAAGATCCGGCTTAGGCTTTCCGTCATTCGTGAAGTACGGGCATCGGGAGAATCCATATGCGACCCAAACCCGGTCCATCGAGTCCCGCGTGACGCCGGCCAGGTCATGCATGAGAGCTTCGACGTTGCGGTCCCCTCGCCACTCGAGATGCTGCACGGCAAGGGGCTGGCGCGCGAAGGAGTAATCCTGACCCACCCCCAGCTGGCTTCCCTTGGCATCCTCAAGAGAAAGGCCAGACAGATGCTCGGGTAGGTTCTGCGGGCGAGCAATTTCAGAGTGACGCCCCGGCCTAGGCCCCCGCGATGATCGCCTCGATCCCAAGCCCTAGCTCAAACGGCTTTCACGTCGGCTTCTTTGAAGTGCACGTATACGGGCTGATGTACGTGGTCGGGCTGGCGGCCGCGATTCTCATCACAGTTCGGCGTTGGGAGGCGCAGGGCGGCTCGCGCGCCCTCGTCTATGACGTTGCGATGTGGGGCTTCCCGGCCGGGATCATCGGTGGGCGCC
Source organism: Solirubrobacterales bacterium (assembly GCA_036557525.1). Classification (GTDB taxonomy): domain Bacteria; phylum Actinomycetota; class Thermoleophilia; order Solirubrobacterales; family 70-9; genus VRUE01. Next base: position 14,396 of record DATBHH010000080.1, on the reverse strand, counting down.
TCTACTTCGACCTGACCAGCTGGGGCGAAATGCCACCGCATTGGTGGGGGCCGTTCGCGATCTGGGAAGGCGGCATGGGGAGCTGGGGCGGGATCGCCCTGGGCACCGCCGTCGGGATCTGGCGGCTGCGTCGAGCGGGGGTCTCCGCCGCCGCCTTCCTGGACGCCGCCGCGCCGGCGCTGCTGGTTGCCACGACGTTCGTCCGGATCGGCAACTACTTCAACCAGGAGCTCTTCGGCGGCCCGACCAGCCTGCCCTGGGCCCTGCAGATCTCTCCCGCTCACCGCCCGGCGGGATACGAGAGTTTCGCCACCTTCCACCCGACCTTCCTCTACGAGCTGATCTGGAACCTGGCGCTCGCCGCCTTCCTCGTCTGGCTGGGGCACCATCGACGCATTCGCCCGCCGGGCCTCTTCGCCCTATACGTCGCCGGCTACTCGGCCTTTCGCATCTTCGAGGAGTCGCTGCGCGTCGATCCCTCCCACCACTTCCTCGGCCTGCGTCTCAACTTCTATGTAGCGACGCTGCTCTGCATCGCCGGGCTGCTCTGGTTCGCTTACAGCCAGGGCTGGCGACCGACGTGGCGGCAATCCCGCCGAGGCGCGGCGCTGATGCTTGCGGGCGGGATCCTGGCCTTGTCGGGGTGCGGAGGTGCGGAACGGGCGCACGCGGGAGGGCTACCGTCTTTTGGAACGACCTCGCCACACGGTGCCATAGGGGCCGTTCGAACCTCTCGAATCGGGACCGAAGTCGCAACCCGCGCTCGGCTGGATCTCAAAACCGATCGCTCGTCGCGTTGAGGTCAGGCAGAATCGGCCTCGCCTCGGGCAATCGCTTGAACTGAACCGTCCCCCTTGAAAGCCGTTAGGCGCACTTTGGGACGTCTCGTGGGTTCGAATCCCACCCCCTCCGCTCCTAAAAAGGGTGAGCCGATTCGTCCAATTGGTTCAGGCCGGGCCCCGCCGGGATCCGAGAACCGTCGGGATGGAATCGATCCTGGGAATGGCCGATCGCCTGTCGACGGAGCTGCAGAACGCGACGCCTGCGGAGCGGCGCGATCCTGCCTTCGAACGGAGAGCTCGGGAGATCCTGATGCGAATCGACCCGACCAGGCTCCACCTGACCCTGGCCGTCTTCCTGGCCTCGATCGCACGCTCGCTCGAGAAGAGCCCGGACGCGCTCTACGGCCCGGGATGGAACGCGCGCATCCAGTTGCTGGAAAACGCAGCGGTCACATCACGCGCGGCCGCGGAGCAGGAGTACGCCCGTGAGTGGGAGCGGCTGATGCGGGGAGTGCGAGCCCCGCTGACCTCTGCGCCTACTTCAGCTTCGCGAGCCTGACCTTCGCCTTCGTCGTCTTCGTCTTCTTGTTGCCGTGCTTGTCCTTGGCGGTGACCTTGATCTTCGCCTTCAGGGTCTTGCCGGCGTACCTGTGCGCGACGCTCTTCGGGATCTTGATCTTGAACGCGACCTTCTTGCCCTTCTTGACCTTCTTCTTGACCGGCTTGAGCTTGATCTTCTTCGCCTTCGAGGCTGCGGCCGAGGAGCCGGCGCCGGCCGGTGGGGTCAGGGTCGTTTCCATCGTCACCGTCGCGGCCTCGCCGCACTTCACTTCGATCACCAGCGGTTTGCCGGATTCGCCGCCGCCTACCAGGGTGCCGCTGGTCTTGACCGTGCAGTTGGGCGGGACCGAGTCGACGAAGGTCGCCTGCGCCGATGCCTGCGGCTCGGCCGGCTCTCGGGTCCCGTTGTTGTTGAAGTCGAGGAAGACGGTCACGGTGTCGGTCCCGGCTTTTTTGCCGGGGTCGGTGATGACCGCGCTCCCCGTCGGGCTGAGAGTGGCGCTGCCGCTGGCCGCGTTCGGCCCGCTGATCGAGTAATGCAGCGTCTTGCCGGCGTACGGCTGGCCGTTGCTGTCGAGCGCCGTCGCGGTGATGTTGATCGGCACGCCCTGCCGCGAACCGGCGTTCGTCGGGTTGAGCTGAAGGGCCGATGGGACCGCGCTGCGGATGATCACTTCGTAGGAGCGGGTCCCGCCGCCGGCGAGGCCCGGGCCGGTCGCGTCCTGGTCCCACTCGACGCCGCCGGCGTTGTCGCGGGGTTCTGCCAGGACCGAGTCATCGAATGTCGATTCGGTGCTCATGGCGGATTCCTCGATCTTTGTCCAGACGTCCGGGAACGTGAGCGCCTCGTAGGCCGACCAGGCCGGATGGCCGTTTTCGGTGACCTCGACGAAACCGCCGGAGCTGCCGGTGTCGAGGTTGGTGCCGCCGATGAAGCGCGGCGGGCCGGCGGTGAAGATGCCGGTGCCGGAGTCGTCGCCTTCGAAATAGAAGTCGGCCGCGGCGAGCGCCTTGAAGTTGATCGAGGCACCGGTTCCGTTGTGGAATTCCCAGCGGACCCGGAACTCCTGCGACCCGTTGACGTAGGTCGTCGTCTGGGTCACCTGCAGACCCGAGGTGACGTCATAGACCCGGACCAGTTCGAGCGGGTCGGCGGCCGTGCCGCTGCCGGTGACGGGCGGCTGCGCGAACGGTTCGTATTCTTCGAGCCCGAACGGGCCGGCGCTGCCGGTGAACCCGAAGACTTCTCCGCTCGACGGGAAGGCGAGGAAGAAGCCGGCGTCGCCGACCGTGTCGGACGGCGCAAAGAAGATCCCGCTGCCGCTTTCCGCCCTGACCGCCTGGAGCTGGCCGCGTTCGCCGACGTAGACGTTGAGCGGGCTGCCGCCGAGCGGCGTCGCCGTGTCGGCGAGCGCCGATGCAGCCGTCGCGAGCCCGATAACAGCCGTTGCCATGGCCACGCAGATGCCGGTTCGTCGCAGTTTCATCGCTTCGCCTTTCGGTCGGTATCGAGCCCCAGGGAAAGCTCGCACATTCCCGGCCCAATGTGAAGGTGGACAAGTGTATGAAAGGCTCCCCGGCCAACCGAAGGGAGCTTCGCTTGGATTTCCTGACAATCCTGCCGCTGGCGTTCGTGATGATCGCCGGGCCGCAGATCATCAGCGCCTTCTTCTTTGCCACCAGCGATTCCTGGGGACGGTCGTCGGCCGCCTACGTGCTCGGCGCGATCCTCTCGATAACCCTCGTCACCGGCGCCGCCTACCTCCTCGGTGTCGGCGCGACCGGCGAAGGCGACACCAGCGAAGGGACGCATATCAGCACGATCGACGCGATCATCCTCCTGCTGCTCCTCTTCGCGATGTTCAAACAGTTCCAGAACCGCAATCAGACCGAGCCGCCGAAATGGATGGGAAAACTCGAGTCCGCGACGCCGAAATTCGCCTTCACCCTCGGCTTCCTCCTGCTCGGCGTGTTCCCCAGCGACCTGGTCACCTCGATCAGCATCGGCGGCCACACCGCCGACCGTGGCGACAGCTACCTGACGGTGCTGCCGTTCATCGGCCTGACCGCGCTGCTGCTGGCGACGCCGGCTCTCCTGGTGCTTCTGCTTGGCAGCCGGGCGAAGGCGCTGCTGCCGAAGATCAGGGACTGGATGGACTCCAACTCCTGGATCATCAGCGAGGTCGTCCTCGTCTTCTTCATCGTGATCATCCTCAGCGGCGGCTAGCTGGTCCACCCCCGTAGACCTCCGATTCGCCATCTAGCCTGCGGGCGATGTCGGACGGACAACCGACCGCGCAGCTGCATTGGGTGGGACGGCGCCTGGCATCGCGGCACCTCACGGTGCGCAGGGCCGCCGTCGTCATCTCGCTGTTCACCCTTTCCCTGACCTTGATCTCGGCGGTCCTGATCTTTCTTTTCGACCGGCACGACTTTCCCAATTTCGGCGTCTCGCTCTGGTGGGCCGTCCAGACCATCACCACGGTCGGGTATGGGGATTTCGTCCCCCACAACACCGAGGGGCGGGTCATCGGGGGCATCGTGATGCTCCTCGGCGTCAGCCTCGTCGCCGTCGTCACCGCCTCGATCGCCGCCGCCTTCGTTCAGGCGGCCAAACGGAAAGTGGTCGAAGACCCGGCGGACCACCCCCTCGCCGAAAAACTCGACGACATCGCGGCGAGGCTCGACCGGATCGAACGGGCCCTCAAAAAGTAGGCTCGCGAAATGGCGAAGTGGGGAGCACTCGGAGTTCTCGGCGCAGCCCAGTTCCTGATGGTCCTCGACCAGGCGGTGATGAACGTCTCGATCTCCCAGCTCGTCGACGATTTCGACACCACGGTGACGACGATCCAGATCGTGATCGCGCTCTACGCGCTGGTGATGGCCGGGCTGATGCTGATCGGCGGCAAGCTCGGCGACATCTGGGGCCGGCGGCGCGCCCTCGTCGTCGGCATGTGCATCTACGGCCTCGGATCGGGCCTGACCGCTGTCTCCTGGAGCGTGCCGGCCCTGATGCTCGGCTGGTCGGTGCTCGAGGGGGTCGGCGCGGCGCTGGTGCTGCCGGCCCTAGTCGCCCTCGTCGCCTCGACCTACGAGGGCCGGGATCGGGCGCTGGCCTACGGCGTGCTCGGCGGCGTCGCGGGGGCCGGGATCGCGGTCGGCCCGATACTGGGGGGCTGGGTCACCACGGAGCTGACCTGGCGCCTCGTCTTCGCCGGCGAGGTCGTCGTCGCGATCGCGATCCTGCTCGGCATTCGCCTGATCTCGCCGACTCCGCGCGAGGAGGGAGTCACCCTCGACCGGGTCGGCGGCGTCCTCTCCGCGCTCGGGCTCGGCCTGATCGTCTTCGGCGTGCTTCAGGCGAGCAACTGGGGATGGCTCATCCCCCGCAACTCGCCGATTGAGCCGTTCGGCCTCTCGCTGACCCCATTCGTCGTCGGCGCCGGCGCTCTGCTCCTCGCCGGGTTCCGGGCCTGGGAGCGGCGCCTCGAGGAGCGAGGCTCCGAACCGCTCCTCCATTTCGACCTGCTGGGGATCCCGGCGCTGCGGGGAGGGGTCGCCATGCTCCTCGCCCAGAACCTGATCCTGATGGGCATCTTCTTCACCGTCCCCCTCTTTCTCCAGATAGTTCAGGGGCTGGACGCGCTGGAAACCGGGGTTCGGATGCTGCCCGCCTCGGTCGGCCTCTTCGTCGCCGCCCTCGCCGGCTCGGCCATGGCGCGCCGCTTCCCCGCCCGCACCCTGGTGCGGGCGGGGCTCGCAATCGTCCTCATCGCGACCGCGATGCTGCTCGGAACGATCGAGCCCGAACTGAACAACGGAGCCTTCCTCGCCGCGATGGGAGTGCTCGGGATCGGGATGGGCCTGATCGTCTCCCAGCTCGGGAACGTCGTCCAGTCGGCGGTCTCCGACCGCGAGCGCAGCGAGGCGGGCGGCCTCCAGTTCACGGCCCAGCAGCTGGGCTCATCGCTCGGCACCGCCCTGCTCGGCGCGATCGTGATCAGCGGCCTGCTCGCGTCCTTCTCGGCCAAGGTCGCGGACCATCCGCAGCTCTCGCAGGGGGTCGAAAACGAGGTCGCGGTGCGATTGAGCGCCGGCGGCAGCTTCGTCTCCGCCGAACAGGTGAGGGAAACGGCGACCGGTGAGCGGATCGCCCCGGCCGAAATCGAGGCAATCGTCAGTGGCTACGAAGACGCCCAGATCGACTCGCTGAAGCTCGCGTTCCTCGTCGCCGGCTTCCTCGTCATCGCCTCCTTCTGGGCGACCCGGCGCCTGCCGACCCGGCGCTTCGACGAGCTCGCCGAGGGCGCCGGGCGGCCGGTCGAGGCTCCGGCATAGTTCCCGGCCTCAGTCGAAGTACTGCCCGTGGAACCCGAACGGGATGTGGTGCGGGACCCGTGCCCGGCCGACCTCGGTGAGGGTCCGGGCGTCGAGGACGAGCAGGAACGAGGAGGCGCTGCGAGTCTCGAGGACGACCGAGAGCAGCACCCCCTGGTCCTCACCCCGATCGGGCTCCGGCGAGGGAACGAACACCGGCTCGCCGGGATATGAGCCCTGCTCGAACCAGCTCAGCTCCTCGCCGCTTTCGACGTCGACCTTCAGCAGCCGGTCGACGAAGTCGGGCGAGTCGCCGTCCTGGTGGGCGCCGATCCCGTAGAGGAAGCGGTACGGGCGCCCGTTGCGCTCGCCGTAGTCGATCTGCGGCAGCTCCAGGCTCGCGTCGCTCAGCCCCTCTTCGACCGCATCGTCGCGGTCGGGAAGGATCCGGTAGCGGACCGGCCGCGCCAGGGCCGACCCGCTAGGCGGCTCGCGCCGGACGCGATCGAGGTAGAGCGAGTCGACGATCGAGGCGTCCGGGTAGGAGGCCATGTCGATCACGATCTCCGAGCCGCTCTCGAAGGCGTTGATGTGGTGGAAGGAGAAGCAGGGCCCAGCCTCGACCGTGCGGACGAGCTCACCGCTGTTGCGATCGAAGACCAGAAACGTCGTCCCGAGCTCCGGCTTCCAGCGGTAGTTCTCGATGAAGGGCCGGCCGCCGAGGGCGAGCTGGAGCGGGTTGACGACGAGCGGGAAGGTGACGAGGACGAGGTGGCGCTCGGTCAGCGCGAAGCTGTGCATGTAGGAAGGCTCCGACACACGGTGCGACCCGATCCGACGCTGGTGCGAGCGGTCGCGCTGGGCGTAGAGCCGGTACTCGGACCGCGGTCCGAAGTGGGTGACGTAGGCGAGCAGCTCGCCGCTCTCGCGGTCGAAGTGGGGGTGGGCGGTGGCGTGCATGCCGGGCGGCTCATAGGCGACGCCGAGCGCGTCGAGGGTCTCGGGGTCGAAGGCGACCGGGAGCGGCGTCTCGGTCATCGCGATGTACTCGTCGCCGAGCTTCGCGAGGTTGACGTTGCAGTTGTCCGAGAAGCCCGGGCGGAACATCGTCGCCGCCCGCTTGAAGATCGAGCGGCAGGGATCGGTGGCGAACTCGCGGTAGGAGATCTTCCCCTGCTCGGCCTCGCGGTAGGCCCCGGTGCGGAGGAAGCGGTTGGCATAGGAGACCGAGCCGCCGGCGAAGCCGAAGCGATGCAGCATCGCGAGGCCGTCGAACCAGTGCCGCATGCGCCTCTCGCCGACCTCGTACCTGGCCGGGCCGTTCCGCACCAGGCTGCCCGCGAGCCACTCCGGGATCGACCCCTCGACGGGAAGCGATTCGAGCTCGACCTCGGACTCGAGGGTCTCGAAGCCCAGTGCGTACTCCCGGCCGGTTACGGTCTGCGCCTCAGCGGTCATGATTCCTCCTTGATAGACCGTCCACAATAGACGATACTTCTTATACTGCCGACCGGGACCCATGTCAAGCGATATCCGACTGACCCCAACCTCCTACATCGTCCTCGGCATGCTCGGGATCGCCGGCGAGTCGACGCCCTACGAACTCAAACAGGGCGTCGCCATCAGCCTCGGGAACTTCTGGTCGCTCCAGCACGCCCAGCTCTATTCCGAGCCGGAACGGCTGGCGGCGGCCGGCTACGTGACAGAGCGGCGCGAGAAGGTGGGCCGGCGCAGGAGGCACTACCGGATCACCGCGAAGGGGCGCCGGGCGCTCGCCGACTGGGTCGCGGAGACGACCGACGACCTTCCCGAGCTCCGCGACCCGGCGCTGTTGAAGGTCTTCTTCGGGGCGGATCCCGGCCCGCTGGCGACCCGCCAGCTGGCCGCCCACCGGGCCAAGCTCGAGGAATACGAAAGCATCCTCGAGCTCGGCGAGCATCTGCTGGAGGGACCCCGAATCACCCTCGAGGGGGGCATCGCCCACGAGAAGCAGTGGCTGCGGTTCTGGTCGCGGCTTGAGGAGTGAGCTACCCGGAGAGCTCGACCCGCTCGATCGTCTGCGGCTCGATCGGCCGGTCGCCGGCGTCGGTCGGCGTCGCCTCGACCGCTTCGACGGCGTCCATCCCGTCGACGACGACACCGAAGACGGTGTGCTTGCCGTCGAGCCACGGCGCCGCCTCGGTGGTGACGATGAAGAACTGGGATCCGTTGGTGTCGGGCCCGGCGTTGGCCATCGCCAGCGCGCCCCTGACGACCCCGTGATCGTTGATCTCGTCCTCGAAGGTGTAGCCCGGGCCGCCGGTTCCGGTCCCCTCCGGGCAGCCGCCCTGGATCATGAAGTCGGGGATCACGCGGTGGAAGATGAGGCCGTCGTAGAAGCCTTCACCGGCGAGCTTGCGGAAGTTCTCGACCGTCTTCGGGGCGTCCTCGTCGTGCAACTCGATCACGATCGGCCCGGCGCTGGTGTGGAGGGTGGCCTGCGACATTTCACAAAACCTCGTTCGCTCGACCACCCTATCGATCAGCCGCCCACTCGGACCGTCAGCGGCGGCGAGGCCCCGGTCGCGTAGGGCCAGCGCTCCTCGGCGAGGGCAACGGCGCGGAACCTGATCCGCGCCGCCCCGGTCAGGTAGCGGAACCGGTAGCGGGCGCGGAAGCGGCCGCCGCGGTCGCTGCGGACGAAGAGGACCGGGCGCCAGCTTCGGGCGGAGGTCTCGTAGTACTGGATCGCGATCAGCTTGCCGCGGCGGGGGAGCGGCGCGCCCCTCGCCCTGACCCTTCCGGAGAAGTGGACGACGCCTCCGGCCGGCACCGCGGTCGGCTCCGCCCGAAGGGCGACCGCACCGCGGACCCGGAGCGCGATCCCGGGCCGACGCGAGGCCTCGAGCCCTTCGTCGCCGGCGAACTCGACCGTGATCCGTCGCGACGGCCCGGGCGGCAGCGGCAACCGGAAGCCGCCGTGCCGGCCGGTTCGAACCTCGTCGACCCTGGTCCGGGAGAGGGCTCCGCGCGACGGGCGCGAGACGACCCGCAGCGAACGGTCGGCGAGGCCGGCGCCATCGGCGTTGAGGAGCCTGCCGCTGAGGATCGAGGCGACCCCGAACGGGACGGTGATCTCGGTGCCGCTGCGATGCCGCCAGCGGAGCCGGGCGTAGAGCCTGGTCCTCTCCCTGGAGGAGTGGGTCGCCGACCGCTCGCGGCTCGCCGGCACCGCGACCCGCCGCAGCGCCATCTCGGTTCCGTCGACCCGTCGCGTCGTCGTCGCCGTGTTCCCCGCCGCGTCGGCCGCGTCGGCGCGGAACAGATACGTGCCCGGGCCGAGGTCGCGGGGGAGGGAAGCGAGGAGGCGCGCCCTGTCAGCCGCAGCACCCGGGACGAGCTTGGTCGGAAGGTCCGACCAGTTCTCGCCGCCGAGCCGCCGGAATGCGATCTCGCCGCTCTTCGGGCCGGAGTGGGCGTCGGTGACCTCGGCCGCGACTGAGTCGGGCAGGTCCGCGGCGGGGTCGCGATCCGGGGTCGGCTCGAAGCCGAGCCCGGGGGCGACGTTGTCGAGCCGCAGCGGGACGTCGACCGCGGTCGAGGCGGCATCGTTGCCGGCTTCGTCCCGCAGCCAGAGATGGAGGGTGTAGGCGCCCGGTCCGGGGACCGACCGGTCGGTGAGGGAGGCGACGTTCCGGCCCGGGGCCAGCCTGACCCCGGTGTCGTAGCCGGCGGGCCCGGTGATCCGCCAGTAGGCGCCCCAGATCGGGCTCGCCGGTCCCTGGTCGGGATTCGACCAGGAGAGGTCGAAGTCGTCGGTCCGCCGCCATTCCTCCCCGCCGGCGAGCGCCGGGGTTCGCGGATGGGCCGGGGGGTTGTTGTCGATCCCGACCGTGACCGGCGCCGCGCAGCCGACGTTGCCGGCGAAATCGGTCGCGCAGTGACCGAGCGCGTGGTTGCCGTCGCTGAACCGGGTCGTGTCGATCGCGGCGGAGCCGGATACGCCGGTCAGGCAGGGCCGCATCCGCGTCGCCCGCCACTCGCCGCTGATCAGCGACTTTTCACACGGGTACTCGGTCAGGGCGACACGGCCGCCGTCGATCGACGTTTCTCCGTAGCGGACCCCGGCGCCGCCGTCGCTGCCCCAGAAGCCGACCCCCTGGACGCCGCGTCGCCAACCCCCGGCGGTGATCTCGCCCCCCAGGCCGGCCGCCGGGGGGCCGTTGTCTTCGATCGTGATCGTCAGCGCTCGGACCGCCGACCACGAGCCCGGTTCGAGGCTGCACCACTTCGATTCGGCGCGCGCGCAGAGCAGCCTGTCCTCGAGGGCCGAGGCCGGCGGCGAGAAGCCGGCGACGAAGTTCTGCGGGGTGACGTCGGTGACGGAAGCGCTCGCAAAGGGCGAGAAGCCGGCTGCCGATATTCCGCCGATCCGCTGCTCGATCCCGTCGTGGAGCGCGTGCCACCAGGTGCCCGAGACCCGGGTGATTGCGGTGCCCGGCGGCGCGTCCCAGCGCCAGCGCGCGTAACGGGTGCCCGAGACGGTCTGTCCCGCCTGGGTGAAGCTCTTCAGGTGGGCGCCGTCGAACGGATCGGCGGTCGCGGGTGTGGCGCAATAGGAGTCGGGACGGAACTTGGCGCCGCCGGTGGTGTCGGCCCAGTTGGCGTCGGCGCCGAGATGCCAGCCGCACTGCGCGACCGAGTACTTGCCGGCCTCGGCTTCGCGAGCGACGAGGAGCAGCACGGCCAGCGCCAGCGCAATTCCAAGCCCGACGATCCTCACCTTTGCGACGCGTGCACCCGGCATCGATCCCCCTCCGAAGAAGTCCGTTCGGAGGCCAAGCGACCAGCCCCGTGATCTCTCCCCCGCGTGAGCCCTCGCCGCCGCGGCCCGGTGGCCCGCGGCGGCGAGGCTGAGATGCCTAGGAGTGGAGCACGTACCCGGCGAACAGGCAGACGTCGCCGGACCCGTAGGCTCCGCCGGCCGGCAGCGTCCCGTGCTTCACCGCGAGCTGCCAGGGCCCCGTGATCGAGTAGCCGTCGGCGGCGGTGGCGGCGAAGTCCTCGCTTTCCTGGATGTTCGCTTCTTTATCCAGGGCGGTTTCCCGCTCGACTTCGCGGGAATCCTCCGGGCTGTCGGTGTTGAGGAAGCTTTCTTCGGGGCCGCCTTCTTCGAGGCCGCCCGGAAGTTCATCCTCTTCGCCGTCGAAGATCGCCCCGTTCTGCTTGGTCGCGATGTAGAGCACTCCGGTCGCCAGGCCGCTGGCTTCGTCGGTGACGCATTTGCCGTAGAGCATGAAGTGGCTGTCTTCGTACAGCGGCACCGGTCGGGCGGCTTCGAGCGCCGTGATGATGTTGGTTCCTTTCGCGCTCGCGGTGGTCCTGGTCGAGCTGAAGGCCGTCATCGTCGCCAGGCCGCCGGCGACATTCGCCGTTCCCGCCCTGGTCGCCGTGTCGGCGGCCTGCGCCGACGGGACCTTGCCGAGCTTGCTCAGGTTCACCTCGGTCCCGGTGATCGTGTGCTTCTTCAGCGACCTGCCGGAGACGCTTCGCTGCCTCAGCTTGCCGCCGTTGATCCTCACTCCGCCGGAGGCGACCGCGATCGCGCCGCCGCTCAGCGCGAGAAAGAGGGCCAGGTAGGCGACCACGGTCGCGTGGCCCGACCTCTTGAGCCAGTTGAGCATTGACATCCCTTTCGTGGTGGAGGGGTCGAAAAACCTGTGCGGACTACGCGGCCTCCCGAGGGAGCGTTCATCGCGTGTGAACGAGGTCACATTCCGGCTTTGCGAGAATGGGTCCGATGGCACTTCCGACCAAGGACCAGATCACCGAGAGCCTGCGGACGGTGATCGACCCCGAGCTCCGCCGCTCGATCGTCGAGCTCGGCATGGTGCGCTCGATCGAGATCGGCGACGACGGCCGGGTCGAGGTGGTCGTATCGCTGACCACCGCCGGCTGCCCGATCCGCGCCCACTTCGAACAGGCCGTCGCCCAGCAGGTGGGGGCGGTCGAGGGGGTGACCGCGGTCGCGGTCGGATTCGACGTCCTCTCCGACGAGGAGAAGGGGGGCCTGCAGAAAGCGCTGGGCCGCGGCCGCCTGCCGGAGGGGGCGCTGGCCGAGGTCAAGAACGTCATCTGCGTCGCCTCCGGAAAGGGCGGGGTCGGCAAGTCGACGATGACCGCGAACCTCGCGGCGGCGCTGACCGCCGAAGGCCACCCTGCCGGCGCCCTCGACTGCGACGTCTACGGCTACTCGATCCCGCGCATGCTCGGCGTCAACCGCAAACCGGATGTCAACGCCGAGCGCAAGATCCTGCCGCTGTCCTCTGCCGGCGGCGTCAAGGTGATGTCGATCGGATTCTTCGTCGAGGAGAACTCGGCCGTCGTCTGGCGCGGCCCGATGCTCCACAAGGCGATCCAGCAGTTTCTCGAGGACGTCGCCTGGGGCGACCTCGAGTACCTCCTCCTCGACCTGCCGCCCGGCACCGGCGACGTCTCGATGACCCTCGCGCAGCTGCTGCCGCAGGCGAAGTTCCTGATCGTGACCACGCCGCAGCCCGCCGCCCAGTCGGTCGCCCGCCGCGGCGCCGAGATGGCGTCCAAATTCGACCTCGAGCTGCTCGGGGTGGTCGAGAACATGTCCGGCTTCACGACTCCCGACGGCGAGCGCTTCACGATCTTCGGCGAGGGCGGCGGCCAGGCCCTCGCCGACGAGCTCGACGTGCCGTTGCTCGGCAAGGTGCCGCTGTCGGAGGCGCTCCGCGAGCACGCCGACTCCGGCTCGCCGCTGGTCACCGCCGAGCCCGACTCGCCCGCCTCGCAGGCGATCCGCGAGACGGCCCGCGGGATCGTCGCCGCGACGCCGCAGGAGCTGCCGGTCCTGCAGGCGACGCCGGCCGCCGCCGAGCAGAAGCCGCTCAGCGGCACCCCGCTCCCGGTCGTTCAGTAGCGTCGGCCCCGCGGTAGTTTGTCGGGTGTGCGGGACTACGTGAGCCCGGAGTTCGATTCGATCGCCCTGGTCTCGATCGACCTGCAGCGGGACGTCCTCGACGGACGGGAGCACGCGGTGGCGGGCACCTCGGCTGCCGCGGGAGCGACCGCGCTCCTCTGCGATGCATTTCGCCGGGCCGGAGCTCCGATCGTTCACATCGTCCGCCTGTACAGAGAGGACGGCTCGAATGTCGACCGATGTCGGCGCGCCGCCATGGAGGAGGGCCTGAAGCTCCTGATCTCCGGCTCGCCGGGGGCCGAGATCGCCGAGGGGGTGGTCCCGCAGGGGGCCGTTCTCGAAGCCGAGCGTCTTCTGGCCGGGGAGGTCCAGGAGCTCGGCCCGAACGAGGTGGTCATCTACAAGCCCCGCTGGGGGGCGTTCTACGAGACTCCCCTTGAGGAGCACCTGCGAGGGCTTGGCGTCTCCTCGCTCGCGTTCTGTGGCTGCAACTTTCCGAATTGCCCACGCACCTCGATCTATGAGGCGAGCGAGCGGGACTTTCGGGTCGTGGTCGCTGAGGACGCTGTCTCCGGCCTCTACGACCGAGGTCGCGATGAGCTGCGAGCGATCGGAGTCCGGCTGATGACGGCCGCGGAGATCGCCGCCTCGCTGCGCCGGAAGGCGGAAGCGGCGGCCTGACTCAGACGGCGGCACCCGAGGCGACGATTCGGCGAGCTGCTCCACCTCCTCCGACCAGCCCCGGCGGTTGCGCCGCTCCTAGATCCCCTCGCCCAGCCACCAGTCGTGGACGCTCAGTGGCGCCGCCGCCGCCGGCCGTTCAATGGCGCCCGCCGGCCAGGGTGACACTCACCGCTGATCCAGCCGGAAGCAGTGAACCAGGTCGTGGCGCCTGCCTGACGACGGTTCCTGTCCTCAGCCGGGCGCCGTGCCGCTTCCGGACCCTGCCGACGCCGCAGCCGGACCTGAGAAGGCGCCGCTTCGCGGCCCGAAGGCTCAGGCCCTTCAGCGCCGGCACCCCGCATCCGGAACTCGCGGGAGCGGCTGGCGGGTTCCGTTCGCGTATCTCCCTTTCGAGCCTTTCCCGTTCTTCGCGGAGTTCCCGTTCGTCCATTGGACCTTCGACGACGATCGGTTCGCCGTAACCCTCTTCCCAGCCCTCGCCCGCCACAATCGGATAGTCGAACGCAGCCCCGCCGTTCGCCGGATTTCCGGCTCGGTGGTGGACGACGAGGGTGATCAGATCGGGCTCGGTGACCGTGAGGCTGGTCGGGACTTTCGCACCCGAGGCGTCATGCGCGTGTTCCGCCGAGATCAGGAAGGCGACGGAGTGGCTTTCCTTGTGGTAGACGGCCGCAAACTCTTCGTCGATCGCTTCGAGCACCTCGTTTTCGTTCAGCTGCACCTGCCAGGTGAATTCTTCGGGCCCCGACGGATCCGTGATCTGCGGGAACGTCATGTCCCCCGTGTACGGAGGTGGTGGCACATCCGCGGTCGCGGCCACCGGAGCGACCGCGACGAACAGGAACGCGGCGAGCCCGATCAGGACCCGGCCCGACATCCGCCCCGCCTAGACCTTGCTCTTGTAGTACTCGGCGTTGATCTCGGCGTATTTGGCCCACTCCGCCGGGAGCTGGTCCTCGGCGAAGCAGGCGTCGACCGGGCACGCCTCGACGCAGGCATCGCAGTCGATGCACTCGTCGGGGTCGATGTAGAGCATCTCGACCGAGTCGTAGTCGGGCTCATCCGGGGTCGGGTGAATGCAATCGACGGGACAGACCTCGACGCACGAGTTGTCCTTGGTGCCG
>DATBHH010000079.1:0-40195 GCA_036557525.1 Solirubrobacterales bacterium | reverse complement strand
GAACGTCTGGCGAAGATCCTCGTCGGCTACTCGACCAAGGTCGGGGAGGGCGAGGTGGTTGCGATCGACGGCGACTCCGCCGCCGAGCCGCTGCTGCTCGCCGTCTACGAGGAGGTGCTGAAGGCAGGCGCGCACCCGATGATGAACGTCGCTCTCGAGGGCCAGACGGCCGCCTACTTCACCCACTCGAGCGACGAGCAGCTCGAGTGGATCTCGCCGGTCTCGAGGTGGGTGCTGGAGAACGCCGACGTCAGGATCGCGGTCGGCGCCGCGACCAACACGCGCGAGCTCTCGGCGATCCCGCCGGAGCGCCAGACCAGGCGCCAGGCGGCGACCGGCGACCTCCTCTCGCGGGCGATGGAACGGAGCGCGAGCGGCGAGTTCCGCTGGGTCTACACGCTGTTCCCGACCAACGCCTACGCCGCCGAGGCGGAGATGAGTTTGGTCGACTACGAGGACTTCTACTACGGAGCATGCCTGGCCGCCGACGACGGCGACCCCCTGACCGCCTGGGAGCGCGCGTCGGCCGAGACAATGCGCCTCTCCGAGGTCATCCAGGGCCACGAGGAGGTCCGCGTCGTCGCCCCCGGCACCGACATCACCCTGGGGATCGCCGGCAGGACCTTCATCCCCTGCGACGGCGAGCACAACATGCCGGACGGCGAGTTCTTCACCGGGCCGATCGAGGACTCGGTCGAGGGCGAGGTGACGTTCCATCTGCCGGCGACGATCGGCGGCCGCGAGGTCGCCGGGGTGCGGCTGAAGTTCGAGTCCGGGAAGGTCGTCGACGCGGGTGCCGAGCGCGGCGAGGAGTACCTGGTCAAGCTGCTCGACACCGACGAGGGCGCGCGCCGCCTCGGCGAGCTCGGGATCGGGACCAACTACGCGATCGACCGCGGGACGCGCGAGGTCCTGCTCGACGAGAAGATCGGCGGCACGGTCCACATGGCGGTCGGCAAGAGCTATCCGGAGTCCGGCGGCATCAACGAGTCGGCGGTTCACACCGACCTCGTCTGCGACCTCCGCCTCGGCGGCAGGCTCGTCGTCGACGGCGAGGACTTCCAGGTCGACGGCAAGTTCGTCGTCTAACCCATCACGTGATGGAAGCTACTGGCTCGGGATCGGGCTTCCCGCGAGCAGGAAGAACCAGCCGGTGAAGACGATCAGGGCGAGGATGACCGACCCCATCATCGTCGCCTCGACGACGGTCGTGGTGCCGATCGGGGCGGCGGAGTCGCGCATGCTCTTGAGCCAGTTCGGCCGCATCGGCGCGAGGCGGTTTGTGCCCGTGATCCAAACGTAGAGGTCGTTCAGCTTCCCGATCAGCCAGGCGTCGGCGAGCGTGGTGAAGAGGATCCCGATCGCGACCACCGCGTAGGGGCCCTCGGCCGGGAACTGGGTTTCGGACACCTTCGAGCCGATCCAGATCCAACCCAGCGGGATCGCCGTCCAGAGCCCGAGTGCGGCGACCAGCATCAGGATGAAGACAACGCTCGCCGCGATTCCCTGAGCCGCGCTGACCTGCTGGTGACCGTGGCTGACCGATTCCGAAGCCATCCCATTCATAGAATAGGCGCATGTCCGGGCATTCGAAATGGTCTTCGATCAAACATAAGAAGGCCGCCACCGACGCAAGACGGGGCAAGATGTTCACGAAGCTGGCGCGTGCGATCACCGTCGCGGCCCGCGATGGCGGCGGCGACCCCGACGGGAATCCGGCGCTCGCGACCGCGATTCAGAAGGCCCGCGACGCCTCGATGCCGAAGGAAAACATCCAACGGGCGGTCGACCGCGGGACGGGAGCGGGGGGCGATGCGGCGGCGATCGAGCACGTCGTCTTCGAGGGCTACGGCCCCGGCGGCGCGGCGATCCTGGTCGAAGCTCTGACCGACAACCGCAACCGCACCAGCGCCGACGTCCGCTTCGCGTTCAACAAGCATGACGGCAGCCTCGGCGAGCCCGGATCGGTCGCCTGGATCTTCGAGAAACGCGGGGTGATCGCCGTCGACGGAAGCCGGTACTCCGAGGACGACCTGATGCCCGCGATCGACGCCGGCGCCGAGGACGTCAGCGACGAGGGCGACCTGCTCCGGGTCCTCAGCGAGCCGGCCGATCTGGCAACGGTGCGCGAGGCGCTCGAGTCGGCGGGCGTCGAGGTCGAGTCCGCCGACGTCGCGATGGAGCCGAAGAGCACGGTCGAGGTGAAGGGAAACGACGCCAGGTCCCTGCTCGCCCTGATCGAGGCGCTCGAAGAGCACGACGACGTCGACGGCGTCCACGCCAACTTCGACATCCCCGAGAGCGTTCTCGAGCAGCTCGCCGCCGCCTGATAAAAGGCATCCGAGGCTTTTCCCAGAATCAGACCCCATGCAAGTGGTGATCGGGGTCGACCCCGGTGCAGCCAATCTCGGATTCGGTTTCGTCCGCGTCGAGGGGAACAGGATGAGCGCGCTCGACGCGGGCGTCGTCGAGACCTCCGCCGAGCTCCCGATCGAGCGCCGTCTCGAGCACATCCACGTCGAGCTGGCGAAGCTGATCGAGTGGCACGAGCCGACGGCGCTTGCGATCGAGGACCTCTACTTCGGCAAGAACGTGCGCTCGGCGATGGCGGTGGGGCAGGCGAGCGGGGTGGCGATGCTCGCCGCGTCCCAGCACGGCCTCGCCTGCTCGGCCTACACGCCACAGGCGATCAAGATGGCGGTCTGCGGCAGCGGCTCGGCCGCCAAGGCGCAGGTCCAGCGGATGGTCGGCACCCTGCTCGGGCTGCCCGAGCCGCCCGCCTCCGACCATGCCGCCGACGCGCTCGCGGTCGCGATCTGCCACGGAGCCGGCGCCGGGCACCGGGCCGCGATCGAGGCGGCCGCCGCGCGGGTGAGCGGATGATCGCCGCCGTCCGCGGCGAGGTCATGGTCCGGCGGCCGGATCACGTGGTGATCGAGGCCGGCGGCGTCGGCTACCTGCTCACGGTCTCGGCCGAGACCCTGAAGGCGGTCCCGGCGACCGGTCGCGAAGCGTTCCTCCACACGCAGCTGATCCCGCGCGACGACGCCCTCGCCCTCTACGGGTTCGCTTCCGAGGAGGAGCGGGAGCTGTTCGGCGAGCTGGTCTCAGTCAGCGGGGTGGGGCCGAAGGTGGCGATCGCGGCGCTCTCCGGCGGCCCCGCGCGCCAGCTGCTGCGGGCGATCGCGGCCGGCGACGCGAAGCGGTTCCAGGCGGTCCCGGGGATCGGCAAGCGGACCGCGGAACGGATCATCGTCGAGCTGCGCGAGAAGGTGGCGGGCGCGCTCGAGGAGGAGATCGCGGTCGGCGAGGGGCCCGCCGACGACCGCTCGCTGGCCCGCGACGGGCTCGTCAACCTCGGCTACGCGCCGCTGGAGGCCGAGCAGCTGCTCGACGGCGTCGACGGCGGCGACGCCGAGGAGCTGATCGCGACCGCGCTGCGCCGCGCCGGCGCCGGCGCCGGGAGGGCGGCATGACCGAGCCTGAGATCCGCATCCACGACGCCCGCGCCGAGGGCCCGGACGAGGAGCTCGACCGCTCGCTGCGGCCGCCGACCCTCTCCGACTTCGTAAACCAGTCCCAGGTCACCGAGCAGCTCGCGATCTTCATCGAGGCGGCGGGCGGCCGCGGTGAGCCGCTCGACCATGTCCTGCTCGCCGGCCCGCCGGGACTGGGCAAGACCTCGCTCGCTCACATCGTCGCCGCCGAGATGGGGGTTCCGCTGGTGCAGACCGCCGGCCCGGCGCTCGAGCGCAAGGCCGACGTCGCCTCCTTCCTGACCGCGCTCGAGCCGGGCAGCGTCTTCTTCATCGACGAGATCCACCGCCTCGGCCGCGCGGTCGAGGAGACGCTCTACCCGGCGATGGAGGACCACGAGCTGCCGGTCGTCCTCGGCCAGGGCGCCGGCGCCCGCACCGTGACCCTGCCGCTGCCGCCGTTCACGCTGATCGGCGCGACGACACGCTCCGGCCTGCTGACCACGCCGCTCCGCGACCGCTTCGGCGTCTGCCACCGGCTCGAGCACTACAGCCCCGACCACCTCGCCGAGATCGTCAGCCGCTCGGCCCGGATCCTCGACGTCGCGATCGACGCCGAGGGAGCCTCGACGATCGCCGGCCGCTCACGCGGGACCCCCCGGGTCGCCAACCGGCTGCTGAAACGGGTCCGGGACTTCGCCCAGGTGAAGGGCGAGGGAACGATCGACGCCGGCGTCGCCGTCGCCGCCCTCGAGATGCTCGAGGTCGACGCCGGCGGCCTCGACCGCTCCGACCGCGGCCTGCTGGAAACGGTCGCCGAGAAGTTCGCCGGCGGCCCGGTCGGGCTCTCGACGCTGGCGGTCGCGATCGGCGAGGAGCAGGACACGATCGAGGACGTCCTCGAGCCCTATCTCCTCCAGCAGGGCATGTTGAAGCGGACGCCGCGCGGCCGGGTCCTCACCGGGCGCGCCTACGAGCATCTCGGGCTGCCGGCCCCCGAAGGAGCGAAGAGCCTGTTCTGAGTAGCCTGTGGGGGGATGCCGTTCTTCATCTGCCCCAACTGCGGGAACAGGGAGCTGAGCGCCGACCGGACCGCCGGTTTCAGCTCGCGCCCGAAGGGCTGCTCGAAATGCGGGTTCGGATTCGTATTCGAGCTGCTCGACGACTACTACCCGGCACCCAACGCGGCATTCTTCGTCTGCGACCGCGAGGCGCGCGTGATCGACGCCGGCCGCGGCAGCTTCGAGCTTACCGGGCTCACCGACGAAGACGTGATCGGCCGCCCGGTCAAGGAAGTGCTCGGGCTGCAGTGGCTGCAGCCGGGCGACGGCGGCAAGACCGCCGACCTCGACGGGGACGGTGTCGCCGACCCGATCGAGACCTCGCTCGAGTGGGGGGTCCGCTCACTCGGCAAGAAAGTGGCCGTCAAGGCCGAGGGCGACATCCCAGCCGAAGCCGTCGCCGACGTCTTCCCCGCCTACGATGACGACGGCGGGCTGCTGCTCGTCCTCACCCCCGATAGCTGAGCCAGATGTCAAGGCGCCGCAGCAACCTCTTCATCCTCCTCTTCGTCGTGCTCCTGGTCGCGGTCTCGGGGCTCGTCATCGCGACCAAGGAAACGAAGCTCGGGCTCGACCTCAAGGGCGGCACCGAACTCATCTACCAGGGGACGCCCACCGGCCAGGCCACGGAAGTGACCGGCAGCGACATCGACCGCTCGATCGAAATCATCCGCGAGCGGATCGACCGCCTCGGCGTATCCGAGCCCGAGGTCGCACGGATCGGAACCGACGGCATCTCGGTCAGCCTCCCCGACGTCACCAACGCCCAGCGCGCCGAGGAAACGGTCGGGAGCACCGCCCAGCTCTACTTCTACGACTGGGAACCGAACCTGCTCGGCCGCGAGCGCGCGATCGGCGGAAATCCCGGCCAGAAAGCACCCGACTCGGTCATCAACGAAGCGAACAAGGAATGGGAAGCGGCCGGGCGCTCGACGACCAAACCCGAAGACCAGCAGCTGATCTTCGCCGGCGCCTACCCGAACGCCTGGGGCGCGGTGAAGCTCGCCGAAGAACAGAAACCCGAACCGGACTGCGAAAAATGCTCGAGCAACCGGAACCGGTACTACCTGTTCTCACCCGACGAAAAGCACAAGCTGATCGCCGGCCCGGAGTTCAGCAAAGCCGACCTATTCATCACCGCGACCGGGAAAAAACGGGTCGAGAACAGGAAGTGCGAAAAGCAGACCAAGCAGGGCGGTAAGGCTGAGAAGGGGTGCCCGATCCTCGGCACCGTGCCGCCGGGCACCACCGTCGTCTCCGAACTGCCGTCCGACGAAACCGGCGCGGTGATCGCGGAAGCCGAACCGGGCTGGTTCGCACTCCATGACGAACCGGCGCTCTCCGGCAAAGAAATCACAAACCCGAAGCAGGAACGCGACGAATCCGGCGCGCCGAACGTCGTCTTCAACTTCACCGACAGCGGCCGCGAAGCGTTCCAGGAAGTGACCCGCCGGATCGCCCTGCGGGGTCAGGCGCGGGCGATCGGGCCGGTGGACGCGCAAACCGCCGAAGCGCTCTCCGGCCGCTTCGCGGTCGTCCTCGACAACGAAGTCAAGACCCGGCCGCTGATCAACTTCCTCGACAACCCGGACGGGATCGACGGTAGGACGGGCGCCCAGATTTCCGGCGGCTTCACGTCGATCCAGGAAGCCCAGGACCTCGCGACCTTCCTCCAGATCGGCGCCCTGCCGATCAACCTGAAGCTGATCAGCCAGAGCCAGGTCTCGGCGACGCTCGGCGAACAGGCCCTGCACCAGGGGCTCAAAGCCGGGCTGATCGGGCTCCTCCTGGTGATCCTCTTCCTGATCGTCTACTACCGCTTCCTCGGCGTCGTCGCGACGCTCGGGCTCGCGGTCTACGCGGTCTTCTTCTTCGCCCTGATCAAACTGATCCCGATCACGCTGACGCTGCCCGGGATCGCCGGCCTGATCCTCACGATCGGGGTCGCGGCCGACGCGAACATCGTCATCTTCGAGCGAATAAAGGAGGAGGTGCGCGCCGGGCGCAGTGTCGGCGCGGCGATCGGCGTCGGCTATCGCAAAGGGATCGCGACGATCGTCGACGCGAATGTCATCACGCTGCTGACGGCGTTCATCCTCTTCGTCCTCGCGACCGCCGGGGTCAAAGGCTTCGCCTTCACTCTCGGCGTCGGCACGATCGTCTCGCTTTTCACCGCGGTCGTCTTCACCCAGGCGTTCCTCGGAGTGTTCGGGCGCGGCCGGCTGGGCGGCTCCGCCGGCCTGATCGGCGCCAGCGAACAGCAGCGGGTGCGGTGGCACTTCAACTTCATCGGCGCCAGCAAATGGTTCTTCTCGCTCTCGGGGACGATTCTCATCGTCGGCGCCCTATCGCTGGCGATCAACCAGCTCAACCTCGGGATCGACTTCGAATCGGGCACGAGGCTGAACTTCGCCCCGCAGCAGGCCGCTTCGGTCGAAGAAGTGCGCGAAGTCCTGGAAGAACACAACCTCGGCGACGCGGAGGTCCAGGAAACCGAAGACGAACAGTTCGGCAAGGGGTTCCAGATTCAGGCCAGTGAGCTCGAACCGTCCGGCGTCGGAGCGGTCCGAACGGACATGAACCAGGCGTTCGGGATCAAGGGCGAAAGCTTCCAGAGCACCAGCGTCGGGCCGACGTTCGGCGCCCAGGTCGCGCGCAGCGCCCTGCTCGCGATCATCTTCTCGCTGCTGCTGATCACCGGCTACGTCGCCTTCCGGTTCGACCCGAAGTTCGCGGTCCCGGTTTTGATCGCCGTCTTCCACGACATCCTGATAACGGCCGGCGTCTACTCGCTGACTGGAAAAGAGGTGTCGAGCGGGACCGTCGCCGCCTTCCTGACGATCCTCGGCTACTCGCTCTATGACACCGTCATCGTCTTCGACAGGATCCGCGAGAACGTGCCGCGGATGCCGCGGGCCGCGTTCTCGCAGATCGTCAACCGCTCGATGAGCGAGGTGCTCACCCGGTCGCTGATCACCGGCCTCTCATCGGTGTTCCTGGTCGGCGTTCTGCTGGTGTTCGGCGGCGCCACATTGCAGGACTTCGCCTTCGCGATGATGGTCGGGATCTTCTCCGGTACCTACTCGTCGATCTTCATCGCCTCGCCGGTCCTCACTGCCTGGAAAGAACGGGAGCCGAGCTACGTGCGAAGGCGGGAACGGCTCGAGGACGCCGACGGGAAGGTGCCCGCGTTCGCCGACGAGGTCGAGCTGGCAAAGCTCGAGCCCGAGCCTGCGGCCGCCGACGGCGAGGAGGCGTCCGCCGAGCCCGACCAGCGCGAGGCCGCTCTCGCGACGGCGGAGCCCTCGGAGGCATCGGGCGCAGACGGCGGCGACCCGGCGACCAACGGCGAGCCGCCGGCGGTCGACCCGGCCGCGGCCGAACGGGCGGAACGCAATGCGCGGCGGCGGGAACGCCGCCGACAGCAGCGCCGCAAACACGGGAGGAATCGCTGATGGCGCTGCTCGTCTGGTTCACGATGGGGCTCGCCCTCTGGCACTTCACGATCTTCCTGCCGGAGCGCTTCTGGCAGGGAATCATCGGAGCCTTTCTCGGCTCGACGATCGGGGCGGTGATCTTCGGGGCGATCGTCCAGGCGGCGAGCGGGAAAAGCCTCGGCGACACCGACCTCGCGACGGCGCTGCTCTGCATCCCGGGCGTGGCGATCGGCCTCGCCGTCGTCTGGGTCCTCGGAATCCGCTCGGAGCGGGTCGAAATCTAGGCTTTTCCGTCCCGGGGGACTCCTAGCTTGGGGGCGTGGCCGAGACAGTCAACGCCTACAGGGCGGATCCATACGACTACGGCGAGGCGCGGGCGCTGGCCGAGGCGCTCGGCCTGAGCGAGCCGGTTGCGATCACGCTGGTCCGGCGCGGCTATCGCACACCGGAGCAGGCGCGCGCCTTCCTCGACGCCGAGGAGTCGCACCCGCCCGGCTCCTTCCGCTCGATCGAGGCTGTCGTCGAGCGGGTGCGCGACGCGGTCCGGGCGCGCCGCAGAATCACGGTCCACGGCGACTTCGACGTCGACGGGGTCTGCGCGACCGCGATCATGGTCGGGGCGCTGCGCGAGCTGGGGGCCGAGTGCGACTGGCTGATCCCGGACCGGATCGCCGACGGCTACGGGCTCGATGCCGCCAATGTCCGCCGCCTCGCCGAGCGCGGCACCTCGCTCCTGATCACCGTTGACTGCGGGATCACCGCGGTCGAGGAGGTCGCCCTCGCCAGGGAGCTGGGCATGGACGTCGTCGTCACCGACCACCATCAGCCCGGACCCGCGCTCCCCGAGTGCCCGATCCTCCACCCGGAGATCGACGGTTATCCCTTCACGGAGCTCTGTGGGACCGCAGTCGCCTGGAAGCTGGCTTCAGCACTGAGAGAGGCGTCGGGTGGGGGGTCCCCAGGAACTCCCGGCGAATGCCGGCCTGGGGACTCCCGGCCCGACGCCGCCGCCGACCTGGATTTGGTTGCCCTGGCGACAGTGGCGGACGTCGTGCCGCTGATCGGGGAGAACCGGTCGATCGTCCGGCGCGGCCTGGAGGAGATCCGGAGGGCGCGGCGGCCGGGCATGCGGGCGCTGCTCGAGGCCGCCTCCTGCGAGCCCAGCCAGCTGGACGAGGGGGATCTGGCATTCAGGCTTGCGCCACGCATCAATGCGGCCGGGCGCCTCTACCGGGCCGACGCCGGGGTCGAGCTGTTCCTCACCGAGGACGAGTCGCGGGCGGCCGAGATCGCAGCCGAGCTCGGTCGCGCCAACGGCGAGCGTCGCGCCACGGAGCTGGAGGTCGACGCGGCCGCCGAGGCGGCCCGCCGCGAGCTGCCCGAGCGGCTCCGCGAGGCACCGGCGATCGTCGTCGCGGGGGAGGGATGGCACCCGGGCGTGGTAGGGATCGTCGCCTCGCGCCTGGCGGAGCGCCATCACAGGCCGGCGATCGTGATCTCGCTCGACGGCGAGGGCGGCGGCCGCGGATCGGGTCGCGGCATCCCCGGCTTCGACCTGCTGGCCGCGCTCGAGGCCTGCGCGCCCCAGCTGACCTCGTTCGGCGGCCACCGGGCCGCCGCGGGGCTCGAGCTGCCGGCGTCCGCGGTCGAGCCGTTCCGCGAGGCCTTCTGCGCCCACGCGGCGACCGTGCTCGGGCCCGAGGACCTGATGAGGACGGTCCAGATCGACGCGATGGTCGGCGGCGCCGGGATCGGGCTCCCCCTCGCCGAGGAGCTCGAGCGGCTGGCGCCGTTCGGAATGGGCAACCCGGGGGTCCGTCTGCTGGTCCCGTCGGCCCGGGTCGAGGACGTGAGGACGATGGGGGAGGGCAGGCATTCGCGATTCAGCCTCCGCAGCGGCTCGCACCGAGCGGCCGCCGTCGCCTTCGGACGCTCCGGCCTCGGGGTCGAGGAGGGAGACCCGATCGACGCCGCCGTCCGTCTCGAGGTCAACCGCTGGAACGGGTCGGTCGAGCCGCGGATCGTCCTGCGCGAGCTCTATCCGCGCGCCGTCGAACCCGCCCCCGACGAGCTCGCGGGCGAGTGGTGGGCGCGGTTCGAGGCCGAGCTCGCACGCGACCCCGCAACGATGTCGCAGTTCCTTTCATCCGGTCGAAGGAACTACGACATCGGCCCGGAGGGGGGGCGGACCGAGCTGCGGACCTTGAACTCCGGGGCGGCGATGGTCGCCGAGCTTGCCTCGAGCGGTTGCGGCGAGGTCCTCGCGGCCGTCGCCGACGCCGAGCGCAGGGCCCCATTGGCCCGTGACGGTGTGCGGCTCGTCGACGCCTTCTCGCTCGAAGCCGAGCCGGAGCTCGCGCGCGCCTTCGAGCACGTCGTCCTCGTCGACCCTCCGGCCTGCGAGCGGGCAGCCGAGCTCCTCGCGCTTCCCGGCGCCGGCGGCGGCTACCTCCACCATGCCTGGGGGGAGACGGAGCGCCGGTTCTGCCTCACGGTCCTCGACCAGCACCTCGCCCGGCGCCCGGCGCTGATCTCGGTTTTCCGGGCGTTGCGCGAGGCCGCCGATTGCGACGGCGAGCTGCTCCGCGAGGCGCTCGCCGGCCGGGGGACCGAAACGCGCCGGCCGGAGGCGGCCGCGCGCTGCTTCCGCGTGTTGAGGGAGCTCGGATTGGTACAGGGCACGCCCGATTCGGGCGGTGGAACCGTGGGGGTCGTATCCTCAGCGGAGACCGAACTCGAGCGCTCAGGCTCGTTTCGCGCCTACAGCGTCCGATACAAGGAGTGCCTCCGATTCCTCGAGCGACACAGACATCGATAGAGCAGAAAGAGCTCCTCGCAGACCTCTTTGCGGTCGTCGAGGAGTTCGACTCGCCGCCCGAGATCGACCGCGACGCGGTCAGCCGCGCGTTCGGGTTCGCCTGCGAGCGCCACGCCGATCAGGTGCGGCGCTCCGGCGACGAATTCATCACCCACCCGGTCGGGGTGGCCCAGATCTGCGCCCGGATGCGGCTCGACACGGAGACGCTCTGCGCGGCGCTCCTCCACGACACGGTCGAGGACACCAGCGCCAGCCTCGATGAGGTCAGGGCCGAGTTCGGCGAGGAGATCGCGCTGCTCGTCGACGGCGTCACGAAGCTGACCGGAATGACATTCGAGAGCCGCGACGAGCGCCAGGCCGAGAACTACCGCAAGATGATGGTCGCGATGGCGAGCGACGTCAGGGTGATCCTGATCAAGCTGGCCGATCGGCTCCACAACATGCGGACGCTGGGGGCGCTCCCGAAACAGAAGCAGCTCTCGAAGTCGCGCGAGACGCTCGAGATCTACGCGCCACTGGCGCACCGGCTCGGGATCCACGCGATCAAATGGGAGCTCGAGGACCTCGCCTTCTCGACGCTGCACCCGCGCAGGTACAAGGAGATCAAACAGCTCGTCTCCCAGCAGCGGAACGAGCGCGAGGTCTACGTGACCGAGGCCGGGAAGTTCCTCGCCGAGGAGCTGAAGCAGGTCGGGATCGAGGCCGAGATCTCAGGCCGCGCCAAGCACTTCTACTCGATCTACACGAAGATGACGAAGAAGGGCCGCGAGTTCAACGAGATCTTCGACCTGACCGCGATGAGGGTGATCGTCGGCTCGGTCAAGGACTGCTACGGGGCGATCGGCGTCATCCATTCGCTCTGGAAGCCGCTGCCCGGGCGCTTCAAGGACTTCGTCGCGATGCCGAAGGCGAACATGTACCAGGCGCTGCACACGACGGTGATCGGGCCCGAGGGCAAACCGCTCGAGATCCAGATCCGCACCACCGAGATGCACAAGCTCGCCGAGTACGGGGTCGCCGCCCACGTTGCCTACAAGGAGGGCGCGACCGGCGACCCGCAGCGCGAGAAGATGACCTGGCTGCGGCAGCTGGTCGAGGCCCAGGGCGACCAGGACCCGACCGAGTTCCTCGAGTCGCTCAAGGTCGACCTGTTCGAGGACGAGGTCTTCGTCTTCACGCCGAAGGGCGAGGTGAAGAACCTCTCCGCCGGGTCGACCCCGCTCGACTTCGCCTACGCCGTCCACACCGACGTCGGCCACCGCTGCGTCGGCGCCAAGGTCAACGGCAACATCGTCCCGCTCCACTACCAGTTGCGCTCGGGTGACATCGTCGAAGTGCTCACCGCGAAGCAGAAGCGCGGCCCCTCGCGCGACTGGCTGCAGCTGGTCCGGACGAGCCGTGCCCGCAACAAGATCCGCGCCTTCTTCAAAGAGGAAAGGCGGGAGGACGCCGAGAAGCGCGGGCGCGAGGCGCTCGAGGAGACGCTGCGCAAGCGCGGCATCCCGATGCAGAAGGTGGCGATCTCGCCGCTGCTCGCGGACGTGATCCGTGAGATGGGCTACCGCAAGGCGACCGACTTCTACATCGCGCTCGGCCAGGGCAAGATCTCGACCAAGGCCGTCGCCAAAAAGGTGATGCAGAGGCTGCAGGGCGGCGAGGCGGTCGAGGAGCACGAGCCGTTTGGGAGCACCGCGACCGATGACAAGGCACGGCAGACCAAGGAGGCCTCCAACTACGGGATCAGGGTGAAGGGAGCCGACCAGGTCGCGGTGCGCCTCGCCAAGTGCTGCCGGCCGGTCCCCGGCGACGAGATCGCCGGCTACGTCTCGCTCGGGCGCGGGATCACTATCCACCGCACTGACTGCAACAACCTCAGGGCGCTGAAACGGGCGCCGGAACGGTTCGTCGAGGTGAGCTGGAACGGGGACAACGAGGCCTCCTACCGGGTTCAGCTTCAGATCGACGCCTACGACCGCACCCGGCTGCTCGAGGACCTCTCGCGGACCTTCTCCGAGGCCGGGATCAACATCATCGAGGCGAGCTGCATGACCAGGCACCCGATGGTCAAGAACACCTTCGTGATCGAGGTCGGCGACCCCGAGCAGCTGAAACAGTGCATAACGCGGCTGCGCAACGTCGAGTCGGTCTTCGACGCCTACCGGATCACGCCGAAGTCCTGATCAGGCGACGAAGGTGAGGGCGCGGGGCTCGATCCCGAGCCGGACGTCGGTGCGCTCGCCGATGTAGTCGCCGTCGACCTGAACCGGGAACGGCCGGGTGGCGCCGTCGGTCGAGGTCGAGATCGAGCGCACGGCGGCCTCGGTCACGTCCTCGAAGTGGTCGATCTGGCGGTGGCGCGCAGCCGGGCGCTTTTCGCTGAACAGCCGTTTGATCAGCGTCGGCATGTCACGCTGGGCGGCCCGCTTCAGGACCCCGATCGAGAGGGTGCCGTCGTCGATCTCCACCCCCTCGCAGACCCGCAGCGGGCGGCTCGCGAAGTAGGTGAAGGGGTCGGAGTTCTGGGCCAGGGCCGTGACGCCCTCGACCGTCCGCCCGGCGACCTCGACCTCGATCTCGACCGGGTTGAGGAGGAAGTCGCGGTAGAAGGCCGAGAGCGCGGCCCAGGTGTAGTAGTAGGGGCCTGCCCTCGACTTCATCCCCGGATGCGCGTCGACCCGCTTGACGACGGTGGCGTCGATTCCGACCCCGCAGGCGAAGACGAAGCGGCGCTCGTCGACCGTCCCGAGGTCGATCTTCCGCGGCGCCCAGTCGTCGGCGAGGGCGAGCAGGTGCTCGGTCGCGTCGACGACGTCGTTCGGGATCCCCAGCGTGCGGCAGACGACGTTCGTCGAGCCGCCGGGGAGGACGGAGACGGGCACGTCGGTCCCGGCAAGGCCGTTGGCGACCTCGTTCAGGGTCCCGTCGCCGCCGAAGGCGACGACGATGTCGTAGCCGTGGTCGCGGACCTCGCGACCGATCTCGGTCGCGTGGTTCTGGGCCTCGGTCGAGACGGTCTCGACCTCGAACCGCCCCTGCAGCGCGTAGACGACGAGATTTTTGAGCCGGTCCGAGACAGTTGTCGCATACGGGTTGACGATGATCAGCATCCGCTTCTTCGCGGAGCGCCTACCCGGTCGCCTCATACCGGATCACCTCCCCGTCGTCGACCTCGCGGACCCGCCCTTCATTGACCAGCAGGTCGGCGTGGCCGATCACCTCCGAGAGGGTGAGGAAGGCCTGGGTGACGGCGACGTTCCCCCAGATCGCCTGCGCGATCTCGTAACCGGTCCGGGGGCGCTCGGCGATCAGGCCGTGGATCTTCTCCTTGCGCCGCTCGGTTTTGGCCAGGCGCTCATCGATCAGCGCGATGTGATCGGTGATCGGCTCGCCGTGCCCCGAGAGGACGAAATCGACCGGCATCTCGCGCGTCTTCCGCAGCGACTCGATGTAGGTGGCGAGGGCCTGCTCGCGGCGGTCGGAGCCGTCGAGCGGCCGCGCGATGAGCGGGTTCGAGGAGATGTGGCCGATCAGGTGGTCGGCGGCGATCAGGATCCGGCGGTCCTCGTCCCAGAAGATCGTGTCCGAGGGGCTGTGCCCGGGGCGGTGCAGCGCCCGGAGGCGACGATCCCCGAACTCGATCACCTCGCCGTCGTCGAGCGGCCTCGTCACCCTGGCGTGCGAGCCCCAACCGCGGAAGCTGCGGGAGACGCTCTGCAGGGCGTGAGCCACCTCGGGCGGGATCCCGTTGCGGAGCATCAGATCGACGGCGAACTCGTCCTCGCGCTCGGCGTCCTCGCTGAAGTTTGCGAGTCGCTCGGCGGCGACGCCGATCGCCGCGACGTCGGCTCCGGAATGCTCGGCGACGATCTCGACCAGGCCGAGATGGTCGATGTGCTGGTGGGTGAGGATCACGAGCTCGAGCTCGTCGATCGAGTGGTCGCGCTCACCGAGCTGGCGCTGAAGCTCGTCGAGCGCCTTGCCCGAGTTGGGGCCCGTGTCGACGAGGGTCAGGGGCCGGTCCTCGATCAGGTAGCAGTTGACGCGCCCGACCGCGAATGGCGTCGGGATCGGAAGCCGGTGGATCCCCGCGAGCGCGGCCTGCTCCAACGCCTCCTGCGGCGTCTCGGTCACGATCGGATCAGGACGAGGAGCTCGTCGCGCCTGGCTTCCATGTCAGCCTCCGAGACCAGGGACTCGAGCGTGAGGCGGAGGAGGGGCTCGGTGTTGGATGGGCGGACGTTGAAGTGCCAGTCCGGGTAGTCGACCGAGATCCCGTCTAGGCGGGCCTGTTCGCCGTCGGAGTAGCGCTCGGCGATCTCCTCCATCTTCGCCGCCTGATCGGCGACCTCGGAGTTGATCTCGCCGGAGATGAAATAGCGCGAGCGAAAGTCCGCCATCAGCTCGCCGAGGGTCCGGCCTCCGACCGAGATCAGCTCGAGCATCAGCAGCGCCGGGATCGTCCCCGAGTCGGCGCACCAGAATTCGCGGAAGTAGTAGTGACCGGAGACCTCGCCGCCGAAGACCGCGTCCTCGTCGCGCATCTTGCGCTTGAAGAAGGCGTGGCCGACGCGGGAGACGTCCGAGCGCCCGCCGTCGGCCGCGACGAGGTCGCGAACGGCGCGGCTCGAGCGGGGGTCGTAGAGGATCAGAGCCCCAGGATGGGTCTGCAGCTGGGAGCGGGCCAGCAGCGCGCAGACGAAGTCGCCGTCGCAGAAGCGGCCGTCGGCGTCGATGAAGAAGCAGCGGTCGGCATCGCCGTCCCAGGCGATGCCGAGGTCGGCGCCGCTCGCCTGCACCTGGTCGACGATCTGGCGTCGGTTCTCCTCGAGCAGAGGGTTCGGCCCGCTGTCGGGGAACTCCCCGTCGGGCTCGAAGTGCATCTGCTCGAGCTCGAGTCCCAGCCGCTCCAGGATCGGCCCGACCATCGGCCCCGCCATCCCGTTGCTGCCGTCGACGACGACCTTCATCGGCCTCACCTGTCGGGGGTCGATGAAGGAGAGGGCCTTGGCGCGGAAGGCGTCCCAGATGTCGACCTCCTCGAAGGAGCCGCCGCCGGGGCCGTGGCCGAAGCCCGCCTCGATCTCGCGACGGACCTCGTCGATCCCGGCTTCGCCGGAGAGCGCCAGCGCACCCTCGCGCAGCAGCTTCACCCCGGTGTATCGCTTCGGGTTGTGGGACGGGGTGACCATCGCGCCGCCGTCGAGCTCTCGCGAGCCGACGAGGTGGTAGAGCATCTCGGTCGCGACCATGCCGGCGTCGAGCACGGTCGCCCCCTCGATGATCATGCCATCGCGGACCTCGGCCGCCATCGACGCAGAGTTCTGTCGCATGTCACGGCCGAGGCCGACCCGCAGCTCGGCGGCCGGCTTTTCGCGAAGGCGGGAGAGGACGCGGATGAAGCCGCGCCCGATCGCGAGCGCCGTCGTCTCGTCCATCTCGGTCCCGTAGACGCCGCGGATGTCGTAGGCCTTGAATATCCCGGGCGGCGCGAGGGTCAAAACGCCCCCGCCAGCGCGTCGTAGCTCTGCTCGAGGGTCTGCGGCATCACCTTAGTGTCGGCGATCACCGGCATGAAGTTGGTGTCGCCGCCCCAGCGCGGGACGACGTGGAGGTGGATGTGGTACTCGACGCCGGCGCCGGCGGCGCGGCCCTGGTTGAAGCCGACGTTGTAGCCCTGTGGGTCGTAGACCTGCTCGAGCCGCGCCATCGCCCGCTGCGCGAGCGCCATCATCTCGGCGACCGTCTCGTCGGAGAGCTCCTGGAGGTTCGCGATGTGCTCATAGGGAGCGACCATCAGGTGCCCGTTCGTGTACGGGAAGAGGTTGAGGATCACGAAGCAGCGCTCGCCGCGGTGGACGATCAGGTTCGCCCGGTCGTCACCGCCAGCGGGCTTGGCGCAGAAGATGCACTCCTCCTCGGTGTCCTTCGAGGCGTCGGTCACGTAGGCGAGGCGCCACGGCGCCCAGATCCGAAAATTGGCCACACCGAGGCATCCTAAGAGAGACGCGGCGCACCCCTGAATCAATCGCACCTCCTCCGCTCTCGCCAAGCCATGCCCGGACGCGGGAGCGAGGTTGGCGAGCCGCCCCCGGACGCGGCCCGCCCCTGAATCAATCGCACCTCCTCCGCTCTCGCCAGGCCATGCCCGGACGCGGGAGCGAGGTTGGCGAGCCGCCCCCGGACGCGGGAGCGGGGGCCAATCGCAATCTGACGTCTTTGGCCCCCGCGAGAGCAGAGGAGGCGGCGACTAGTTCAGAGCCAGCCGCGGCGGCGGAAGTACCCGACCATGCTGACGAACAGAACCACCATGACGCCGAGGATCACCCAGAAGCTGGTGTGCGGCCCGCCGCTCTGGTCACCGCCGGGGAGCCAGACGTTCATCCCGAAGAAGCTGGCGATCAGGGTCAGCGGCAGCACGATGACGCTGATTGAGGTGAGGACGCGGAGGATGTCGTTGACACGGTGCGAGATCACCGACTCGTTCGTCTCCTCGAGCGCCTCGATCACCTCCTTGTAGTTCTCGAGGATGTCCCAGATCCGCTCGTGGGCGTCGACGATGTCGTCGAAGTAGATCTCGAGATCGAGGTCGGGAGCGAGGTAGCGCTGCTTCACCTGCTCGAGGTCGCGGAGGACCGGGCGCTGGGGGCGGATCACCTTGCGGAAGTTGATGATCTCCTGCTTGACGTTGGAGATGTCGCGCACGACCTCGTCGGAGCGCCCCTCGAAGATGTCGTCCTCGAGCGCGTCGAGCTTGTTGCCGATCTTGCGCAGCATCGGGAAGCAGTAGTCGAAGCTGTCGTCGACGAGGCGGTAGAGGAGGTAGCCGGAGCCGCGCGAGAAGAGCTGCTCGCGGGTCTCCTCCTTGACCCGGCAGGTCTCGAACAGGTACTCGACCGGCTGCAGGGGCTGGTTCGGGATCGTCACCAGGTAGCCGGGCCCGACGAAGAGGTCGAGCTCGCCCGTCCCGAGCCGCCTCGCGGTCGGATCGAAGACCGGGAAGTGGAGGACGATGAAGAGGTAGTCGTCGTAGACGTCGATCTTCGGCCGCTGGTTGCGCGAGAGGACGTCCTCGAGGTCGAGGGCGTGGAACTCGAAGTTCTCCTCGAGCCAGGCGCGCTCCAGGGCCCCCGGGCGCTCGATGTTGACCCAGCGCAGGTCGGCGGTGTCGATCTGCTCGACGCGGGGGGTCTGAGGCTCAGCCGGCGCCGGCGCGAGGTCGCCGCGCCGCGCAGAACGACGCAGCCGTGGTTTTGGAAGGTTCGGCATCGCTCTGGCTCATCATGTCGGCGGTCTCGTACGGCATCGTTGGAACAAGGTTAAACGCCAGGTCGAATTCGGAGCGGGCGAAATTTCCCCTGGTACTCTTCGCCTCACACATACGCCACATCAAGAGGGGTGGAGGGACTGGCCCATCGAAGCCCCGGCAACCACCTCGGACCACCGGTTCGAGGGGAGGTGCCAACTCCAGCAGGCCGCTCATAGAAGCCTGAAAGATGTGGGGGATGTCCGATCAGGACCTCTGCCCCACAGAAGGCGGAGGTTTTCTTATGACGACGAACATAGGGACGATCGGATGTCAATCGAGAGCTTGAAGTGCAAGGAGTGCGGGGCGGAATACGACCTTGCCGCCCATTTCGCGTGTTCGAACTGCTTCGGCCCGCTCGATGTCGCCTACGATCACTCCGGCCTCGACGCGGCCGAGGCCAGGCGCCGGATCCAGGCCGGTTCGCAGGGGATCTGGCGCTACGCCGACTTCCTCCCGTTCGTCGGCCGACCCGGCGACCCGCTCGAGCCCGGGCTGACGCCGCTGGTGCGCGCCGACCGGCTCGCCGAGCGCCTCGGGATCGAGGCCGAGCTGTGGATCAAGAACGACGCCGCCAACCCGACCCACTCCTTCAAGGACCGGGTCGTCGCGGTCGCTGTGGCGAAGGCACGGGAGCTCGGCTTCAGGACCGTCGCCTGTGCCTCGACCGGCAACCTCGCCAACGCTGTTGCCGCCCACGCGGCGGCCGCCGGCCTCGAGTCCTACGTCTTCGTCCCCGCCAACCTCGAGGAGCAGAAGCTGCTCGCGACGGGTGTCTACGGGACCAACCTCGTCGGCGTCCGCGGCAACTACGACGACGTCAACCGACTCTGCACCCAGCTCGCCGAAACGCGGCCCTGGGCGTTCGTCAACGTCAACCTGCGGCCCTACTACTCGGAGGGCTCGAAGACGCTCGCCTACGAGACCGTCGAGCAGCTCGGCTGGGAGCTGCCCGACCGCGTCGTCGTCCCGATCGCATCGGGGTCGCTCTTCACCAAGCTCGGGCGCGGCTTCGCCGAGTGGCTCGAGGTCGGCCTCGTCGAGGGCTCCCAACCGGTCTTCAACGGCGCCCAGGCCGACGGCTGCAGCCCGGTCGCGACCGCGTTCGCCGAAGGCTGGGACGTCTGCAAGCCGCAGCGGCCGGACACGATCGCCAAGAGCCTCGCGATCGGCGACCCGGCCGACGGCCCCTACGCCCTCGAACAGGCGCGCAGCACCGACGGCACGATCGACTCGGTCGATGACGACGAGATCCGGGCCGGGATCCGGCTGCTCGCCGAGACGACCGGGATCTTCACCGAGACCGCCGGCGGGGTGACCATCGGCGTCCTCGCGAAGCTGGCCGAGCGGGGTGAGCTCGAGGCCGGAGAGCGAGTCGTGATCTACATCACCGGCGAGGGCCTGAAGACCCTCGACGCGACTCGCGATAGGTTCCAGATGCACGAAATCGATCCCGACCTCGACAGCTTCGAGTCCGAGTTCGAGCAGCAGGAGGTATCCGTTTGATGGCAGTCACCGTGAAGATCCCGAGCCAGCTCCGGGCCGCCACCGGCGGCGAGGCCGAGCTCGAGGTGACGGGCTCGACCGTGGGCGAGGTGCTCGATGCCGTGTTCGACGCCCACAACGACCTGCGCGAGCGGATCACCCAGGACGGCGACCTCCGCCGGTTCGTCAACGTCTTCGTCAGCGGCGAGGACATCCGCTTTCAGGAGGGCCTCGAGACACCGATCAACGAGGGCGACGAGGTGACGATCCTCCCCGCCGTCGCCGGCGGCTGCTGAAGCCTCCGGTCGTCATCCTCTGCGGCGGCCGGGGCACGCGCCTGCGCGAGCGGACGGAGTCGGTGCCGAAGGCGCTGGTCGAGATCGGCGGCCGGCCCATCGTCTGGCACGTGATCGGGATCTACGCCGCCCGGGGATTCGAGCGCTTCCTGCTCGCCACCGGCTACCTCGGCGAGGCGATCGAGGAGTTCGTCGCCGGCGAGGACTGGCCGCGCGGGATCGCGATCGAGTGCATCGATACGGGCGAGGACACGCCGACCGGTGGCAGGGTCGCGCGCCTCGCCGAACGGGTCGGGGGAGGCACCTTCTGCCTGACCTATGCCGACGGGGTCGCGGACGTGGACCTGGAGGCCGAGCTCGCGTTCCACCGTGGCCACGGCCGGGCCGCAACCCTGACGGTCGTGCGCCCGCACCTGCAGTGGGGGGTCGCGGAGGTCGACGGCGACGGCCGGGTCGACGGGTTCGTCGAGAAGCCGCGCAGCGAGCATTGGATCAACGGCGGCTTCCTCTGTCTCGAGCCGGAGGCGCTCGCCTACATCGACGAGGGAAGCGTGCTCGAGCGCGAGCCGCTCGAGCGCCTCGCCGCCGACGGCGAGCTGCGCGCGTTCCGCCACGAGGGGTTCTGGGACTGCATGGATACCTACAAGGACGCGGTCGTCCTCAACGATCTCTGGGCATCGGGCGAGGCGCCGTGGACCGCGTGGGCCGGGGCCGGGACGGCGCGATGAGCAGGGCTCTCGTCACCGGCGGCCACGGCTTCGTCGGCTCGCACCTGGCGCGGGCGCTTCTGGAGCGCGGCGAAGCGGTCAGGGTGCTCGACCGCCCCGGCCCGCGCACCGCCGACATCGGCGGGATCCGCCCCTCCGGGCTCGACCTGCTCGGGATCCGCGGCGAGGTCGAGCTCGTCGAGGGCGACCTCCGCGACGCCGAGGGGGTGGGGGAGGCGGTCGCCGGCGCCGACTCGGTTTTCCACCTCGCGGCGCAGACGATCGTCGGCGTCGCGCGCGAGTCACCGCTCGAGACGCTCGAGGTCAACGTGCGCGGCGCGTGGAACGTGTTCGAGGCCTGCCGCAGCGCGGGGGTCGGGCGCGTCCTGTTCGCCTCCTCGGACAAGGCCTACGGCGCCAGTCCCGAGCTACCGTACCTCGAGGACTTCCCGCTGCGCGCCTCGTTCCCCTACGACGCGAGCAAGGCGGCCGCGGACATCGTCGCCCGCAGCTACGCCAGGGCCTACAGCCTGCCGCTCGCGGTGACGCGCTTCGCCAACGTCTACGGCGGCGGCGATCTCAACTTCTCGCGACTGGTGCCGGAGACCGTGGTCGCAGTGCTGGATGGACGCCGCCCCCAGATCCGCTCCGACGGGAGCCCCGAGCGCGACTTTCTCCACGTCGACGACGCGGTTTCGGCCTATCTGGCGATCGCGTCCGCGCTCGGCGAGGACGGGGCCGCCGGCCAGGCCTTCAACGCCGGGGGCGACCGCCCCCACTCGGTGCGAGAGGTCGTCGAGCTGATCGCCGTCGCGGGCGGCGGACGGGTCGAGCCCGACTACCACGGCGACGGCAATCCGGACGGCGAGATCGACCGACAGTTCGTCGACTCGACCAAGCTGCGCGAGCTGACCGGTTGGCGCCCGGAGGTGGAGCTGCCCGATGGCCTGGGCCGGACGCTGGAGTGGTATCGGGAGCACCCGGAGGCCCGTCCGGCCTGATCGAAGCCGACCGGCTTCATCGATAGCGTCAGCCGGGTTCCTACCGACCGGAGCCGGAGGTTTTGATGAAACGCCTGACACGCCGCATGCCGTCGCCCGCGATGATCGTCGCGCTGATCTCGCTCGTCGTCGCGATGGCCGGCACCACCTACGCCGCCCTGAAGCTGCCGAAGAACAGCGTCGGCTCCAAGCAGCTGAAGAAGAACTCGGTCAGCGGCGCGAAGATCAAGAAGAATGCGGTGACCGGCGCGAAGGTCAAGGACCAGTCGCTGACCGGGAAGGACATAAACCTGACGCAACTCGGAACCGTGCCGTCGGCGCAGCAGGCCGACAGCCTCTCGGCACCGGAACCCGTCCACCTGGTCGGTGCGCCCGGCGAGCCCGGCTTCGAAACCGGCAGCACCAATCTCGGCGGCAATGAAGGGGTGTCGACCGAACCGGTCGGCTTCTGGAAGGACCACGACGGGGTCGTGCACCTGCAGGGCGTGGCCAAGATCGGGCCATCCGGCATTGTCGGCTCGATCTTCTCGCTGCCGCCGGGCTTTCGGCCGGCACCCGGGTCGCTTACATTCTTCAACGCGTTCTGCGCCGGCGAAAGCGGAAAATGCGAAATAGACGAAGGCGGAGACGAAGAGAATTACGGACGCGTGGTCGTGGCCGGAGCCAACATCAGCCTGGGTAAAGGGATCGTCCTCAACGGCGCGGTGGTCGGCGAGCCCGGAACCTCGATGTCGCTCGACGGGATCACGTTCAGGGCAAAGGGCTGAGGGGTCGGGTGGGACAGGGGCGATGAAACGGAGCATCTGCGC
Organism: Solirubrobacterales bacterium; assembly: GCA_036557525.1. Lineage (GTDB taxonomy): Bacteria > Actinomycetota > Thermoleophilia > Solirubrobacterales > 70-9 > VRUE01. The sequence continues at coordinate 17,802 of DATBHH010000079.1, read as the reverse complement.
GATCGCGGTCGCATCGGCGCTCGCCGCGTTGGCCGGGTGCGGTGGCGCATCGTCGCCGTCCTCCACCTCCGGCGAAGCCCCGCAGAATCACCCCGAAAGCGCCGCCGCTGCCGTCGGCGGGATGGCCGGCGCGGTCGAAGGGGCTCCCGCCACCCGGCGACCGGCGCAACCAGACGAGCGGCACCCGACGAACAAGAAGGAAGAGGAGAACAGGAAGGCAGACCGGGAACCGCAGGTGCCGGCGGGCGTCCCGTCGAACGCTCGCTCGGCACGGGTGAAGAAGGCGATCCTGGACCTGCTTCACCCGGACGCCAAGAGCCAGGGCAACGGCTCATCAGGGCCCGGCGAACCCAAGAAGCAGGCACAGGGGCAGGGCGGCAGCGTCCTCAGGATCCTCGGGCAGCTTCGCCGCGCCGCCCAGGAACGACTCGAGCATCTGCCCGGCAAGGAACAGGGTGGCTCAACGCATGAAGGCGGCCGCGGGATCCTCGAAATGCTGAGATAGCAGGATGTGCGGGCGGTTCACCGTTACGACCAAGGACACGAAGGCCGTGGCCGACCGGTTCCAGGTCGAGCTCGAACACTCGCTCGAGCGCAACTCGTCCGGGAAGGCGCCGCCGCCGAGCAGGGAGCGGGCCGAGCATGCCGCTCGGGGGCTCGAGCGGTACAACGTCGCCCCGACCCAGGAGGTGCTGACGGTCCGGTCCTCCCCCGATCCGGATGAGGCGGCCGAGGGGCTGCGCGAGGCGCGGATGATGCGCTGGGGGCTGGTGCCGCGCTGGGCCAAGGACCTCAAGGTCGGCTACCGGATGATCAACGCCAAAGCCGAGAACCTGACCACGAGCCGTGCCTACTCGCCTCTGGTCGGCAAGTTCCGCCACCGCTGCCTGATCGTCGCCGACGGCTTCTACGAGTGGATGAAGGCCGAGGACCCGAAGCAACCGCGCCAGCCCTGGCGCTTCACCGTCGACGGCGGCGCGCCGTTCGCCTTCGCCGGGCTCTGCACCCGCAAGGAGTGGGGGGACGCAGACGATCGCGGCGTCGAGGACGGCTGGCTCTACAGCTGCACGATCGTGACGACGACTCCGAACGAGGTCGTCGCCAAGGTCCACGACCGGATGCCGGTGATCCTGCCGTCACCCGAGGCCGAGGCGACCTGGCTGCGTCCGGACCTCGAGGTCGAGGATGCGATCGCGATCTGCGCGCCGCTGCCGGCCGAGCGGGTCGAGGGCGCCCCGGCGAACCCGAAGCTGAACAAGGTCGGGAAAGGGGTCGAGGGGCCGGAGCTGCTGGTCGCCCCGGCCTAGGAGGAGGCGCCCGACCGGCCGAGGCGCCCGCTGGTCTTCGTCGTCGCCGTGCCGGCGGCGGTCTCGGTCGAGCAGACGACGCTGACGCTCGGCGCAGTCGTCGTCCGCCAGATCGACGCGAAGCCGAGGTCGAGTGGCCTTTCGAGCCGGCCGCTCGGCAGCCCCCACTGCCATTCCTGCAGCGCCTGCTTGTAGGGGGGCCAGCTGACGACGACGCCGGGCTGGTTGACGAACCGGCTCAGGGCATCGTCGAATTCGAGCGTCGCCGCATCGCTGCCGTGCGAGTTGAATTCGACCACGATCTCTTCCGGGAAGGTCTGCTTGACCAGGTCTTCGCCACTGCTCGAGCGCGGGTAGGAGGCGCGGCTGCCCGGAGTCTTGGCCGGGATCGTCCGCCGCGGGACGTCGGTGCGGCACCTCACCCGGGCCTGGCCGACGGCGCTTCCGGCGTCGACCTTCAGCACCGCCGAGACCCGGAACAGTTTGTAGCCGGAGACGTTTTCTTCCGAGGCGCTGATCTGGGCGTTGGTGATCCGCATCGCCCCGCCGCCGGGGATCTTCGCGTCCCGGGAGTCGGGGATCGGGACGGTCTTTTCCCAATCGAGCGCGACGGCGCCGGTGATCTTCGTCGAGGTCAGCAGTGCCGCGGCGACCGTCACCAGCAACCCGACGGCGATCACCGCCAGCGCCCCGGTCGGGGGACGGGTCTCGGTGATCTGATCGAGTGCCCTGCTCATCGACGGCCACCCTACATACGCGCCCGACAGGATTCGAACCTGTGGCCTCCGCCTCCGGAGGGCGGCGCTCTATCCAGCTGAGCTACGGGCGCTCGGCCATCACCATATCCGTCGCCGTGGGGCGCTGATACGAACATGGGTTCCAACGGATCGTCGGCCACGAGCTCGACCGCCGGAGCATCGGGTCGCTGCGAGAGCCGGCCTCGGGACGGAAATCACAGGTGAAGTTGCGAGCGCGTAGGCTCGCCGACCATGGATCTCTCGGTCGCCTTTCTCGGCACGGGCGGGGCCGTGCCATCGGCGCGGCGCAACACCGCCGGCGTGCTCATCGCCCGGGGCGGTGAACGGCTGCTTTTCGACTGCGGCGAGGGGACGCAGCGGCAGATGCAGCGCTCGCTCGGCCTCGTCGCGCTCGACGAGATCTACCTGACCCACTTCCACGCCGACCACATGCTGGGACTGCCCGGCCTGCTCAAAACCTACGACCTGACCGAGCGCGAGCGGCCGCTGACGATCTACGGCCCGCCCGGGCTCGAGGAGCTGTTCCGGACGTTCGGCAGGCTCGTCGGGCGCCTCGGCTTCAGCCTCGAACTGGTCGAGGTGGAGGAGGGCGACCGAATCGACATCGACGGTGGGGAGATCCGCCCGTTCCCGGTCGAGCACGGCGTTCGCGCCTGCGGCTACGCCCTTGTCGAGGCCGAGCGGCCCGGCCGCTTCGACCCCGACGAGGCGAAGCGCCTCGGGGTCGCCGAAGGCCCCGATTTCGCCGCCCTCCAGCGCGGCGAGAGCGTCGCCGGCTCCGGCGGGACGGTCGCGCCGGACGACGTGATGGGGGAGGCCCGCCGGGGCCGCACGATCGTCCTCACCGGCGACACCGCGCCCTGCGGGGCGACGGTCGGGGCCGCCCGCGGCGCCCAGCTGCTGGTCCACGACGCGAGCTTCGCCGAGGAGGAGGCGCAGCGCGCCGCCGATACCGGCCACTCGACGGTCGGCCAGGCGGCGGCGGTGGCCCGCGAGGCTGGGGTGAAGATGCTCGCCCTGGTCCACATCTCCTCCCGCTACCACGTCGGCGAGGTACTCGAGGAGGCCCGCGAGGTCTACGCGCCGACGATCGCGCCGCGCGACTTCGACGTCGTCGAGATCCCGTTCCCCGAGCGGGGGGAGCCCAAGCTGATCGCCAACGGGGCTCGCGAGCCCGCCGACGAGGCGGAGGGTCGGACGTCAGGGGACTAGATGGGCGATCGCCTCGGCCACGGCAACCGGCCGATCCTCCTGGAGGAAGTGCTTCGCCGGCACCATTGTCGCCGCCTCGACGCCGAGCGCCCGGATCGCCGCCAGCCGCCGATCCTCGCCGAGCATCCGGTCTCCCGACCCCCACACGACCTGGGCCGGATAGGGCCGCTTCGCGAGACGGTCGAGCAGGAATCGTTCCCTCTCGACGGTCAACTCGAAGCCCCGCATGATCTGCAGGAACGCACGGCCGCCGTCGGCGCGCTTCAGCAGCGCGTGATGGACGTCGACCTCGACCGGCGGCACGGCCGTTCTGTCTCCGATTCCGACGAGGTAATAGATCTGGCGAAACGGGACCCGCATCATGCTTCGCAGCCAGACCTCGCCGACTCCGCGCAGTGAGAACGGATGCATCGGCCAGGGGCGATGGAAGGCGGCGACGTCGATCATGGTGTCGAGCGCGGTGAGCGAGAGCACCCGCTCCGGATTGCGGGCCGCCCAATCGAGCCCGATCGGGCCGCCGATGTCGTGGACGACGAGGTGGCAGCGCTCGATTCCAAGGGCGTCGATCGCAGCCCCCGTCCAGCGCCCGAGGCCGCTCCAGCTGTAGTCGAAGTCCGGCGGGCGCCCCGCGAGCCCAAGGCCCGGGAGGTCGAAGGAGACGGCACGCAGGCCGCGGGCGGCCAGCTCGGGCGCGACCCGGCGATAGAGGTAGCTCGAGACCGGCACCCCGTGCATCAGGACGACCGGATCGCCCGAACCGACCTCGAGGGCGAAGCTCCCGATCCCCTCCGCCGAGAACCGCCTCCCCGAGCCTTCGTGACGGCCGATCGCCTTCGCAACCTCCGGGTTCACGGCGACAGCCTCCCACGAATCGTCGCGCGCCGATGCTACGCTGACGCCGTCCTTTAACCAGGTCCCGAGAGGCCGGGAAGGAGCACCAGAGTGAGCGAGAAGGTCGTGCTCGAGCGCGACGACCTGAGGCGAACGCTGCGGCGGATCGCCCACGAGATCGGCGAGAAGAACCCGGAGGCGGACGAGTTCGCGGTCGTCGGAATCCACACCCGCGGGGCCGTGCTCGCCCGGCGCCTTCACGCCCTCCTCGGCGAGCTGACCGATACCGCGGTCCCGATCGGCGACATCGACATCTCCTTCTACCGAGACGACGTCGGCTCCCACTCGCGCACGTCGCAGCCGGTCGTCCACTCTTCACACATCGACTTCGACCTCTCGGGCCGAACCGTCGTCCTCGTCGACGACGTCCTCTTCACCGGCCGCACCGTCCGCGCCGCGATCGATGCCCTCTTCGACTACGGGAGGCCCGAGCGGGTGCAGCTCGCGGTCCTCTGCGATCGCGGCCACCGCGAGCTGCCCTTCCGCCCCGACTACGTCGGCAAGAACCTGCCGACCGCCCGCGGCGAGCGCGTCAACGTTCGCCTCGAGGAGGTCGACGACGTCGACGAGGTGACGATCTCCGAGCCGCTGCCCGCGGAGGCGCTTACATGAAGCACCTGCTCTCGATCGAGGAACTCACGCGGGAGGAGATCGAGGCGATACTCGACCGGGCCGAGAGCTTCGCCGAGGTCGGCCGACGCGACATCAAGAAGGTCCCGACCCTGCGCGGCCGGACCGTCGTCAGCCTCTTCTACGAGTCCAGCACCCGGACCAGCAGCTCGTTCGAGCTGGCCGCGAAGCGGCTCTCGGCCGACCTCGTCTCGGTCAGGGCCGCCGGCTCCTCGGTCGACAAGGGCGAGTCGCTGAAGGACACGGTGGCGACCCTCTCCGCCTACGACCCGGCGGCGATCGTGATCCGCCACCCTCACGCCGGGGCCGCCCAGCTCGTCTCGCGCTGGACGGGCGCCTCGGTGATCAACGCCGGCGACGGCAAGCACGAGCACCCGAGCCAGGCCCTGCTCGACACCTTCACGCTCCGGCGCCGCCTCGGCACCCTCGAGGGAAAGCGGGTCTGGATCGTCGGCGACGTCCTCCACAGCCGCGTCGCCCGCTCAAACCTGATCGCCTTCCGCCGGATGGGGGCGAAGGTGACGGTCTGCGGGCCGCCGACCCTGATTCCGCGCGGGATCGAGGAGCTCGGCTGCGAGATCAGCCTCTCGCTCGATCGGCTCGAGGAGGCGCACGTGGTCTACGCGCTGCGGATGCAGCGGGAGAGGATGAGCGAGAGCTTTGTCCCGTCGCTGCGCGAGTACGCGGCCTCGTTCCAGATCGACACCCGCCGGCTCAACCCACGCCAGCTTCTGATGCACCCCGGGCCGGTCAACCGCGGGGTCGAGCTCTCCGGCGAGGCCCTCGACTCGCCCCAATCGCTCGTCTCCGAGCAGGTCGCCGCCGGGCTGGTCGTGAGGATGGCGATCCTGTTCGAGCTCCTCGCCGGCCCCGACCGCAGCCCCTCGCCCGAGACCGAGGGCGACGGATCGGACCGGCCGACCCCGATCGGGCAGCCGGCTTGAGCGACGAGCGAAGCCCCCTGCCGAGCCTCGAGGAGGCGCTCGATATCCGCCCGGGCGACCGCCCGGACCTGATCCTGCGCGGGGCCGGCGTCCTCGACCCGGTCGCCGGGATCGAGGGAACCCACGACGTCGTCATCCGCGCCGGACGGGTCGCCGAGCTCAGCGCCCCGGGCGCCGCCGCCGCGGACGAGGCCGAGGTCGTCGAGGCGGAGGGGATGCACGCCTTCCCCGGCTTCTTCGACCCGCACGTCCACCTCCGCACGCCGGGCCACGAGCACAAGGAGGACATCGAAACCGGGACCCGAGCCGCCGCCGCCGGCGGCTACTGCGGGATCCTCGCGATGGCCAACACCGAGCCGCCGGTCTCGACGCCGGCCGACGTCGCCGCCCTGCGCGAGCAGGCCGCCGCCGACGCCTCCGTACAGGTCGGGTTCCTGGCGACGGTCACGGCCGCGATGCGGGGCGAGGAGCTGACCGAGATGGTCGCCCTGCGCGAAGCGGGCGCGGTCGGATTCTCCGACGATGGCCTGCCGATCGCAAGCGCGCGGATCATGCGCCGGGCGCTCCAGTACCAGCGCCTCTGCGGCGGCACGATCGCCCTCCACGAGGAGGACCCGGATCTCTCCGGCGACGGCGTCATGCACGAGGGAGCGGTCTCGGCAGCCCTCGGGCTGTCCGGGATCCCCTCCGTATCGGAGGCGACGATGATCGCCCGCGATGCCGCCCTCGCCGCCTACGAGGACGCCCGGATCCACGTCCAGCACCTCTCGGCCGCCGAGTCCGTCGACGCCGTCCGCGCGGCAAGAGCCGCAGGGGTCGCGATCAGCGCCGAGGCCAGCCCCCATCACCTCTGTCTGACCGACGAGGAGGTCCGCAGCCTCGACCCCAACCGCTTCAAGATGAACCCGCCGCTGCGCTCCGAGCACGACCGCCAGGCGCTGATCGAGGGGATCCGCGACGGCACGATCGAGTGCATCGCCACCGACCACGCGCCGCACGAGCCGGAGGAGAAGGAGGTCCCGTTCGAGCAGGCGGCGATGGGGGTGACCGGCCTCGAGACGGCATTCGCCGCGATCCACACCGACCTGATCCTGCCCGGCGTCCTCGACCTTGCGCTCGTCGTCGAGCGGATGTCGGGCGGTGCCGAGCCCTTCGGGCTCGAGCGCCCCTCGCTGGCGCCGGGATCGGCGGCGAACGTCGCGCTCTGCGACCTCGGGGCCGAGTGGACTGTCGGGGAGGAGGGCTTCGAGAGTCGCTCCCATAACTCATGGTGCGACGGCCGCACCCTCACCGGCCGCGTCCTGATGACCGTTGCCGGCGGCCAGATCGCCTACCGCCTGAGGAGCTTCTCGCTGGGAGTCGCGGAGTGAAGTCGACCCCCGGATACATCCTCCTCGAGGACGGAACCCGGCTTGACGGCGAGCTCTGCGCCGGGCACGAGTCGGTGACCGGCGAGGTCGTCTTCAACACCTCGATGGCCGGCTACCAGGAGTCGGTCAGCGACCCCTCCTACGCGGGCCAGATCATCGTCTTCACCTACCCGCTCGTCGGCAACTACGGAGTCTCGGCGGGAGCGATGGAGTCGGACCGCGCCCACGCCCGCGGCGTTGTCATGCGCGACGCCAAGAACCGCGAGGACGTCGCCAGCGCCGAGGGCGGCTGGCTCGACTGGCTCGGCGACTGCGGCGTGCCCGGCATCAGCGGTGTCGACACCCGCGCCCTGGTCCGCCGCATTCGCGATCGCGGCGCGATGCGGGGCGGAATCTTCCCGGCCGAGCTCGCCGAGGCCGATGCCCGCAATCAGGTCGAGGCCGAGCCCCCGATGGACGGCGCCGACCTCGCCCGGACCGTGACTCCGCCCGAGCCGGTCCGGTTCGAGGGCGACGGCCCCCACGTCGTCGGGATCGACACGGGGGTCAAGCTCAACATCGTCCGCCAGCTGCGCGAGCACGGCTGCCGCCTGACCCTGCTGCCCTGTACGTACTCGGCCGAGGAGGTGCTGGCCGAGCAGCCGGACATCGTCTTCCTCGCGAACGGGCCGGGCGACCCGGCCGCGCTCGATTACATCGTCGCGACAGTGCGTGATCTGGTCGGAGTCCGGCCGCTGTTCGGAATCTGCCTCGGCCACCAGCTGCTCTGCCGGGCGGTCGGCCTCGAGACGTTCAAGCTGCCGTTCGGCCATCGCGGCGCCAACCACCCGGTCAAGGACCTGGCCACGGGCCGGATCGACATCACCTCCCAGAACCACGGCTTCGCGGTCCGGGGGCCGGGCGGGGAGCCGAGGATCGAGGGCGACGAGCCGGTCCGCTGGGAGACCGACTTCGGCGCCGCCGAGCTCTCGCACCTCAATCTCTACGACCGCACGGTCGAGGGCCTCGTCCTCAACGACGTTCGCGGCGCCACGGTCCAGTACCACCCCGAGGCCGGCCCCGGCCCGCACGACGCCCGCCACCTGTTCGACAGCTTCTTGGAACTGGCGACGTGATGGCTACCACCCGCCTGCGGCGGACGCGGGAGCGAGCGAGCGGGAGCACCAGTGGTGATGAGCGCGAGCGAGCGGGAGCAGAGCACGCGGGCGGAATTCATGCCGGGTGGCACGGCGATCCCTGGGCCGATGCCTAGGCGGAACGACATCCGCAAGATCCTGCTGATCGGGTCGGGGCCGATCGTGATCGGCCAGGCCGCCGAGTTCGACTACTCCGGGGTTCAGGCGTGCAAGGTTCTGCTCGAGGAGGGGTACGAGGTCGTCCTCGTCAACTCGAACCCGGCGACGATCATGACCGACCCCGAGTTCGCCACCGCGACCTACGTCGAGCCGCTGCAGCCGGGTCCGGTGGCGAAGATCATCGAGAAGGAGCGTCCGGACGCCCTGCTGCCGACGCTCGGCGGGCAGACCGCGCTGAACCTCGCGATGGCGCTGCACGAGGACGGGACGCTGGAGCGGTTCGGGGTCGAGCTGATCGGCGCCGACCAGACCGCGATCCGCCGCGCCGAGGACCGCGAGGAGTTCCGACGCACGATGACCGAGGCCGGGCTGCGGATCCCGTGGTCGCTGACCGTCGGCAGCCTCGGCGAGGTCGAGACGGCGATGGCCGAGAACAGGATCACGCTGCCCGCGATCGTCCGCCCGGCCTTCACCCTCGGCGGCCACGGCGGCGGAGTCGGCGAGACCGAGACCGAGCTGCGCCAGGTTGTCAGCGAGGGCCTCGCCGCAAGCCCGATCAACCAGGTGCTGGTCGAGGAGTCGGTTCTCGGCTGGGGCGAGTTCGAGCTCGAGGTGATGCGAGACCGCAACGACAACGTCGTGATCATCTGCTCGATCGAGAACGTCGACCCGATGGGCGTCCACACCGGCGACTCGGTCACGGTCGCCCCCGCCCAGACCCTCAGCGACCGCCTCTACCAGGAGCTCCGCGACCAGGCGATCCGGGTGATCCGCGCCGTCGGCGTCGAGACCGGCGGCTCCAACATCCAGTTCGGCGTCGATCCCGAGTCCGGCGAGATCGTCGTGATCGAGATGAACCCGCGGGTCTCGCGCTCCTCGGCACTGGCGTCGAAGGCGACCGGGTTCCCGATCGCGAAGATGGCGGCGAAGCTCGCGGTCGGCTACGCGCTGGAGGAGATCCCGAACGACATCACCCGGGCGACGCCCGCCGCGTTCGAGCCGACGATCGACTACATCGTCACCAAGGTTCCGCGCTTCGCGTTCGAGAAGTTCCCCGCCGCCGAGGGACGCCTCTCGACCCACATGCAGAGCGTCGGCGAGGCGATGGCGATCGGCCGCACCTTCGGCGAGTCGTTCGCGAAGGCGATGCGATCACGCGAGCTCGACTCGCCGGCCGAGCCGCCCGCGGGCGAGGAGGAGCTGCTGGCGGCGATCGCGATCCCCTCGGCGGAACGCTTCGACCTGATCCTCGAGGCCTTCCGCCGCGGCCTCTCGATCGAGGCGGTTCACGAGCGCTGCCTGGTCGACCGCTGGTTCCTGCGCGAGCTGGAGATCCTCGCCACCGAGGGCGACGGCACCGACGGCCTCGAGCGGACCTACAAGGCGGTCGACACCTGCGCCGCCGAGTTCGAGGCCGCGACCCCCTACTACTATTCCGGTCACGAGCGGCCGCTGCCGGGGGGAGGGCCGACCTCCGAGGTGCGTCGCGGCGAGCGCGACTCCGTCGTCATCCTCGGCGCCGGCCCGAACCGGATCGGCCAGGGAATCGAGTTCGACTACTGCTGCGTGCACGCGGCCATGACCGTGCGCGAGTCCGGTCGCGACGCGGTGATGATCAACTGCAACCCGGAGACGGTCTCGACCGACTACGACACATCCGACCGCCTCTACTTCGAGCCGCTGACCGCGGAGGACGTGCTCGCGGTCTGCGATCAGGAGCGGCCGGAGGGGGTGATCGTCCAGTTCGGCGGCCAGACGCCGCTGAAGCTCGCCCGCGCGCTCGAGGAGGCCGGCGTGCCGCTGCTCGGAACCCCGGTCGACGCGATCGACCTCGCCGAGGACCGCGGCCGCTTCGGCGCCCTGCTGCGCCGGCTCGAGGTCAAGCACCCTCCCTACGGCACCGCGCTCTCGGCCGACGAGGCGGCGGTGATCGCCGAGCAGGTCGGGTTCCCGCTCCTCGTCAGGCCCTCCTACGTGCTCGGCGGCAGGGCGATGGAGATCTGCTACTCGACCGAGAACCTCAGCGCCTACCTCGAGGCGAACGTCAAGGCCGACCAGGAGCACCCGCTGCTGCTCGATCGCTTCCTCGAGAACGCGATCGAGGTCGACGTCGATGCCCTCGGCGACGGCAGCGAGGTCCACGTCGCCGGGATCATGCAGCACGTCGAGGAGGCCGGAGTGCACTCGGGCGACTCGGCCTGCGTGCTGCCGCCGATGAGCCTCGGCGAGGAGATGCTGGAGGAGATCCGCGAGACGACGACGCGGATCGCGCTCGAGCTCGGCGTCGTCGGCCTGATCAACATCCAGTACGGGGTCGCGGGCGGCGAGCTCTACGTGATCGAGGCCAATCCGCGCGCCTCGCGAACCGTGCCGTTCGTCTCGAAGGCGACCGGGACGCCGCTGGCGAAGGTCGCGGCGCGGCTGATGCTGGGGGAGAGGCTGGCCGACCTCGAGCTGCCCGAGCCCCCCACCGACTTCGTCAGCGTCAAGGAGGCGGTGCTCCCCTTCGCCCGCTTCGCCGGGGTCGACGCGGTCCTCGGGCCGGAGATGAAGAGCACCGGGGAGGTTATGGGGATCGCCACCGACTTCCCGACCGCGTTCGGCAAGGCGCAGGCCGCCGCCGGCGTCTCGCTGCCGACCGAGGGCGCGGTCTTCATCACCGTCACCGACACCGACAAGCCGGCCGCCACCCAGCTCGCGACCCGCTTCCACGACATGGGCTTCGAGGTGATCGCGACCGGCGGCACGGCGCAGTCGATCACCTCGATGGGCGTTCCGGTCACCAGGATCAACAAGCTGAGCGAGGGCAGCCCGAACGCGATCGACCTCCTGCGGGAACGCAGGTGCGACCTGGTGATCAACACGCCGACCGGCTCCGGCGCCCGCGCCGATGGGCACGCGATCCGCACCGCGGCAGTCCGCCACGGGATCCCCTGCGTGACGACGATGACCGGCGCATCGGCCGCGGTCCGCGCGATCGCCGCCCGCAAGGAGCAGGCGGCCGAGGTCCTGTCCCTCCAGGAGATCCACGAATATTCCGCCACGTCCTCTGACACAACCGCCACCTCCTCCGCTCCCGCGGGGCCGAAGAAGAACCAATGATGGATTCGGCCCCGCTCCCGCGTCCAGGGGTGGCGGGTGGCGAGCCCATCCGGCCTACGCCCCCATTCGGACGCAGGTTGTGCGGTGTGGTCGAGGCCCGCGACTCGGGCGGATACCGGGTCTTCTCCCTGCGGGACGAGGGCGGGCCGCTGCCCCTCGCCGGTCAGTTCTACATGCTCGCCGCCGAGCGCCACTGGCAGGGGGAGGGGCAGCGCCCGTTCCTGCCGCGGGCGCTCTCGGTCGCCGACGCGGTCGAGCGGGGCGGGGTTCGGCGGCTCGACTTCCTGATCGAGGGGATCGGTCCTGGGACGGACCGGCTCTGCGAGCTCGAGCCCGGCGACTCGGTCTGGGTCAACGGGCCGCTCGGCAACAGCTTCTCGGAGCCGCGCCGGCTCAATCCCGGCGCCGCCGGGGCGATCCTCGTCGGGGGCGGGATCGGGATTGCTCCGCTCGCCCTTCTGCGTCGTGAGTTCTCCGATCGCGGGGTCGCGACCCGGGTGCTCCTCGGGTTCCGCGACCGCCGGCACTCGGGCGGGCTCGACGACCTCTTTCCGTGCTCCGAGGTGCGGCTCGCGAGCGACGACGGGCACGCCGGGCACGCCGGCCCGGTCACCGACCTGCTGGCGACGATGCTGGCCGGAGATGACGCCGCCGGTGCCGCCGTCTACGCCTGCGGGCCCCGACCCATGCTCGACGCCGTGGATCGGCTTTGCGCAGAGCACGGTGTCGCCGCTGAGCTGGCTCATGAGGCTCCGATGGCCTGCGGGTTCGGCGCCTGCTTCGGCTGCGCCGTCCCGCGCCCCGGCGGCGACGGCTACATCCGCCTCTGCGTCGACGGCCCGGTATTGCGCGGTGGCGCGGCCTCTCCCGCGGGTGGCGCGGGCCAGGTTGCCAACGGGGCGGCTTCAGCTACCGCAGGGGGCGGGGGGTCCCCTGTGGCGACAGAACCCGCCGGCCCGGAGACGATCGAGTTCTGCGGGCTCAAGCTGACCCACCCTGTGATCAATGCATCCGGGACGTTCGACGCCATTGCCGCCAGGCGGGTCTACGGCGACAGGGTGCTCGAGCAGTTCCCGTTCGCTGCGTATGTCTCGAAGACGATCACCCTCGAGCCCCGCGCGGGCAACGAGCCGCAGCGGATCTGGGAGACGCCGGCCGGAATGATCAACTCGATCGGGCTCCCCAACAGGGGGCTGGAGGGGTTCCTGGCCGAGGACCTGCCGCGGCTGGCGCAGATCCCGGTGCCGCTGATCGTCTCGGCGATGGCGACGAGCCGCGAGGACTTTTCGCGCCTCCTCGAAGGGATTGCCGGCCGCGAGGAGGTCGCCGCGATCGAGCTCAACATCTCATGCCCCAACGTCCGCTCGGGTCTGATCGTCGGCGAGCAGCCGGACGAGACCTCGGCGCTGCTCGAGGCGTTGCGGCCCCTGACCGCGAAGCCGCTGATCGTCAAGCTGACGCCGAACGTCGCCGACCCGGCCGCGGTCGCGATCGCGGCCGAGGAGAGCGGGGCGGACGCGGTATCGCTGATCAACACCCTGAAGGCGAGCGCGATCGATCCCGCCACCGGCGAGCCGGGGATCGCGGCCGGACACGGAGGCCTCTCGGGCCCGGCGGTGCGGCCGATCGCCGTCGCCCAGGTCCGCGCCGTCGCCGCCGCCGTCCGGCTCCCGATCGTCGGCATGGGAGGGGTCGAAAGCGGGGTCGACGCAGGCGAACTGCTGGCCGCCGGCGCGACGCTGGTGGCGGTCGGAACCGAGAGCTTTCGCGACCCGCGGGCCGGCGATCGGGTCGCCGCGGAGCTCGCCATCATCGATTTTGAGAAGAGCGACCTCGACCTCAGGTCCAGGTCCAGGTGAATTTCCCCGAAAATGGCGAACACCCCCTTGCGCCCCCGCGACCCGCGGCTATACTCGCCGCCCACATGCCCGCCCCAGTCAAGACGTCGTCCGCGGCCCCAGAGAGATCACTCGACCAGCGGATGGACGCCCTGCGGCGCGCGAACGACATCCGGACCGCCCGGGCGAAGTTGAAGAAGGACCTGAAGGCGAGCAAGGCGAGCATTCACGCGCTCCTCCTCGACCCGCCCGAGTACGTCCTCACCGCCAAGGTCTTCGACATGCTCCTCGCGGTCCCCAAGTACGGCCGGGTGAAGACCAACCGGATCCTCAACCAGTGCCGGATCTCGCCGTCGAAGACGATCGGCGGACTCTCCGAACGGCAGCGCGCGGAGCTGGTTTCACAACTGCGTCGCTAGCGACCGCGCGGCCGGTCAGTATCCGGGCCGTTCATGTCCAAGGTCTTTGTAATCACCGGCCCGTCCGGGGTCGGCAAGGGGACGCTGATCGCCAAGTTGCTCGAACGGGTCCCGGGGCTGGAGCGGTCGGTCTCGGCGACGACCCGGGAGCCGCGCGAGGGCGAGGTCGACGGCCGCGACTACCATTTCCTCAGCCGGGCTGAGTTCGACGAGCGGGTCGATGCCGACGAGTTCCTCGAGTTCGCCACCTACAGCGGCAACCGCTACGGCACCCTGCGCTCCGAGGTCCGCCGCCGCCTCGACGAAGGCACGTCGGTCCTACTCGAGATCGAGGTCCAGGGCGCGCGCCAGGTGCGGGCGGCGATGCGCGAGTCGGTCCAGGTCTTCATCGAGCCGCCCGACCCGGACGAGCTGCGCCGGCGGCTCGAGAGCCGCGGCACCGACTCCGATGAGGCGATCGACGCCCGGCTCGAGGTCGCCGAGCAGGAGCTCGCGGCCCAGGACGAGTTCGCCTACCGGATCGTCAACGACGACCTCGAGCCGGCGGCGGCCGAGCTGGAGGGAATCGTGCGCGCCGAGCTCGGCCTTTCTCTAGACTCCCCGGCCGAATGATCAAGCCACGCGTAGACAAGCTTCTCGAGCACGCCGACTCGCATTACGCCGCGGTCGTCGTCGCGGCGAAGCGAGCACGACAGATAAACAGCTACTTCCACAGCCTCGGCGAAGGCAGTTTCGGCGAGTACCCGCCGCCGATGGTCGAGACCCAGGGCGAGGCGAACTACCTCTCGATGGCCCTCGAGGAGCTCGCCGATGGCAAGCTCAAATACGAGTACCGCGCCTGAGGCGCACCGCTTCCCCAGGAGGTCGCAGATGGCCCGAATCCTGCTCGGCGTAAGCGGCGGGATCGCCGCCTACAAGTCGCTCGAGCTGGCGCGGCTGGCGACGCTTGCCGGTCACGGGGTGCGGGTCGTGATGACCGAGGCCGCCGGCCGTTTCGTCGGCGCCGCCTCGTTCGAGGGCATCACCGGGGCGCCGGCGCTGACCTCCGAGTTCGAGCGCGACCCGATGCGCGGCGCGTTCCCCGGCGACCCGTCCCCCCAGCACGACCCGATCGGCCATCTCGAGGTCGCCGCGAACTGCGACGCCTATCTCGTCGCACCCGCCTCGGCCAACACGATCGCGAAGCTCGCCGCGGGGATGGCGGACTCGATGCTGACCACCTCGTTCCTCGCCTGCACCGCGCCGCGCCTGGTGGCGCCGGCGATGAACGACCGCATGTACGCCGACCCGGCCACCCAGGCGAACCTCTCCACCCTGCGCGAGCGCGGGATCACCGTGATCGAGCCCGATGAGGGCCTGCTCGCATCGCGCGGAGAGGAGGGACGGGGTCGGCTTCCCGAGCCCGTCCGCCTGCTCGAGCGGGTCGAGTCCGTCCTTGAGCGCGGAGCGAGTGAAGCGAGATCTCCGGTGATGATGGGCGCGAACGAGCGCAGCGCGATATTTGCGTCCGGCGGCAACAGGCCCTGGGACGGCCTCCGCGTCCTCGTCACCGCCGGCGGCACCCGCGAGCCGATCGACCCTGTCCGCTTCATCGGCAATCGCTCGAGCGGGCGGATGGGCCTCGCCCTCGCCGCCGCGGCGGCTCGCCGCGGTGCCGAGGTGACGCTGATCGCCGCAAACGTCTCGCTGCCCGAGCCGGCGGGCGTGCACCGGATCGACGTCGAGACCGCAGCCGAGCTTGCCGAGGCGACCCGATCGCAGTTCCCCTCGAGCCAGGTTCTGCTGATGGCGGCCGCACCCGCCGACTTCAGGCCACCCGAGGTCGAGCCGGCGAAGCTGCAGCGCGACGACGGCCTCGAGCTGCGCCTCGAGCCGACCGAGGACATCCTCGCCGCCCTCGCAGCCGACCGCTCTCCAGGCCAGACGATCGTCGGCTTCGCCGCCGAAGCGGGGGAGGGGGCACGCGAGCGCGCCCGCGAGAAGCGGACCAGAAAGGGGGTCGACCTGATCGTCTTCAACGACGTGTCCGACCCCGCGATCGGTTTCGAGAGCGAGGACAACGCGGTGACGCTGATCGACGCCGAGTCGGAGTCCGAGGTGCCGGTCGCCTCGAAGGAGAGGATCGCCGACGCGATCCTCGACCGCGTCGACGGATTGCGGCGGCCGGCCACGAGGAGCGGGCTATACTGAATTTAAGCTTTTTCGTGCCTAGCAGTCTCGAGAAGTGGGCCTGGCCCACTTTTTTTTCGCCGCAAATCAAATGGAAGACCTCATGAACGACATCCAGCAGCAGCTCCACGAGCTCGACAGCCAGATCGAGCTGGTCGCACTCGAGCGGCCCGGCTCGGAAGCGCTCCGGCTCTTCGTCGACCACCCCGACGGGGTGGACCTGGCGCTGTGCGAAACGGTGACCAGGCACCTCAACCACCTACTTGTCGACTACTCGCTCGAGGTCTCCTCACCCGGCCCAAAGTACGGCCGCCCCAGTCCAGAGCCCGAGGAGGTCCAATGAGAGCAGAGCGAGCAAGCGTCATCTTCTGTCTCTACGCGCAGCGAGCGAAGCGCGAGGCAATCAAATGAGCAAAGAGATCGTCGACGCAATAAGGGCCCTCGAGCAGGAGAAGGGGATCGCCGCCGACACCCTCATGGACGCCCTCGCGGACGCCCTGCTCTCCGCCTACAAGAAGACGCCCGGCGCCGCCAAATACGCCCGCGTCGACCTCGACCACGAGACCGGTGACTTCCGTGTCTTCGAGCTGATCCTTCCGCCCGAGCTCGAGGAGAAGCTGCTGGCGGAGGCCGCCGAAGCCCAGGAAGAAGAGGAGCGCGAGATCGACCCCGAGACGGGGGAGCTGCGCGAGCTCGAGGAGCCCGAGCTCGATCCGGAGATGATCGCCCCCTACGAGGACCAGATCACGACCCGGGACGTGACCCCGGACGACTTCGGCCGGATCGCCGCCCAGACTGCGAAGCAGGTGATCCTGCAGCGGATCCGCGAGGCCGAACGGATGATGATGTTCGAGGAGTACCAGGACCGCGTCGGCGAGCTGATCACGGGAATCATCCAGCAGTCTGACAAGCGCTACACGCTGGTCCAGCTGCGCGAGCGGGTCGAGGCGCTGCTGCCGAAGTCCGAGCAGGTCTACAACGAGCGCTACGACCACGGGATGCGGGTCAAGGCCGTCATCACCGACGTCTCCGACTCTACGAAAGGACCGGCGATCGTCGTCTCCCGGCGCAGCCCCGAGCTGATCAAGAGCCTGTTCGAAATGGAGGTCCCCGAGATCGCCGACAGGCTGGTCGAGATCGTCGGCGTCGCCCGCGAGCCCGGCTACCGCTCGAAGATCGCGGTCATCTCCCACGCCGACGGGGTCGACCCGGTCGGCGCCTGCGTCGGCCCGCGCGGGTCGCGGGTGCGGATGGTCGTCTCCGAGCTGCGCGGCGAGAAGATCGACATCATTCCCCACAACGACGAGCCCGCCCGGTTCGTCGCCAAGGCGCTATCGCCGGCACGTGTGCGCGAGGTGATCGTCGACGACGAGGAGCGCCAGGCGACCGTCATCGTCCCCGACGACCAGCTCTCGCTGGCGATCGGCCGCGATGGCCAGAACGCCCGCCTCGCCGCCCGCCTGACCGGCTGGCGCGTCGACATCAAGTCGGAGACCGAGTTCGCCCAAGAGGAGGACGAGATCGAGTACGAGGGGGAGGAGCAGTCCGATGGCCACTGCATGGCGGTCCTCGTCAACGGCCGCCGGTGCCCCAACGCCGCGATCGCCGGCTCCTCCTACTGCGGCCTGCCCGCCCACCAGGCGCTGAGCCGGTTCGAGACGAATCAGATCGCGATCCTGGCGCCGCTCGCCGAGAGCGAGATCGAGATCCTCGCCGACCCCGAGGCCGAGGAAGGGCAGGTGAGCGAGATCGTCGCCCGCGCCGAGGCGGAGTTCGTCGAGGAGGCAGAGGAGGAGGTCGCCGAGGCGGAGGCGGCCGAGGAGGCCGACGAAGAGGCGGAGGCCGAGGAGGCCCTTGAGGCCATCCC
>DATBHH010000078.1:0-4538 GCA_036557525.1 Solirubrobacterales bacterium | reverse complement strand
GACGCAGATCGCCACCGCGATCCCGACGCCCAGCCACATCAGCCCGAGACCGTCGCGACGGCCCTGCTTGACGATGAACGCCGCGACGATGCCGACGATCAGGGAGGCCTCGACCCCCTCGCGGAGGGTGATGACGAGGGTGGGGATCAACGGCTCGGCTGTGCGCTGGCGGTCGACATTAGGTAGCCCTAATTCGGGCAACCTAACAAAAACCGACCGCAGGCGTCGGGATAGGCGCCGGCCTGGCCTGTACTGCGCCCTAGCGCACTAGCCCCAGGGCATCCTCTGGTAGCCGCTGTCGGCGGGCACCCCGATCAGCAGGGCGCGCACGCTCGCGTCCGAGTCGTTCCTGATCGTCCTCGCCACCTCGGGCGCGTAGCGGCAGTAGGTCCCGGCCGGCGCATCGAGCTCCTCCCCATCGGCGACGATCTTCGCCTGGCCGTCGAGGATGATGAAGACCTCCTCCTGGTTATCGCCGCTGTGGTCGTGCTCCGGGATCTGCCCGCCCGGCTCGATGTCCACGACGTTGAAGCCGAAGGACTCGGCGCCCAGGGACTTCCGCGCGAGGCGCCAGGTCGCTCCTCCGCTCCCCTCCATTTCCTCGAACTCGTCGACGTTCTTGATCGTGTAGCCGTCGGCCATCTCTTCTCCTCGCTCCCTTGTATCGCGGACCGCCTCGAACATATCCTCTCCAGACGTGGGAGAGGACTCGCCCGAGAGTCTCGAAGGGGCCATCGCTCGTTACAACGACGCGTGGAACGACCACGACCTGGACGCGATCATGTCGCTGCACGCCTCCGACATGGTCTTCGAGAACCACACGGCGGGCGAATCCGCCGAGGGCGACGCCGTTCGCGAGCACATCGGCGCGATCTTCGAAACCTGGCCCGACATCCACTTCGATACCCGCAGGCTCTACGTGAGGGACGGCGTCGTCACGCAGGAGTGGACTGCGAGCGCAACCCACTCGAGCACAATGCGCCGCGGCGACCTCGCCGCCGAGCCGACGGGGAACCGGGTCGAGTGGCGCGGCGTCGACGTGATCCCCTTCGAGGACGGCCTGGTCAAGCGCAAGGACGTCTACTCGGACTCCGTCTCGATCCTCCGCCAGGTCGGGTTGCTGGACTAGGGCTGACGCAGCCGACGCCGGTGGATCGCCCAGCCGGCGATCGCGGCGGCGCTCAGCATCAGGATGCCGGCCGAGAGCAGCGCCGCGTCGGAGCGCTCCGGGTCGCCCATGATCGAGTCCCGCGCCCGCGCGGAGAGCACCGACCCCGCCGACGCGAAGGACATGACGGAGCCGGCCGAGGCGGCCGATCCGACCGAGAAGGCCGACCCGGCGGAGCCGATCGAGGCGATCGAGGCGAACGAGCCGACCGATCCGATGGAAAGGGCCGAGCCCTTCGAGGCGATCGAGAGGAAGGAGTCCTCGGACCACAAGGAGAGGGAGGTGTCGGGCTCGGCGCTCACAGCTCCGGCACGTCCGCTCCGGTCGGCGAGAACGGGACGCGCCGGACCTCGGCCCAGTCCCCCACCCGCTCGGCGAGCTTCTTCACCACGTCGCCGGTGCTCTGCCAGAAGGTCCAGACGAGGACCGTCGGACCGGCGCCCGAGATCGTCGCCCCGATCGCGCCCATCCGCGGCGCCTCGGCGACGACCTCCATCGAGCGCGGATAGAGGTGCGCCCGGTGGGGCTGGTGAAGGCGGTCCGCCAGGCCTCGGCCGATCAGGGTCAGATCGGAGCGCTCGATGCCGAGCACGAGGTCTGAAGCGGCGGAGATGTTGGCGACGGCATCGGCGAGCGGGACCTCGTCGGGGAGCGCCATGCGGGCCTCCTCGGTGGGCACCTGCTCGCCCGGGATCACGACGATGCCCTCCACCCCCTGCGGGGGATCGAGCCGGGTGGCGGCAACCCCCCCGCCGTCCTGCCCGCAGATCACGAAGCCTCCGTACAGGGCGGCGGCCACGTTGTCCGGGTGACCCTCGATCTCGGCGGCCCTGACGAGGACGTCCTGCGGCTCCAGCGCGAGCTCGTAGAGATGGTCGGCCGCCATCAGGCCCGCGACGATCGCCGCGGCGCTCGAGCCGAGGCCGGCCGCCGGCGGGATCTCGCTCTTGATCCGGAAAGCGATCTCGGTCGCCGGGCGCAGCGCCTCGAAGGCGCGCACACAGAGGTTCGAGCGGTCGAGGGGCACGTCGAGGCCGTCGGCGTCGACGGAGAACGACCCGGCCTCCTCCACCTCGAGCTCTAACTGCAGCGCGAGGGCCGCCGCCAGCACGTCATAGCCGGGGCCGAGGTTGGCCGATGAGGCCGGCACCTTGACCAGCCTTCGTCGCGCGGTCACGGGCCGGAGGCTATCCCGCGAGGCCGCCCCGCAGCCGGTCTGTTTGAACTGGCGCTTTGCCCGCCGGTCTTCTGTAGCGTCAGCGCCGTGCTGGGGGCCTCGGGAGGCATCCGTCGCAGGGCGGCAGTGAGGGCTGGAGCGCTCGCCGCGCTCGTCTTCGGCCTGTCCGCCGGAGCCGCCTTCGCCGCATTCCCCCAGGATCCGCCCAACGACCCCGACTACGCACCGGCGGAGGGCAGCCCGACCGACTGCCTGACCAAGTCGGCCGACGCGGAGCAGCATTACCTCTTCAGCTTCATGGCCCAGTGCACCGCTTTGGCGAGCGATCCCGAGAACGCCTCGGGGATGTCGGTGGACGCCGCCTGGAAGGACTTCACGACCGGCGATCCGAGCACGGTGATCGCCTACGTCGAGGGCGGGATCAACTGGCACAACGGGGATGCCCAGGAGCTCCGCAACCGCGTCTACCTCAACCCGGGCGAGCTCCCCGCGCCGACCAATCCGGACAGCCAGCCCGGCCTCAACGCCGACGACTTCGCCACCTATCAGGGAACGGCGACGCCCGACGCGAACAGCAACGGCGTGGTCGACCCTGAGGACATCATCGTTCGCTTCTCCGACGGCCAGGACGACGACGGCAACGGCTACGTCGACGACATCTCGGGCTGGGACTTCTACAACGACCAGAACGACCCGGCGACGCTCGATTCCACCTACGGCCACGCCAACAGCCAGATGAAGCAGGCGGCGGCCCAGGCCAACAATGGAGTAGAGGGCGCGGGCATCTGCCCGAGCTGCATGCTGCTTCCGGTGAAGGCCGGCGCCGAGGCGCTGGACCGGACCGACGACCTCGCCGAGGCCTGGCTCTTCGCCGGCGACTCGGGCGCCGACGTGATCGTCTCCACCACGGCCGACCTCGGCTACTCGACCTTCATGAAGCAGGCCGTCGACTACCTGTGGAACCACGGCGTGGTCATGGTCGAGTCCTCGAATGACTTCGATTCGACCGACCACCAGGGCGGGATGTTCCATCAGCACGTGCTGCCGGGGAACGGCCTCGTCTCGAACGCCGCCGGGCTGGGCATCGTCCCCGGAGTCGGCGGGCCGCTCGCGAACGTGCTGACCACCACCTACCGGGCCCGCTCCGGCTACACGTCGTGGGGCACCCACAACATGTTCTCGGTCGCGACCACGGGCGGAACGACCTCGGAGTCGACGCCGACGGTGGGCGGGGTAATGGCGCTCCTGCTCTCCTATGGCAAGCAAGCGGCGGCGGACGGGCTGATCGACTCGCCGCTCACCAATGACGAGGCGATCCAGGTGGTGCGCTCCACCGCATCCGACATCGCCTCGAATCCGAACCCGCCCACCGGCTGGCCGGGCAAGCCTGGCTTCGACCTCCAGTACGGCTACGGGCGGCCCAACGTCCACAAGGCGATGCAGGCCGTCCACGACGGGGACATCCCGCCCGTCGCCTGGTTCAACTTCCCCGACTGGTACTCGCTCTATGACCCGACCAAGACCTCGTCGGTCCCCGTGACGGGTCACGTCGATGCGCCGCGGTCGGAGCCCTACACCTGGAAGCTCCAGTTCGCGCCGGGCGCCGAGCCGGCCGACGGGGACTTCATCACCGCGAACACGGGCAGCGGCAGCGCCCCGTTCACCGGCTCGCTCGGGAGCATCGACCTGGGCCAGGTCCCGCAGTCCTTCTGGGACGCGGCCTTCCATCTCTCCGGCGACAAGGAGCTCTCCACCAACGAGCAGTACACGGTCACCCTCCGCATCCAGGTGACCGACGACGACGGTCGGGTCGGCGAGGAGCGGCGCTCGATCGCCGTCCACCACGACCCGACCCTGATGGACAACTTCCCGGTCAAGATCGGCCCCGGCGGCGAGTCCCAGCCCGTGCTGGCCGACCTCCAGGGCCGAGGCGAGCTCGACGCGATCTTCGGCGACTCGGACGGCAACGTCCACGCGGTCCGCCCGAACGGCCACGAGCTGCCCGGCTTCCCGGTGCAGACGAACCCGACCCAGGTGACGGTCTCGCATCCGGGCGTCGATCCCGGGCACGAGCCGATCCTGATCGGAGCGGCGGTGGGCGACCTCGACCACGACGGGCGGCTCTCCGTCGTCGCGACCTCGACCACGGGACGGGTCTACGTCTGGGACGCCGACGGAAAACGGCGCCCCGGC
>DATBHH010000077.1:0-2574 GCA_036557525.1 Solirubrobacterales bacterium | reverse complement strand
GATGGGACGGATCGTCGCCGAGTTCATCGAGAGCCTGGGGCTCGATGGCGTCACGCTCTGCTTCAACGACTGGTCCGGGGCCCAGGTGATGGTCGCCGACGGTCTCCTCGGCAGGGTTTCGGCGCTCGTTCTCGCCTCCTGCGAGACAGAGGGCAACTACCCGCCCGGGCTCGCCGGCCGGGCGGCGGTGATGTCCGCGAAGCTGCCGGGCGGCCTCTCGTTGATGCGCCGGACGCTGCTGATCCCGTCGCTGCGGCGGCTGCCATTCGTCTACGGCCAGATGTCGAAGCGAGGCGTCCCCGACGACCTGATGCGCGAATGGCTCGAGCCGCTGCGCCGCCCGGATATCCGCCGCGACGTCCGCAGGTACATCGGCGACGTCGGCCGGGGCCGCCGCGACATGGCCGCCGCGACCCCGGCCCTCGCTCGCTTCGACCGCCCGGTCCTCGTCGCCTGGGACAGCGAGGGTTCGATGATGCCGAACGATGAGGGCCGCAAGCTGGCGGCCGACTTCCCCAATGCTCGCCTCGTCGAGATCGCCGACAGCTACACCCTGATCCCGATCGACCGGCCGCGGGAGCTCGCGGCGGCGATCCGCGATTTCGCCGTGCGCCCGAAGGCCGCCGCCTGACCAGGGGAGGCGGCCGGGGTCGCGAAGATAGCGAGAGTGTGGGTTCCGCCGCCGCGCAAGATCCGCCCGCCCCTCCCTGAGGGGCCGTTCCTGGTCGTCGGGCTGGCTCGCTCCGGGCAGGCCGCGGCGCGACTGCTGGCCGGGCGCGGCGAGAGCGTTGTCGGCGTCGATTCGGCGAATCCAGACGGCGCGGCAGGGCTGGCCGGGGTCGGCGTCGAAGTCATTCTGGATACGGATGGAATCGGCCAGCTCGACGGTGTGCGGACGGTGGTGAAGAGCCCGGGAGTTCCGGCGGAGGCGCCGTTGATCGCCGCCGCCCGCGAGCGCGGGACGACCGTGGTCGGCGAGCTCGAGCTGGCCTGGCGCGCGATCCCCAACCGGTTCCTCGCGGTGACGGGGACGAACGGCAAGACGACGACCGTCGAGCTGCTCGGACACATCTACCGCGGCGCCGGCGAGCCGGTCGCGGTCGCCGGCAATGTCGGGACGCCCCTCGCGTCCCTCGCGGGTCAAGTCGAGGCCGACGCGACGGTCGTCTGCGAGGCCTCGAGCTTCCAGCTCGAGGACACCGAGTACTTCGCCCCCGAGTGCGGCGTCTTCCTCAACCTCGCTACCGACCACCTCGACCGCCATCCCGACCTCGATTCCTACCTCGCCGCCAAGCTGCGGATCTTCGTCAATCAGGGCAACGACGACATCGCGATCTACAACGCCGACGACCCCACCCTGGCCGGCACCGATCTCGGCGGTTGCGGGCGGCGGATCGCCTTCTGCCGCGGCGCCGCTCCCGACTGCGAGGTCGCGCTCGCCGAGGGGACGATCTTCTACGACGGCGAGCCGCTGCTGCGGGCCGGGGAGCTGGGGCTGCTCGGCGAGCACAACGCCGCCAACGCGATGGCCGCCGCGGCGGCGGCGCTGGCGATGGGCATCGACCGCGACGCGGTCCGCGAGGGGCTGCGGAGCTTCGCCGGCGTGCCGCACCGGCTGGAGCAGGTTGCCGAGATCGACGGCGTCCGCTTCGTCAACGACTCGAAGGCGACCAACGTCGCCTCGGCGGTGGTCGGCCTGCGCGCCTTCGAGGGCGGCGTTCACGCGATCCTCGGCGGCAGCGACAAGGGCGAGCCCTTCGCGCCGCTCGCCCGTCCGATCGCCGAGACCTGCGTCGCCTGCTACCTGATCGGCGCCACCGCCGACCGCCTCGCGTCCGAGCTCGCCGGTGTGGTCGAGCGGGGAGTGCCGCTGCACCGGCGCGACAGCCTGGAGGAAGCCGTCAGCGCCGCTGCCGGGGCCGCGCGCCCCGGGGAGGTCGTCCTGCTCGCGCCCGCGTGCGCGAGCTTCGACGCCTTCGAGGACTTCGAGGAGCGCGGCGACCGCTTCCGCGAGATCGTCGAGGGCCTGCGGTGAGCGCGGCAGCGACCGAGCGTCAATTCGTGGTTCATCGCGAGGGAGCGAAGCGCGAGGTATTGCGGTGAGCGCGCGGGCGATCTCGCTGCGGCTGCCCCGCTGGGGCGGCGGCCCGAGGAAGAAGGCCAAGGGGAAGCCCGCGAGGCTGCCCACCGAGTACAACATGCTCCTGACCGCGACCCTGTGCCTGCTGGCATTCGGCGCGGTGATGGTGTTCTCGGCGAGCTCGACGACCCGCGTCCTCAGCGACGGCGGCCTCTCCGACAGCGTCTACTACCTGAAACGGACCGCGATGTTCGGCGCGCTCGGGCTGCTGATCATGCACCTCGCGGCGCGGACGGGGCTCGACTTCGTCCGCCGGCTGACACCGGCGATCCTCGCGACCTCGTTCTTCCTCCTCTTCGCGGTGCTGGTCGCGGGCACCAACGTCAACGGCTCGAGCCGCTGGATCGGATCGGGGTTCCTCCAGATCCAGCCCTCGGAGCTGGCCAAGGTAGCGCTGATCCTCTACGGCGCCGACCTCTTCGCCCGCAAGCCGA
>DATBHH010000076.1:0-11413 GCA_036557525.1 Solirubrobacterales bacterium | reverse complement strand
ACCTGCACCTTCTGCGCGACCGGCCAGATGAAGTTCGGCCGCAACCTCAGCCCCGACGAGATCCTCGACCAGGCCCTCCACTTCCGCCGGGTCGAACCGGTCGACCACGTCGTCTTCATGGGGATGGGGGAGCCGATGATGAACATCGATGCGGTGCTGGAGGCCTGCGGGCGGCTCCCCGACCTCGGCGTCACCCACCGCCGCACGGCGATATCGACCGTCGGCTGGGTACCGGGGATCGATCGCCTCGCCGAGTGCGAGATGCCGATCAGCCTGGCACTCTCACTGCACGCCCCCAACGACGGGCTCCGCTCGCAGCTGATGCCGGTCAACGATCGCTTCCCGCTGGCCGAGGTACTGGCCGCATGCGAGCGCTACCGGCGCCGCCGCCGGCGCCGGGTGTTCGTCGAGTACGTGATGCTGGCCGACGTCAACGACCATCCCCACCATGCGCGCGAACTGGCCGCCCTGCTCGACCCCCGTGCCTACAAGGTGAATCTGATCCCCTACAACCCGACCGGAGCCTACGACGGTTCCTCGCCGGAGCGGATCGAGCGCTTCCGGGCGATTCTCGCCGAGCACAGGCTCGGCGCGACCGTGCGCCTCACCCGTGGCCGTGACATCGCCGCAGCTTGCGGACAGCTCGCGGCAACGACTGGCCAGCCAGCCAACTAGGATGCGGCCATGAAGCGCGAGGCTTCGTGATGGCGACCGAGACCGCGACCCCGGCCGAGGCGGTTCCCCCGCGGGCGAACGCCGCCAGGCCGCCGCGCAGATCGCAGAACCCGCTCCGCCGGGTCGGCGGCGACCTCGCCTCCGAGTGGCAGGCGCGCGGCAGGTTTCCCTCCGGCGACCTCAGCCTCAGCGTCTCGCGGACCCACAAGATGGCGACCAACCCGCTGCCGGTTCTGCTCAGCGCCTACGAACGCTTCGGGCCGGTCTTCACCCTTCGCCTCCTCCACAGCCGCGTCGTCTTCATGCTCGGGCCGGAGGCGAATCACTTCGTGCTGGTGTCCGGCGCCGACAACTTCCACTGGCGCGAGGGCAGCTTCGGCGACCTGATCCCGCTGCTCGGCGACGGCCTGCTGACGATCGACGACGGCTACCACGACAAGGCGCGCGGCACGATGATGCCCGCCTTCCACCGCGATCAGGTGTCGGCCGCGGTCGAGGCGATGGCGGCCGAGGCCGAGCCGCTGATCGAGGCGCTGCGGCCGGGGGAGGTCGTCGACATCTACGAGTGGATGCGCGGGCTCGCGATGCGGATCGCGATGCGGGCTCTGCTCGGGCTCGACCCCGACGAGGCGGGCAAGGGCGCCGCCGCGGCCGAGCACTTCGAGCGCGCCCTCGAGTTCTACGGGATCGAGTTCGCGTTTCGGTTCCTGCGCGGACCGGGCTCGCCGTGGCGGAAAATGCTCGCCTCGCGGAGGGTCCTGGACGAAATCGTCTTCGGCGAGATAGCCGAGCGCCGCCGGTCGCCGGAATCGGGCCGCCGCGATGTCCTCAGCCTGCTGCTCGAAGTCCGCGACGAGGCGGGCGAGGGGTTCACCGACAGGGAGGTCCGCGACCAGGTGATGACGCTGATGTTCGCCGGCCACGACACGTCGACCTCGACCCTCACGTTCATGATGTACGAGCTCTCCAAGCGCCCCGACGTCGTCGCGAAGCTGGTCGCCGAGCAGGAGCAGATCCTCGGCGCCGACGCTCCCGACATCGACAAGCTCGAGCGCGAGATGCCGTACCTCGAGATGGTGCTCGACGAGGTCCTGCGGCTCTACCCACCGGCCTGGGTCGGCCCGAGGCGGGTGATCAAGGACTTCGAGTTCGCCGGGCGGGGGGTGCCGAAGGGGGCCTACTTCGCCTACTGCTCGTGGGCGAGCCACCGCATCCCCGAGGTCTTTCCGGACCCCGAGGCGTTCATCCCGGAGCGGTTCACGCGCGAGCGCAAGGCGGTGCTGCCGCGCGGGGCCTACGTCCCGTTCGGCGGCGGGCAGCGGATCTGCATCGGCAAACGGTTCGGCCAGACCGAGGTCAAGCTTGTCGCGACGATGCTGCTGCAGAGGCTGCGCCTCGACGTGCTGCCCGGGCGGACGATGAGCGTCCGCCAGATGCCGACCCTCTCGCCGCGGGGCGGCCTGCAGATGCGGGTCCTTCCTCGGCTCTGACGCAATAGGGTCGATCGGGAGAATCGACCAACCGCGTCGGAAAGGGGGTGCCGAATGGGTTTGGACCAGAGCCGGGCCGGCCAGCACATGGCCGAACAGATGGAGGCGATCGAGGCCGACTACGCGAACCGCGAGGGAGACTGGGAGATCGGGGACATCTGCACGATCGTCGAGGTCCGCGGGCCGACCGGTGCGGAGGTGAGGATGCGGAGCAGCGCCACCTCCCCGCACTCGACCCTCGGACTGCTCAAATTCGCCGAGATCTTCGCTATCAGCCAGGTGACGCGGGGCGGGGGCGGCTGAGCGGCCTCAGCCGAGACACTGCTCCCACCGCCGTTGCGCGCAGTCTATCCGCGTGATCGGGCTCACTTGCCGCTATCGGGCACAGGGGATAGCGTCGGATCGCAACCCCCGACCGGACGACCAGGAGGACCGCATGGACAGTGAGACGGCCGAGCAGCTGACGGCAAGGCAACGCGCGGTCTGGACGGCCGGCGACTGGCCGAAGATCGCCCCGCTGATCCAGCAGGTCGCCGATGAGACGGTTGAGGCGATCGGCGTCGGGGCGGGGGACGACTACCTCGACGTCGCGACCGGCAGCGGCAATGCCGCCGAAGCGGCTGCGAGGAGAGGTGCCCGGGTAACCGGGCTCGACCTCATCCCCGAGCTGGTCGACGTCGCCCGCGCCCGATTCGACGGCGCCGATCTCGAGGGGAGTTTCGTGGTCGGCGACGCCGAAGAGCTCCCCTTCGAGGCCGACTCCTTCGACCGGATCACCTCGATCTTCGGCGCGATCTTCGCGCCGAGGCACCAGGTTGCGGCCGACGAGCTGGTTCGGGTGGCGCGGCCGGGGGCCATGATCGCGGTGACCGGATGGACGCCGGAGGGGATCAACGGCCAGCTGATCAAGATCCTCGCCGAGCGCATGCCGCCGCCGCCCGATGGCTTCGAGCCGCCGGCCCTCTGGGGGGTGGAGGACCACGTCAGCGAGCTGTTCGCGGGACCCGGCCTCGAGCTCAGGTTCGAGAAGCGGATGGCGACGATGGAGTTCGAGTCGGCCGATCGGTGGATGGAGTACACCGAGGAGAACCTCGGACCGGTGGTGATGGCGAAGGCCCTGCTCGAGCCGCAGGGACAGTGGGACGCCGTGCGGGCTGACCTCGCCGCGCTCCAGGAGCGCAGCAACGAAGTCGACGACGGTTCGGTGCGGGCCCGCGCCGAGTACCTGCTGACGATGGTCTCGGTCCAGACCTAGACCCGACCCGGTATCGCGAAGTTCCGGCCCCCGCGCGCGTTGGGCCGGGAGGCAGCGATGAGCGGACCGAAGCACGACACGGGACCGCTTGACGATCGCCCATTGCGGGTAATGGGCGGAGATGCACAAGCCTCAGCGGTTCCCAAGACTCGTCCCTGTCCTCGCCGCGGTTGCGGCACTCGCCACGGTCGGCGTCGCGGCGATCGCGCTCGCCGCCGGCGGCGCCCACAGCTCGAGGGCCAAGATCAGGATCAGGTGCCCGCGCACCGTTACGAGCGGGAGGAGGGTCACCTGTCGGGTCTTCGGTCGGATGCCGCACGGGCCCCGCGGCTCGCGCGGGCCCCGGGGGGCGAACGGCGCCAAGGGGAAGACCGGGAACAGGGGCCCCCGTGGGCCGGCCGGCACGTCCGGCTACCAGGTGGTGAATCAGACCTTCAGCGCCGTCTCGGTCCCGAAAAGCGAAGGGTCCCGGGGGCTGAGCGCCGTCCAGACCGTTCTCTGCCCGTCCGGCAAGCGGGTGATCGGCGGCGGGTCAGACG
Organism: Solirubrobacterales bacterium; assembly: GCA_036557525.1. GTDB lineage: Bacteria > Actinomycetota > Thermoleophilia > Solirubrobacterales > 70-9 > VRUE01. The sequence continues at coordinate 7,454 of DATBHH010000076.1, read as the reverse complement.
TAGGCAGCAACGAAGGACAGGCCGCCGCCCAGCGCGACGTCACGGTCTCGCTCACGGGGCCGAACGGCGGCGGGTCCGGCTGGTCGGTGCAGCTCTTCAACGCCTCGACGACCGAAGACCACACCATCGACCTGCGGGTCTTCGCGATCTGCGCCAAGGCCGGCTGACCCGCAAGCAGCTAACTCTTCTCAAGCAGCGGTCTGTCGCGCGGGTGGCGTGGGGTGTGCGGTGTCCGTCTCCGGACGGACGCCGTTCCCCCACGACAGGACCCGCGCGCCGGACGGCTACTTGATGAAGAGCATCTCCTCGTACTTCGGCAGCGGCCAGAGATCGTCGGCGACGATCTTCTCGAGCTGATCGGCGGCCTCGCGGACCGAGCCCATCGCGGCGATCTGCCGGTCGCGGGCGTGTTCGGCCAGCTCGAGGCCCTCGAGGTCGTCGGGATAGGCGTTCGCCGTCTCGAGCTCGGCCAGCGACGCGCCGAGATCCTTGAGCGTCGATTTGACCTCCTCGGCGACGCCCTCGGCCGCCCCCGAGTCGTTGATCACCGCCAGGTAGCGGAGCGCCGCCGGCAGGATCATCGTCTTCGCGATCGAGTGCGTCGTCTCGGCCTCGATGTTGGCCCGGATGATGTACTGCTCGACCCAGACCTCGTAGCGCGATTCGAGCTCGCGCCTGGAGAGGACGTTGTAGTTCTCGAAAGCCGCCACCGTCTGGTCGGTGAGGATCTCGGGCAGCGCGTCGGGAGTGGTCCGCAGGTTCTTCAGGCCCCGCTCCTCCGCTTCGGCGTGCCACGCTTCGTCGTAGTTGTCGCCGTCGAAGATGATCTGCTTGTTCGCCTCGTAGGCGTCCTTGACGATCTCGATCACCGCCTCGGGCATCTCGGCGCCGGCGTTCAGCTTCTCTTCGAGCTTGCCGGCGAGCTCGTCGATCGCCTCGGCGACGATCGTGTTGAGGACGGTGTTCGGGAACGCCAGCGACATGCTCGAGCCCAGCGCCCGGAACTCGAACTTGTTGCCGGTGAAGGCGAACGGCGAGGTCCGGTTGCGGTCGCCGCCGTGCATCGGCAGGGCCGGCAGCACCGTCGCGCCGAGCTCGAGGAACGAGGCCGGCGTGTTCGGGTCGCCTTCGCCGGCGGCGATCGAGTCGAAGACTTTCTCGAGCTCGGCGCCGAGGAAGATCGAGATGATCGCCGGCGGCGCCTCGTTGGCGCCGAGGCGGTGGTCCTGGCCGATGTTGGCGACCGAGGCGCGCAGCAGCCCCTGGTGCTTGTTGACGGCCTGGATCACCGCGGCGCAGAAGAACAGGAAGTGGATGTTGTCGGCCGGGGTGTCGCCGGGATCGAGCAGGTTGGTCCCGGTGTCGGTTCCCATCGACCAGTTGTTGTGCTTGCCGGAGCCGTTGACGCCCGCGTACGGCTTCTCGTGCAGGAGGCAGACGAGGCCGTAGCGGCGGGCGACCGCTTCCATCACCTGCATCATCAGCTGCTGGTGGTCGGAGCCGACGTTCGAGTTCTCGAACACGGGGGCGATCTCGTACTGGTTCGGGGCGACCTCGTTGTGGCGGGTCTTGACCGGTATCCCGAGCTTCCTCATCTCCAGCTCGGACTCGAGCATGAAGGCGAGAATCCGCTCCGGGATCGAGCCGAAGTAGTGGTCGTCGAGCTCGTGGCCCTTGGGCGGCTTGGCACCGAACAGGGTGCGGCCGGTCGAGATCAGGTCGGGACGCTCGAAGAAGTACTGCTCGTCGATCAGGAAGTACTCCTGCTCGGGGCCGACGGTGGTGAAGACGCGGCTGCTGTCCTCGTCGCCGAGCAGCCGCAGCGCCTTGATCGCCGAGCGCGAGAGCGCGTCCATCGAGCGCAGCAGCGGGATCTTCGCGTCGAGCGCCTCGCCGGTCCAGGACGCGAACGCGGTCGGGATGCAGAGCAGAGCCCCGTTCGGGTTCTCGAGGATGAAGGCGGGCGAGGTCGGGTCCCAGGCGGTGTAGCCGCGTGCCTCGAAGGTGGCGCGGACGCCACCGGTCGGGAACGAGGAGGCGTCCGGCTCGCCCTGGATCAGCTCCTTGCCCGAGAAGCCCGCGAGCGACTCCCCCTCGGTGGTCGGCTCGAAGAAGGAGTCGTGCTTCTCGGCGGTCGAGCCGGTGAGCGGCTGGAACATGTGGGTGAAATGGGTCGCGCCGTTCTCGAGCGCCCACTCCTTCATCGCCTCGGCGACCGCGTCGGCGAGCTCCGCGTCGAGCGTGCCGCCGCCCTCGAGCGTTTCCTGGAGCCGGTCGAAGACGTCGGCGGGGAGCCGTTCGCGCTGGGCGGCGATCGAGAAGACGTTGGCGCCGAACGGGTTGTTCTCGGGCACGGTCAGGTCGAGCGCGCCGAGGGCCTCACCGTTCGAGCTCCACTGCGCTGCGGTCACGTTCTGCTGGCGGATACGGGTCATCGCTTAGGCCTTCTCCCACTGTCGAGCGCCCGTCCTGCGGGCGCAAACCGATTTCCTTCCTTGATCCCTCTCGAGGAGCCAAGGCAGCCTAATGGCAGCGGGCGCCCGGCGCCTTTGTACCGCGGTACAACGTTGTCGCGAGCCGGTTGTCCGCGGTGGTGGCCCGGCTCTCAGCGGAGTGGTCGCCTGATGTTCGTGACGAGGCGTTCGAGCGCGTCCTGGTCGGGCTGGATCGGGGTCCCCCGCCGCTGCACCACCAGCCAGGTCAGGGCGGTCGCGACGACCAGCCCGCCGACGCCGAGGGCGAGGAACGCCGCCTCGGTGTCGATTTCGCCGATCATCCAGCCGAAGTTCATCCCGAAGAACCCGGTGAGGAAGGTCAGCGGCAGGAAGATCGTCGCGACGACCGTCAGCCAGTAGATCGTCTCGTTCATCCGCAGGTCCATCACCTTCGCCATCGAGTCGGCGGCGGCGTCGATCCCGTCGATCAGGCGGTTCAGCTGGTCGAAGACCCGCTCGAAATAGCGTTCGTTGTCGGCGACGAGCCCGCGCACCCTTCCGATCTCCTGGCCGATCCGCTCGAACCTGCCCCGCAGCGGCCCGAGCCGTCGCCTCATCCTCGTCAACCGCAGGCTGATCGCCCGCAGCGTCCCCGCCCGCACCCGGGCGCTGCCGGCGTCGCCGGCGAGGACCTGGAGCCCCTCGAGGGCGAGCTCGATCCCGCCGAGGGCGTCGAAGGCGGTCGCGACCATCGAGTCGAGGACGACGTAGACGACGTACTGCTCGCTGCGGCCCTCGGGGCTGTAGCTCGGCAGAATCTCCGGCAGCGAGACCGCCTCGCGGTGGACGGTGAGGATGAAGTCGCCGTGGACGAGGACGTTGACCTCGATCGCTTCCAGCATTTCCTCGTCGTCTTCGCGATAGCCGTCGCCGTCGGCCTCGAGATAGCAGTGGAAGGGGAAGACGACGTGCTCGGAGTCGGCGTGGAACTTCTCCGCCGGGCGGCCGACGTGGCCGAAGTTGAGCAGCGGGCGCAGCGCGTGGGAGGGGATCTCGAACGCCTCGCCGATCTCCGCCGCGGAGTGCCGGTCGAGGCAGACGTCGGCCCAGAAGAAGTGCCCGTCGGCGCGCAGGGCGTCAATCCGCTCGGCGGCGCCCGCGCCGAGGCCCTCGACGATCTCGCTCATCGCAAACGAGGCTAGGCGCCGGACCGGATAGCCTCCGCTCCCGCGGCGCCGCCGCATCGCAAAGCCAATACCCCGGAGGACCCCCCACATGTTCGTTTCCAAGGCCGCCGTCGTCGGCGGCGGCACAATGGGCGGCGAGATCGCGCAGACGATCGCCACCGCCGACATCCCGGTCGTCGTCAAGGACATCGACCAGAAGTTCGTCGATGCCGCGATCGAGAAAGCGCGGGCGATCACCGACGGCAAACTCACGCGGCTGGTCGAAAAGGAGAAGCTGACCCAGGAGGAGGCCGATGCCCGCCTCGACGAGGTCCTCGGCAGGATCACCGGCACCACCACCTACGAGGAGTTCTCCGACGTCGACTTCGTGATCGAGGCGGTGCCGGAGAAGATCGAGATCAAGCAGGCCGTCTTCCGCGAGCTCGACGCCGTCACGCCCGGGCACGCGATCCTCGCCTCGAACACCTCCTCGCTCTCGATCACCGAGATCGGCGAAGCGACGCTGCGGCCGGAGAAGGTGGTCGGGTTCCACTTCTTCTACCCGGCCTCGGTGATGCCGCTGATCGAGGTGATCGTCGGCGAAGAGACGACCCAGGAGACGGCGACCGCCGCCTACAACCTCGCCCAGTCGATCCGCAAGCAGCCGATCGTCTGCGGCGAGGTGCCCGGCTTCGTCGTCAACCGCGTCCTGATGGCGACGATGGGGGAGATCTGGCGGGCCCAGGAGGAGAAGGGTCTCTCGATAAAGGCGATCGACGACGCGATCCAGGGCGCCAACCTGGCGCCGATGGGCCCCTTCTTCCTCACCGACCTGCTCGGCCTCGACGTCGCCCTCCACACGGCCGAACACCTGGCCGAGTCCTACGGCGAGAGCTTCTACGTCCACGACGGCCTGCAGACGCTGGTCGCCCAGGGCAAGCTCGGCGCCAAGAGCGGCGGCGAGGGCTTCTACAAGGACGGCGAGCAGACGATTCCCGGCGACGCCGAGCCCGATTCCGACGAGCTGATCGCGATGTTCTCCGGCCGCGCCCTGATCGAGGCCTGCAGCCTCGTCGAAGAGGGCGTCTGCTCGGTCCGCGACATCGACGTCGGGATGATGGCGGGCTCCGGCCTCGACCCGCGCAAAGGCCTGCTGCCGCCCTTCTGGCGCGCCGACGTCGAGGGACTCGACGAGGTGCTGGAGCGGATCGAGAACCTCGAGGAGCGCTACGGAGAGCGCTTCGCGCCGCCGGTCCTGCTCAGGCGGCTCGTCGCCCAGGGCCGCCTCGGGCTCAAATCGGGCCAGGGCTTCTACCCCTATCCGCAGCCCGACGACGGCGAGCAGGCGGAGACCGTCAAGCTCGAGACCCGCGACTCGGTCGCGGTCGCCTGGCTCGCGAACCTGCCGATGAACGCGATCTCACCCGACGTGATCCGCGACCTGAACGCGGTCTGGGACCGGGTCAAAGCGGACGACGGTGTGGGGGCGATGGTGATCGCCTCCTCGGTCCCGCTCGTCTTCTCGGCCGGCGCCGACATCAAATCGTTCACCCAGCTCGATGAGTCGAGCGGCAGGGAGATGATCGACTCGGCCCACGCGCTGCTGCGCGAGTTCGGCCAGAGCAGGGTCGCGACGATCGCCGCCGTCAACTCGATCGCGTTCGGCGGCGGCTGCGAGCTGGCGATGGCCTGCGACGTCCGGATCGCCGCCGAGGCGGCCGTCTTCGGCCAGCCCGAGATCAAGCTCGGGATCATCCCCGGGTTCGGCGGCACCCAGCGGCTGCCGCGGCTCGTCGGCCCCAACAAGGCGCTCGAGATGAACCTGGTCGGCGACGCGATCCTCGCCGAGGAGGCGCTCGAGTTCGGGCTCGCCAACCGCGTCGTCCCCGATCACGAGCTGTTCGAGACGGCGCTGATGTGGGGCCGGAAGCTCGCCGGCCAGGCCCCCGTCGCCCGCGGGCAGATCAAGCTCGTCTCCGACGGCGCCGACCTCGACGAGGGCATCGAGGCGGAGAAGGGCGGCTTCGCCGCGGCCTTCGGCAGCGACGACGCCAAAGAGGGAATCGCCGCCTTCCTCGGCAAACGCAGTCCCCGGTGGACCGGCAGATAGCAACCGGGGGCGCCGAGCGCCTCGCCGAGCTCGTCTCCGGGTCGGAGACGGTCGTGGCGCTGACCGGCGCCGGCGTCTCGGTGCCGTCCGGCATCCCCGACTTCCGCACACCGGAGACCGGGCTCTGGGCCGACGTCGACCCGATCGAGGTCGCCCACATCGACGTCTTCGAGCGCGACCCCGCCCGCTTCTGGTCCTACTACCGGCCCCGCTTCCACTCGCTCGCCGACAAGCGGCCGAACGCCGCCCACGAGGCGCTCGCCGAGCTCGAGCGCCGCGGCGTTCTCGCCGGCGTCATCACCCAGAACATCGACCGCCTTCACCGCGCCGCGGGCTCAGAGGAGGTCGTCGAGGTCCACGGCTCGATCGAGACCTCCGCCTGCCGCGGCTGCGGCGCCTCCTACGCGCTCGGGGAGGTCGACGGGCTGTTCGACGAGGCGGGCGTCGCCGTCTGCGCCCGGTGCGGCGGCGCGGTCAAGCCGGGCGTCGTCCTGTTCGGCGAGCTGCTTCCCGAGGAGCCGATGCGGCGCGCCCAGGAGCTGGCGGCTGCGGCGGACCTGATGCTCTGCGTCGGCAGCTCGCTGGTCGTCCACCCGGTCGCCGGCCTGCCCGGGATCACGCTCGCCGCCGGCGGCCGGCTGGCGATCGTCACCAAGGGCGCCACCCCCTACGACGGCGACGCGGTCGTCAAGCTCGACGGCGAGGTCGACGAGGAACTGAGCGCGCTGGTCGCCGCAATGGGGCTCAGAACCTGACGCCGGCCTCGGCGCAGGCGGCGCTGATCGTTTCCGAGCGCGGCACGTCGTAGGCGGCCGCCCGGCTGCAGATCTGGCGAGCCTTCGCGCCGCAGCCGACGATCGGTTCGGAGCCGACCCGGCCGGCGACCGCGACTTCGATGCAGCCTGCGCGGGCGCCGCCATGTTCGTCGAGCAGCGGCGTCTCGTTGTGGGAGGGGACGAACAGCAGCGCCAGCACGGCGATCGTCGTGACCACGAGGCCGGCGACGACCACGTTCCTCTCCCGCGGGGAGAGCTTGCGCAGGGGCGTGTTGACGGTCCTGTAGTGCCCTTCGAGCGGCATTGCCGAGCAGCATAGTCGCCCGCCGGCGGGCGGGATCTGGCCACTTGGGAGAAAGATCGGTGCCGATCTTTGGACGCGTGTACGTAGTGGCGGCGCGCCCGTGCCGAAAGGCTTTGTCGCGGCAAACGCACGCCGGGCGCCTGCCCGCGACGAAGAAAGGAAGCAATGGATCTGTTCGCAGCATTGGATACGGGCAACAACGCCTGGCAGCTGACGGCGGCAACGCTCGTCGGCCTGATGAGCATCCCGGGCCTGATGGTCCTCTACGGCGGGGTGATGCAGAAACGCTGGTCGGTGAACTCGATGATGATGTCGTTCGTCGGGTTCGCGATCGTCGTCATCCTCTGGTGCCTGTTCGCCTTCAAGATGGGCTTCGGGGAGCCGATCCACCTCGCCGACAGCGGCTTCTTCGGCAATTTCTGGGGCAAGCCGGAATCGATTCTCAGCAGCTCCGGCCTGCTCGGCACGGCTCACATCCCTGAGTACGCCGAACTCGAATTCTCCTTCCCCCAGTCGACCCTGGCCTACTTCCAGATCGTCTTCGCCGCGATCACGCCGCTGCTGATGCTGGGCTCGGTGCTCGGCCGGATCAACTTCAAGGCGTGGATCCCGTTCGTCGCGCTCTGGACCGTGTTCATCTACACGATCAACGCCTTCCTGATC
>DATBHH010000075.1:0-10882 GCA_036557525.1 Solirubrobacterales bacterium | reverse complement strand
TCGGCCGGATCAGGATCTCGTTGACGTCGACCTTGGGCGGCTGACCGAGCGCGAAGAGCACCGCGGCCGCGATGTCGTCGTCGCGCAGCGCCGACTCGCCGGGGCGGTCGTCGAAGAACGGGGTGTCGGTCATCCCCGGCTCGATCAGCGTCACCCTGATCGCGTGGTTCTCATGCATCTGGCGCAGCTCGGCCCTCAGCGCCTCCCCGATCGCGGTCGTCGCCCACTTGGTCGCCGAGTAGAGCGATCCGGGCAGGGTTCGCCGGCCGGCGACCGAGCTGGTTATCACGTAGTGGCCGTCGCCGCGCTCGAGCAGGTGGGGAAGGGTCGCGCGGATGGTCAGCGCGACGCCGTAGACGTTGGTCAGGACCATCGAGCGCCAGTGCTCGACCGACTCCTCGAGGAAGCCGCGCTTGGCGCCGAAGCCGGCGTTGGCGAAGACGGCGTCGATCCGGCCGAAGGCGTCGATCCCGGCGGCGGCCATCGCCTCGACCTGGTCCCACTCGCTGACGTCGCAGCGGACAGCCAGGGCCCGCTCGGGACCGCCGAGGTCCGAGACCAGCTCCCGCAGAGGCTCCTCGCGGCGGGCCGCGAGCACCAGGCGGTGGCCATTCGCGGCGGCACGGGCGGTGGCGGCGCCGATGCCGCTGCTGGCCCCGGTGATCAGCAGGACCCGGTCATTGGGGGAGTGATCTGGCACCGCGGCGATTCTCGCAATAATTCGCCTCGATGAGTGTGGAGCGAGCAAGCGTGCACATCTGGTTCTTCGCGCCGCCGGCGAAGCACGAGGCTTTGTGATGGATCCCAGCCGCAAGCGCAGGATCCGGCTCGTGGTCGCCCTCGGCACGGCGGTGCTGCTGGCCGCCGCCCTCGTCTACACGTCGTTCAGCGCCTCGACCGAGGCGAAGGAGCCGTCGCAGCTGATCGGCGCCGCGCCCGGAACCTACGACCTGACCGGGAAGGTCGTGACCGGCTCGGTCACCCACCACGGGTCGGAACTCCGGTTCCGCGTCGCCGACCGCGACAACGCCGGCGAGAGCATCCCGGTCACCTATTCGGGAACCGTCCCCGACCCGTTCCGGGGCGGGCGCGAGATCGTCCTCACCGGCTCGGTCGTGAAAGGCGTCTTCGTCGGCGAACCGGACACCCTCGTCACCAAGTGCCCGTCGAAGTACACCGCCGAAGAAGAATCGAATGACAGCTAGCCTCGGCGGGGCCGCCCTCGTCCTCGCCTTCGTGACGGCGATCGCGGCTGCGGTCGTGGCCCTGGTCGGCCGCGACGGCGAGCGGCGCTGGGTCGACCTCTCGCGCCGCGCCGTATACGGGCTCTGCGCGCTGCTGACGCTCTGCGTGGTTCTGATCGAGCTGGCGTTCCTGCGCAACGACTTCTCGTTCAAAGTCGTACAGCAGCACTCCTCGATCGACACGCCGACCTTCTACAAGCTGGCGGCGATGTGGTCGAGCCAGGAAGGATCGCTGCTGCTCTGGGCCTGGGTCCTCTCGATCGCCTCCTCGGCGGCGCTGTTCGCGACCCGCGGCAAGCTGCGCGAGATCGTCCCCTACGCAACCGCGGTGATGGCCGCGATCGCGGCCTTCTTCACCGGACTGATGTTGTTCGCCGGCGGGGTCAACCCGTTCTCGACGCTCAACCCTGTGCCCGTCGACGGCGTCGGGCTGAACCCGCTGCTGCAGCACCCGAGCATGATGATCCACCCGCCGATGCTCTACTCGGGCTACGTCGCGTTCACGATCCCGTTCGCGTTCGCGATCGGGGCCCTCGTCACCCGCCGGCTCGACGCGGCGTGGATCCGGGCGACGCGCCGGTTCGCGCTGATCGCCTGGGCGTTCCTCGGCCTCGGACTGCTGCTCGGCGCGCGCTGGTCCTACACCGAGCTCGGCTGGGGCGGGTACTGGGCATGGGACCCGGTCGAGAACGCGGCGCTGATGCCGTGGCTGGCCGGGACCGCGTTCCTGCACTCGATCATGGTCCAGGAGCGGCGCGGGATGCTGAAGGTCTGGAACGCAAGCCTGATCGTCGCCACCTTCTCGCTGGCGCTGCTCGGCACCTTCCTCGTCCGCTCCGGCGTGCTGCAGTCGATCCACGCCTTCGGCGACAGCACGGTCGGCCCATACATCCTCGCCCTGATCGCGGTCGTCACGATCGGCTCGGCGGCTCTGATCGTCTCCCGGCTCGACGACCTCCGCTCCGAGCGCCGGATCGACTCGCTGATCTCCCGCGAGGCGGTCTTCCTGATCAACAACCTGCTGCTCATCGCGCTCTGCGTGGCGATCTTCTGGGGGACCTTCTTCCCGCTCATCTCCGAGTTCTTCACCGGCGAAAAATCCTCGCTGGCGGCACCGTGGTTCGACCGCTACACGACGCCGCTCGCGGTCCTCCTGGTGCTGTTCACCGGGATCGGACCGCTGCTCGCCTGGCGCCGCGTCAGCTGGGAGTCGGCAAAGCGCGTCTTCCTCTGGCCGGCCCTCGTCGGCGCGCTCACCTGCCTCGTCCTGCTGATCGCGACGTCAGTCGGCGAGAGGCCCTGGGCGCTCGCGCTGTTCGCCTTCTCGGCCTTCGCGCTGACCGGGCTGGCGCAGGAGTTCTGGCGCGGGGCCTCGGCGCGGCGAACGCTTGGCGGCGGGTCGCTGGCGGCGGGGCTCGTCGGAGTCGTCTCGCGCAACCGCCGCCGCTACGGCGGCTACATCGTCCACGCCGGCGTCATCGTGCTGCTGATCGGGATAGCGGCGTCATCGAGCTTCCAGACGAAGCGCGACGTGACCCTGCGGCCGGGACAGAGCACGGTCATCGACGGGCGCAGGGTCACCTACGTCCGCCCGACGGTCAGCGTCACCAAGCAGGCGCTCGGCTTCGGGGCGGTGCTGCGGGTCGCAGACGGCGGCAGCGCCTTCACCGTGAGGCCGAGCCGGCGATACTTCCGCCCGACCGGGGTCGAGGGGGGGAAGGTCAGCAGCTTCTTCGACGGCGAAGCGACGAGCGAGGTCGGCCTGCGGGCCGGGCTGTCGAACGACTTCTGGGCGGCGCCTCAGCCGAACATCAGTGTGATCAGGCGGCAGGCGATCGAGGCCGATCGCCGCTTCGGCAAATGCGTCCACGGCGCTCCCGGCTCGCCGCCCCAGTGCCGGGACCTCGCCGGCCTGATGAAAGCCGCGGCGGCGAGGCCGCAGCTGGCGCCGGTGGTCGCCGCCCAGATCGAGGTCCTGGAGGGCGAGATCGCGCAGCGCCTCGCGAGGAGCTTCGTCGACGACGCCGCGCCGGTCGTCTTTCGGATCATCATCAACCCGCTCGTCACCTGGATCTGGATCGGCGGCCTGATCGCCCTCTCGGGTGCGCTGATCGCGATCTGGCCGGCGCGCGGGCCGCGCCGGCGGCCGGCCCTCGCCACCGACCTCGATGCCCTCAAGGAGGCGAAGTACCGCGAGATCCGCGACGCCGAGCTCGACCACGCGGCGGGCAAGCTCTCCGACGAGGACTTCGCCTTCCTGGACGCCGAGCTGCGCAGCGAAGCGGTCGAGATCCTCGAGCGCGGAAGTGCCAACGGCAACGGCAGCCGGCCCGAGAAGATCACGCATAGCTAGAATCCCGGCCACATGTTCGCCCTCCTCGGAGTCCTCCAGGTGATCATCGCCGTCGTGCTGATCTTCCTGATCCTGCTGCACTCGGGCAAAGACGCCGGCCTCTCCGGCGCCTTCGGCATCGGCGGCGGCGGCAGCTCCTTCGGCGGCGGCTCGATGGTCGAGCGCAACCTCGACCGCGCGACGATCTTCTTCGCGATCCTGTTCGTGCTCAACACCTTCGTCCTGCTGAAGATCTAACCGGCAGCCGTTCAAGGAAGCATGGGGCGCTGGGCTCTCCTCACGATCGCCGCCTTGACGTTGATGCTTGGCACCGCCGATGCCAGGGTTGCCTCGTCATCGGTTGAGACCGGCGAATTTCCAGACCCGAATACCCGGGTATTGCTAATCCACCCGACCCATCCCGCGCGCTTCGAAGTACGAGCCGCCCCGCAGGACCCCGTCGTGGTGTCCTGGCGCATCCACTGCCGTTCGAAGGCCCAGAATAGGGTCGCGAAACACCGGATGACCAGCGATGGGCTCCCGATTCGAGTCCGAATGCCGGTATTGGTCCGCCGGCCCCGCTATTGCAACCTATCCGCCGACGCGTCCTACAAGAGCTTTGACCAGCGGGGTCGAATCGCGGTGTTCATCCGCTACTAGGGCGGGATTCGAACGACGATGTGGAAATTCGCGATCCAGACGCTCACCGGCTTGGCACTGTTGTCGGGCGCCGCTCAGGGAAAGGTGATCTCGTCATCGATCAGCACAGGGGAAATCCCAAATCCGTCGGTAGATGCGATTGTCATGCACCCGTCTCACCCCCTGATGTTGGAAGTTCGGGCGACACCTCGCGCTCCGGTCAGGGTGTATCGCGCAGTCCATTGCTACGCCGAGCGTGGTCCGGGGGGCAACCGGGACGGGTGGATCACGGTCCGAGCGGTCCCGGCTCGAGTCTCGATCCCACTCCTGATCCGTAAGCCGCGGTCCTGCGATTTGTCTGCGTTCGCCTTCTACCGTGGCTACGACCACAGGTACGGCCGCATTGTCCTTCGCATCCGCTACTAGCCCAGCGGATCCCGGCGCCGACTTGCGGTGGGAGAAATGTCCGCTATGCGGGCATAAATCCCACCGGAAGGAATTCGACCGGTACAGCACGCGAGAGTTTGTTGCGCTGGTTTACAAATAGCGCTACGGTGTAAGCGACAGGGACGTAAGCGACGAATTTGACAAGGAGGGCCATGGAGGCGGCCACGCACGACAGATTCGACGAGCACGAGCATCACCACCACCACGGGGAGGACATCGAGCTCAACCCTGCGACCTGGCGCGACGGTAAGCGCTACGCCTGGCTGCTCGGGCTGATCATCCCCCTCGCTCCGTTCATCGCCTGGGGCTACGTCCAGGTGACGGGCTGGGGTGGCTTCTGGTTCTTCGGCCCGCTCCTCGTCTTCGTCGTCTTCCCGCTCCTCGACATCGTCGTCGGGATGGACCCCTCGAATCCGCCCGACAGCATCATCAAGTGGCTCGAACAGGACCGCTACTACCGCTGGTGCACCTACGTCTTCATCCCGATCCAGTACGCGGGCCTGATCTTCGCCTGCTACCTCTGGTCGAGCGGCGACCTCTCGGTTCCCGAGAGCCTCGGCCTCGCCCTGACGATGGGAGTCGTCGGCGGGATCGCTATCAACACCGCCCACGAGCTCGGCCACAAGCGCGCCAGCCTCGAGCGCTGGCTCAGCCGCATCGCGCTGGCTCAGACCGGCTACGGGCATTTCTTCATCGAGCACAACCGCGGCCATCACGTCCGCGTCGCGACGCCCGAGGACCCCGCCAGCTCGAGGCTGGGGGAGAGCTTCTGGGCCTTCCTACCGCGCACCGTCGCCGGCAGCCTCCGCTCGGCCTGGGGGATCGAGTGCGCCCGGCTCGACCGGATGGGGAAGTCGCACTGGACCCTCCGCAACGACATCCTCGGCGCCTGGGCGATGACCGTCGTTCTGTTCGCCGCGCTGGCGATCGTCTTCGGCCCTGTCGTCCTGCCCTACCTCCTGCTCCAGGCGGTGCTCGGGTTCTCGCTGCTCGAGGTCGTCAATTACCTCGAGCACTACGGCCTGCTGCGCCAGCGCAGGGAGGACGGCCGCTTCGAGCGCTGCCGCGCCGAGCACAGCTGGAACAGCAACAACGTCGCCTCCAACGTGCTGCTCTACCACCTCCAGCGCCACAGCGACCACCACGCCAACCCGACCCGGCGCTATCAGGCCCTGCGCCACGTCGACGAGGCGCCGCAGCTGCCGACCGGGTACGCCGGGATGATCGTCCTCGCCTGGGTCCCGCCGCTCTGGCGTCGGGTGATGGACCCGATCCTGATCGAGCACTACGGCGGCGACGTCAGCCGCGCCAACATCCAGCCCCGCAAGCGCGGGCGCGTGCTGGCGCGGTACGGAGCCGCGCACGCATGAGCGCCTGGCGCTGCCCGAGCTGCGGCTACGTCTACGACGAGGAGGCCGGTCATCCCCGCGAGGGCTTCCCGCCCGGCACGCCGTGGTCGGAGGTCCCCGCCGACTGGGCCTGCCCCGACTGCGGCGTCCGCGACAAGGTCGACTTCGAGCCCGTCGAGGGCGACTGAGACGATGGCGGCGATGTCGACCGCACCCGGGCGAGCGCCGTATGCCGTCGCCGCGCGCAAACTGCTGCGCGAGACCCTTTTCGGCGCCGCCCGCGACGAGCTCCAGCACCGCGCCTGGTCGGAGATCACGATGGCCGAAGTCGCCGCCGCCGCCGGCGTCAGCCGCCAGACCCTGTACAAGGAGTTCGGCAGCCGCGACGAGTTTGCGCAGGCGTTCGTGATCCACGAGGGCGAGCGCTTCCTCGACGTCGTCGAGGAAGCGGTCCGCGAGCACCTTGACGACCCGCATGCCGCGGTCGGCGCCGCGCTCGACACGTTCCTGCGCACCGCCGGCGAGGACCCCCTTGTGAGGATGATGCTGAGCGACGACGGCACCGGCGGGATGCTTCCGTTCGTCACCACCCAGGGAATGCCCGTCGTCCAGTGGGCGACTGCCCGGCTCTCGGCGGTGATCCAGGAGGGTTGGCCGCAGGCCCCCGTCGCCAAGACCGAGCTCCTGGCCGAATCGCTGGTCCGGCTCGCGATCAGCTACATCACCGTTCCCACCGCCGCGACCGAGGCGACCGCCGCCGCCGCCGACGAGCTTCTCGGCCCGTTCATCGACGAGGCGCTCGGCCGGGCACGCTGAGCGGGCGACTCGGGCTCAGCCGGCGCCGAGCCGGGCGTCGAAATAGAGCATCGAGCCGTGGGGCGCCATTCCCGCGGACTCGAGGAGGGCGGTCTAGGCGCCCGCCGTCTGCTCCGTCCCGGCGCCCGCCCGCAGCGGCTCCTCGCCCCTGATCAGGTCCGCGGCGCGCTCGGCGAGAGCGATGGTCGGCGCGTTGGTGTTGCCGCGCGGAACCGTCGGCATCACCGATGCGTCGACGACGCGGATCCCCTCGAGGCCGGTGACGCGAAGCTCGGGGTCGACGACCGACCCGATCGCGCAGGTCCCGACCGGGTGGTAGATCGCGAACGTGGTTCGCGCCGCGTGCTCGCGGAGCGCCTCGTCCGAGTCGTCCGCGGGGGCGTTGTAGCGATCGGCAGCGTAGGGGCGCATCGCCGGGCTGGCGGCGATCTCCTCCGTCAACCGCAGAGCCTCGATCATCCGCGGCATGTCGGCCGGGTCGGTGTAGAAGCGGTTGCGGATCACGGGCCGCGCGGTCGGGTCGTTCGAGGCGAGCCGGACCGAGCCGCGGCTGTTCGGCGTCAGCAGGCAGGGGGAGACCCAGACGCCGTGGGCCTCCGGGTCGCCGAGCCCCTCTTCGACGATCTGCAGCCCCGCAACGTGGAACTGGATGTCGGGCGCGGCGGCGCCGCTGCCGACCCGGGCGAACCCGCCCGACTCGGCGAGGTTCGAGGTGAACGGGCCGCTCTGGGAGGTTTCGAACTCCTCCAGGGCGGCCGGCTCCAGCGCCAGCAGCAGGCTCTCCGGCTCGGGCGTGGTCCAGACCGAGTACGTCGCCGGGTGGTCGCTGAGGTTCTCGCCGACCGCCGGCTGGTCGAGGAGGACCTCGACTTCGCGCATCGTCAGGTGCTCTGCCGGCCCCACCCCGGAAAGCATCAGCAGCTGCGGCGAGTTGTAGGCGCCCCCGCAGAGGATCACCTCGCGCTCGGCCCGGTGCTCGGTCACCTCGCCGAGCTGCGAGGCGGCGACTCCGACCGCCCGGCTGCCGTCGAAGAGGATGCGGTGGACGAGGGTGTTCGGCATCACGGTCAGGTTCGGCCGCTCCATCGCCGGGTGCAGGTAGGCGACCGAGGCACTGGCGCGCATCCCGCCGCGCTGAGTCACCTGATACATCCCGACCCCGTCCTGCTCGGCGCCGTTGAAGTCTTCGTTGCGGGCGAGGCCCGCCTCGACCCCCGCCTCGACGAACGCCGGCGGGATCGCCAGCCCCGAGCGCTGATCGCCGACCGGAAGCGGCCCGCCGACCGCATGCCACTCAGACTCGCCGCGCTCGTTGTCCTCGGAGCGCAGGAAGTAGGGGAAGAGGTCGTCCCACGACCAGCCCGGCTCGCCCCATTCGTCGTAGTCCCGGCGGTTGCCGCGGATGTAGACCATCGCGTTGATCGACGAGGACCCGCCGAGGACCCTGCCGCGCGGCAGCGGGATGCGGCGGTCGTTGCAGAACGGCTCGGGAGCGCCCCAGTAGTTCCAGTCGACCTCGGTCCCCGGCAGTTTCAGATAGCCGAGCGGAACGTGGATGTTGTCGTTCGCATCCGGCGGCCCCGCCTCGATCAGCAGGACGCTCGTGTCCGCGTCCTCCGAAAGCCGCGCCGCGAGGACACAGCCGGCCGAGCCGGCGCCGACGATCACGTAGTCGTTCATGGCATCCCTCCTTCGCCGGCCGACCCGGCCGGTTCCGCCTAGCCTACCCCGCGGGCGAGGCGCCGTTCGAGGTTGGCGCGCACCTCGGGCCACTCGGAGTCGATGACGCTGTAGTACGCGGAGTCGCGCCGGCCGACGTCGGGGACGATCATGTGGTTGCGGAGCACCCCCTCGAACTGCGCCGGCAGCGCGGCGATCGCCGCCCGCGATCGCTCGTTGCGGGAGTCGGTCTTGAACTCGACCCGAATGCAGCCCAGCGACTCGAAGGCGTGCGACAGCATCAGCAGTTTCGCCTCGACGTTGGCCCCGGTGCGCCAGGTGCTCGGCGTCAGCCAGGTCCACCCGATCTCGACGACGCGGTCGCCTCGCCGCACGTTGAGGTAGCGGCTGCTTCCGATCAGCGGCCGGCCGTCGGCGCGGCTGCGGATCGCGAACGGCCCCTCGGCGCCGGCCGCAGCGGCCTCGAGCGACGCCCTCATCCACTGGTCGAAGAGCTCGCGGCCGGCGCCGATGTTGGTCAGCCAGGCCCAGATCTCATCCGGTTGAGCCGCCTCCCAGAGGCCGCCCGCGTGCTCCTCGGCGAGCGGCTCGAGAGAGACGATCGAGCCCTCGAGATACCTGGTGAGGGGCTGCTCGGCCGGGATCACCGCGCGGTTGTCCCGGCCTGGTCGAGCTCGAGGCGGTAGGCGAGGCGGTCCAATCCGCTCGCATCGACGGAGTCACGCTCGGCCACCCGGCGGTAGCCCATCGACTCGTAGAGCCGGTGGGCCTCGACCTGGCCGGCTCGGCTCCAGAGCGTGATCGCGGGCCAGCCCGCGGAGCGGGCGAGACGCTCGCAGTGGGCGACCAGGGCACGCCCGACCCCATGGCCGCGCTCGTCAGCGGCTACCGCCAGGCGCGAGAGCTCCGCCTCTTCGCCGGTCGCGACGACCCGCCCCGGCGACTCGGGGGCGAACAGGACAACGACTCCGGCGACGCGGTCGGCGCCGTCGGCGACGAAGACCTCCCCGTGCCTCGCCGAGGTCGCGAAGTCGGCCTCGGAGTAGGGATCGGCTCGGCCGCCGACGCCGAGGGTCACGTAGGCCTCGGTCCAGAGGTCCGCCACCCTGCGCGCGTCGCCGTCCGTCGCATCTCTGATCGCGGTGCTCAAGTCAACGCAGTATCGAGGCCGGGAGGTAACCGGAGGTCTTCCGGCGGTTACTTGACTTCGTAACTATCCGCATTATCTTCCAGAAGGGAGAAATGGAGATGATCAGACGACTTGAGCCCATCGCCCTCGTGGTCATGGTGCTCGGCGCTCTCAACTGGGGGATGGTCGGGCTATTCGACACCAACGTGATCTCGGACGTGTTCGGGGGCGGGACGCTCACCGACGTCGTCTACGTCGTCGTCGGCGTCGCCGGCCTTCTCTACATCCCGAGGATTCTCGAGAGCCTGCACATCGGGGGACACACGCCTCACCCGCGCGGCACCTGAAGCGCGCGGGGCTGGGAGGTCAAATCGAGCCGGGTCCGGGGGGCCCGGCTCGACTCGTTTCGGACTCGGACCGGAGGTCGGCCTGGACCAGCCGCAGCCCGACGTCGAGCTCGTCGAGCTCCCGCAGGTGGCCGTGGCGCCTGTCCCACTCGCCGTTCTCGAGGTCGGCCGCGAGCCGGCCCAGCGCGCGCTCGACCACGCCCGGGTCGAGGCGATGCCAGGTTGAGGACGCCCGGCGGACCCGTGGCTCGAGATGGGCCTCCGGGCGGCTCCAGAGTCCGATGCAGAACCCATCCCGGCAGTCGCTCGGAACCGGGATCTCGTTGACCACCAGCCCGGGGAGGGCGGATGCCAGCTGCTCGAGGGAGGGGAAATCGCGCCGATCGGCCTCGATCATCTCCGGCAGGTAATCGGCGCCGAGCCACATCGACTCGGCGACGTCGATGTCGAGGGTGACGAACACAGCCCGGTCCCGCCCGACCCTCGCCACCTCGGCGAGTCCGCGCCCGATGTCGCTCCAGTGCTGCATCGTGAAGACGCCCATCACCGCGTCGACGCTGTCGTCGGCGAGCGGCAGGTCCTCGACAACGGCTTCGATCGCCGGAGCGGCGCCCGGCGGGCGCTGGGCGATCATCACGGGCGACGGCTCGACCGCGAGCACCTCGCGGTCGGCCGGCTCATAGGACCCGGCCCCGGCCCCGACATTGAGGACGGTGCCGGCGTCGCCGAGCGCGGCGTGGATCGCGGCTTCGATCCTGGGGTCGGCGCGGCGAACCTGCGCGTACTCGATTCCCATCCGATCGTAGGCGGGGGCGTCCATCAGGTTTCCAGCATCAGCGTCACCGGGCCGTCGTTGACGAGGGCCACGCCCATGCAGGCGCCGAACACGCCCTTCTTCG
>DATBHH010000074.1:0-6130 GCA_036557525.1 Solirubrobacterales bacterium | reverse complement strand
AGGCCGTTGCCGAAGGTGTAGCCGAAGCCCTTGTCGAGCGGCTCGATCGTGAAGGTGCCGCGACGGTCGTCGACCTTCTCTGAGGTGATACGAGGGACCTGGAAGTCAGTGGTCATGAGTTCCTTGCGTCTGGGGTGTTTCCGAATCGTCCGGACTACTTGGAGTACAGCTCGACGATGAGCTGCTCCTGTACCGGCGCCGAGATCTCCGCGCGCTCGGGGTAGCGCAGGATCTTGGCGGTAAGCGAATCGTGGTCGGCCTGGAGCCAGGCCGGCACGGTCGAGACAAGCTCTGTCGCATTGCGGATCGTGTCCGTGGCCCCTGAATCGGCCTTGATCGAGATCACGTCCTCGGGCCGCACCTGGTAGGAGGGGACGTCGACCCGACGCCCGTTCACGAGCCAGTGGCCGTGGCGGATCAGCTGCCGCGCCTGGCGCCGCGAGGCGGCGAACCCGAGGCGGACGAGGACGTTGTCCAGCCGCGACTCGAGCAGGCGCAGGAGGTTCTCGCCGGTCACCCCGTCCTGGCGGGCGGCCTTTTCGTAATAGGCCCGGAACTGCTTCTCGAGCACCTGGTAGTAGCGGCGCGTCTTCTGCTTCTCGCGCAGCTGCACCCGGTACTCGGACTGGCGCATCCGGCCACGACCGTGCTCTCCGGGCGGGTAGGAGCGCCGCTCGACGCCGCACTTGTCGGTGAAGCAGCGCTCGCCCTTGAGGAACAGCTTCTGGCCCTCGCGCCGGCACTGCTTGCACTGGGGGGAGGTGTCGCGCGCCACTAAGGAACCCCCGGTTCCGGTGCACTCCGCTCGCAAAGGGGCCAGATGTGGCTGCTCGCTCCGCGCACCTTCACACCCTCCTCCGCTTCTTCGGCCGGCAGCCGTTGTGGGCCTGCGGTGAGACGTCCTTGACGGTCGTCACTTCGAGCCCCGCGGCCTGCAGCGAGCGGATCGCGGTCTCGCGCCCGGAGCCGGCGCCCTTGGCGAATACCTCGACCTTTTCGAGGCCGTGTTCCATCCCTTTCTTGGCCGCCGCGTCGGCGGTCACCTGGGCGGCGAACGGCGTCGACTTGCGCGAGCCTTTGAAGCCCGCCGAGCCGGCCGACTCCCAGGCGATCACATTGCCCTGGGTGTCGGTGAGGGTGACGATCGTGTTGTTGAAGGAGGTCTTGATGTGCGCCTGGCCGTAGGCGATGTTCTTTTTGACGCGGCGCCGAGTGCGGCCCTTGCCGGGTTTTTTCGCGGTTGCCATCGAGGGTTCCTATTTCGGCGCCGGCGCCTTGCGCTTGCCGGCGACGCTCATCCGGCGCGGGCCCTTGCGGCCGCGCGCGTTGGTCTTGGTCCGCTGGCCGCGGACGGGAAGCCCGCGGCGGTGGCGAAGTCCCCTGTAGGAGCCGATCTCCATCAGCCGTTTGACGTCCTGGGAGCGCTCGCGACGGAGGTCGCCCTCGACCTCGTGGCGCTCGACCGCCTCGCGCAGCCGGACGACCTCGTCCTCGGTCAGGTCCTTGACGACCGTGTCCGCGTCGATCTTGGTTTCGGCGAGGATCTCCTGGGCCGTCGAGCGGCCGATCCCGAAGATGTATGTGAGGCCGATTTCGGCCCGCTTGTTGACCGGGATGTTGATCCCCGCGATCCGTGCCACGCGCTACCCCTGCCGCTGCTTGTGACGTGGGTTCTGGCAGATCACCAAGACGGCGCCGTTGCGCCTGATGACCTTGCACTTTTCGCACATCGGCTTTACGGAAGCTCTGACCTTCATCGCTCCGGTCTCGTTCGAATACAGGACTCCCGCCTGCCCCAGGAGTCGGGCAAGCGGACACGACCGGCCCACTGGGCCGAGTCAGAAAGATAGCAGGGGACGCTAGCCGGCGACGAGCCCGAGCGTGAAGCCATCGTGGCCCTTGACCCCGACCGTTTGGATCGTCGTAGCGTCGACCCGCGGCTCGCCCGTCAGCCACTCGTGCAGGCGACGCTGGGCGATGATCGTGGGGTCGTCGGAATCTGCCTCGGCAAGGGTTCCGCCGCGGACCACGTTGTCGGCGACGATCAGCCCTCCGGGCCTCGTGCGATCAAGCGACCAGGCGAAGTACTCGGGGGTGCTGACCTTGTCGGCGTCGATGAAGACCAGGTCGAAGGGCCCGATGTCCTCGGCCTCGAGAAGAGGGAGCGTCTCCAGCGCCGGGCCGACCCGCAGATCGACGAGCTCGGCGAGATCCGCCCCGGCGATGTTCTCGCGCGCGACCTCGGCGTGGCGGGGGTCGGCCTCGAGCGTGATCAGGCGGCCGCCCTCGGGCAGGGCGCGGCCGATCCAGATCGTGCTGTAGCCGCCGAGCGTCCCGAACTCGAGCACCGTCCGGGCGCCGATCGAGCGTGCCAGGAGGTTGAGGAGCTTCCCCTGCGGTGCCGAGACCTGGATCGCCGGCAGGCCGGCGGCCTCGCAGCGCTCGACCGCCCGGCGGAGAACCTCGTCGTCGGGCGCGATCGTCGCGCTGACGAACTGGTCGACCTCGGCCCAGCGCTCCTCGTTCATCCGCTTGCTGCTATTCGTCCTCGTGCCAGGGCGTGAGGATCCGCGGGCCGTCGGCGGTGACGGCGACGGTGAACTCGAAATGGGCGGCGAGCGAGCCGTCCTGTGAGTAGACGGCCCAGCCGTCGTCACCCATCCGCACCAGCGGGCCGCCGGCGTTGACCATCGGCTCTATCGCCAGCACCGTCCCCTCCTCGAGCAGCGGTCCTTTCCCCGCCTCGCCGAAGTTGGGCACCTGCGGGTCCTCGTGCATCTCGCGGCCGATGCCGTGGCCGACGAGGGTGCGGATCACCGACAGCCCCTCCAGCTCGACCGCCCGCTGGATCGCGGAGGAGACGTCGCCGAGGTGGTTGCCGGGCCGCATCTCCGCGGCGCCGGCGAAGAGCGCGCCGCGGGTCACGTCGAGCAGGCGGCGGGCGTCGGGGTCGATCGTTCCGACCGGGACCGTGATCGCGGCGTCGGCGACCCAGCCGTCCTTGACGACGCCGACGTCGAGCGAGAGGACATCTCCGCGCTTCAGCTCGTAGGGACCCGGGATCCCGTGGACGACCATCGAGTTCGGCGAGGCGCAGATCGAGCCTGGGAAGCCGCGATACCCCTTGAAGGCGGGCTCGGCGTCCTGCGACCGGATGAACTTCTCGGCCGCCGCATCCAGGTCCTTGGTGGTGGCCCCGGGCCTGGCCTTCGCCGCCAGCATCTTCAGGCAGCGGACGAGGATCTGGCCGGACGCCGCCATCTTCTCAACCTGATCCGGGCTCTTGCGGATGATCATCCGGTACACGCTAGATCGCCTCGTCTGCTTCGAGTTTAAGCGTGGCCAGGGTGCGGGTCACGTCGGCGGCGACCTCGTCCGGCGGGGCGGCCCCGTCGATCCGCCTCAGCAGGCTGCGATGGTCGTAGTACTCGATCAGCGGCTCCGTCTTCTCGTGGTATGTCTCGAGCCGGTGGCGGATCACGTCGGGCTGGTCGTCGTCGCGGACGATCAGCTCGCTGCCGTCGACGTCGCAGACTCCCTCGCGCTCGGGGGGGTTGAACTCGAGGTGGAACACGTGGCCCGCCTCGGCGCAGGTGCGCCGCCCGCCGAGGCGCCGCACGACCTCCTCGTCCGGGGCGTCGATCAGGAGGACTCCGGTGAGGCGCCGGCCAAGCTCGTCGACCTTCGCATCCAGCGCTTCGGCCTGGGGCACCGTGCGCGGGAAGCCGTCGAGAATGAAGCCGTCGGCGGCCTCGGTGGAGTCGATTCGCTCGCCGATCGCGCCGACGATCACGTCGTCGGGCACGAGGTCGCCGCGGTCCATGTACTCCTTCGCCGTCCTGCCAAGCTCGGTCTCCTCGCGCACCGCGGCGCGGAGGATGTCTCCGGTCGCGTAGTAGGGAAGCTGGAGGTCCTCCTGGAGCCGCTCACCCTGGGTGCCCTTGCCGCTCCCCGGCGGCCCGAGAAGTATGAGGTTGAGCTCTATTTCAGGAATCCCTCGTAGTTCCTCATCATCAACTGCGCCTCGAGCTGCTTGACCGTGTCGAGCGCGACGCCGACCACGATCAGGATCGAGGTCCCGCCGAAATAGAAGTTGGCGGAGGTCTGGCTGAACAGGATCGCCGGCAGCGCCGCCACGGCACCCAGGTAGAGAGCGCCGGGGAAGGTCAGTCGCGAGAGTATGCGGTCGAGATATTCGGCCGTCGGCCTGCCCGGGCGCACCCCGGGGATGAAGCCGCCGTATTTCTTCAGGTTGTCGGCCTGATCGACCGGGTTGAAGGTCACCGCGGTGTAGAAGTAGGTGAAGATGATGATGAAGAACACCTCGCCGACCACGTAGGCCCAGCCGTTGGGGCTGAAGAACGCCGCGAAGTCGAGCGCCGCCGGGGTGTTGAGGAGCTGGCCGATCGTCGGCGGGAAGGCCATTATCGAGGCGGCGAAGATGACCGGGATGACCCCCGCCATGTTTACCCGCAGCGGCAGGTAGGTCGAGCCGCCCGACGTCATCCGCCGGCCGACGACGCGTTTCGCGTACTGCACCGGGATCCGCCGCTGGCCCTCTTGGACGAAGACGATCGCGAGGATCACCCCGAGGGCTACGAACGGCATCATCACTACGAAGACCTGATCGGGGTTGTTCCACCAGGATTCGACCCCCGATGGGATCCGCGAGGCGATCGAGGCGAAGATCATCAGCGAGATGCCGTTGCCGATCCCACGCTGGGTGATCAGCTCGCCCAGCCACATCAGCAGCGTGCAGCCGGCGGTCAGGCAGATGACGATCAGGAAGACGCGGCCGCCGCTGAGGGTGCCCAGCGGGTCGCTCCCGGCCGAGCGCCCGAACGAGCGGAAGAGGTAGACGTAGCCGAACGACTGCGCAAATGCCAGGCCGACCGTCAGGTAGCGGGTGTACTGGGTGATCTTCTGCTGCCCGACCTCGCCTTCTTTTTGGAGTTTCTCGAGCGACGGGACGACCACGGTCAGCAGCTGGAGGATGATCGAGGCCGTGATGTAGGGCATGATCCCCAGCGCGAAAAGCGACAGCCGCGAGAGGCCGCCGCCCGAGAACAGGTTGAGGAAGCCGAGGATGTTGCTGCCGCCGAAGTTGCTCTGGATTTCCTTGATCGCTTCGCTGTCGACCCCCGGGGCGGGGATGTAGGCGCCGAGCCGGTAGAGCAGCAGCATCGCCGCGGTGAAGGCGAGCTTCTTGCGGATGTCGGCGACGCTGAATGCGTTCGCGATCGTTTTGAGCATCAGGGCTCCAGAGTGTGGCAGGAGCCGCCCGCCGACTCGATCTTCTCGCGGGCGGCGGCGCTGAACCTGTGGGCGTGAACCTCGAGTTTCTTCGAGATCTCGCCCCGGGCCAGGATCTTGACCGGGTCGGAGCGCTTCGCGAGTCCCTTCTCCTTCAGGGTCGCGGGATTGACCTCGGCGCCGGCGTCGAAGCGATCGTCGAGGTCGCCGACGTTGACCGGCTGAGTCGCGGTCCGGAATTTCTCGAACGGCATCGACTGCTTTTTGTGCGGGCCGCGAAGCTTTCGCATCCGCATGTGGATCGGGTTCTGCCCGCCCTCGTAGCCCGCCTTCTTCTTCGAGCCCGAGCGCGAGCCGTAGCCTTTCTGGCCGCGGCCCGACGTCTTGCCGAGGCCGCTGCCCTCGCCGCGCCCGACGCGGCGGCGCGGCCGCCGCGAGCCCGGCTTCGGCTTCAGGCTGTGCAGCCCGACCTCGGCCGCCCGGTCACTGCCGCCTTTCTCAGCCACCGTCGACCTCCACCAGGTGCGAGACAACCCGGATCTGTCCCTGCAGCTGGGGCGAGTCCTCGAGCTCGACGGCCTTGCCGATCCGGCCCAGGCCGAGAGCCCACAGCGTCGCTTTCTGGCTCGGATTGGTCCCGTTGGCGGAGCGGGTCTGTCGGATCTTGACGGCGGTCACGATTCGTCGGCCTCTGAACCCTGCTCAGTCTCTTGAGACTCTCCGCCCTCGCTCGGCGGCGGGGAATCAGATTGCGACGCCGCCTCGCTCGGGCTATCGGCTTCGCCATCAACCGCCGACTCCTCAGCTTCGCTTCCGGGGTCGGCGGCCGTCTCCTCAGTGGCCGGGGCCTCAGCCTCAGCGGCCTGAGCCTCCGACG